>CAZRDB010000126.1:719-14649 GCA_964598695.1 uncultured Armatimonadia bacterium
GAATCGGTCCGGGTTCCTCGGAGCCCGGACCGCTGCGTTTCCACGAGGGCCGGTGATCTGAGCCTCATGCGGTGCCCATCGCACGACGACGGGATCTCCATCGAGGAGCTGCGCGAGCAGACGGACATCATCGAGGTCGTGCGGCAGCATGTGCCCAGCTTGGTCAAGGCGGGCCGCGACTGGAAGGGCCTGTGCCCGTTCCACCTCGAGCGGACCCCGTCGTTCTACGTGATCCCGCACCAGAGCCGCTACTTCTGCTTCGGCTGCCGGGCCAGCGGCGACGCGATCCGGTTCGTCATGGAGACCGATCGCGTGAGCTTCACCGAGGCCTGCGATCGCCTGGCGCAGCGGCTGGGCCGGCGGTTCCTGGGGCGCGAGGACCCGGAGAAGCGCAGCCGGCGCGACCTGATCCTCGACCTCAACGGGGAGGCCTCGCGCTACTGGGCCGAGATCCTCGCCGGGTCGGAGCGGGCCGAGGAGGCCCGGGAGTACGTCGCGCGGCGCGGGATCGGGCCGGAGGCGATCGAGCGGTTCCGGATCGGCTACAGCCTGCCGGAGTGGGATGCCTTGAGCGCGACCTTCCGGGGCAGGGGCCGGGCGGAGAGCCTGCTGGTGGAGGCGGGGCTCCTCAAGCCCCGCGAGGAGGGGTCGGGCGCCTACGACCGCTTCCGGGGCCGGCTGATGTTCCCGATTCGCTCGAGCCAGGGCGATGTGGTGGCCTTCGGCGGACGCGCGCTCGGCGACGAGCAGCCGAAGTACCTGAACAGCCCGGCGACGCCGGTCTTCGACAAGAGCCGCCAGCTCTACGGCTTCCCCCAGGCCGGCGACGGCCTGAAGCGCGAGGGCTGGGCCCTGATCGTGGAAGGCTACACCGATGTGATCGCCTGCCACCAGGCGGGGGTGACGAACGCCCTGGCCACGCTCGGCACGGCGCTCTCGGCCGACCATCTGTCGGTGCTGAAGAGGTACGTCCAGCGGGTCGTCATGGCCTATGATGCCGATTCGGCCGGCCTGGGCGCCATGATCCGCTCGGCCGATGACCTCGAGGAGTCGGGCATGGAGGTCTCCGCGGTGGTGCTGCCGCCCGGGGAGGATCCGGACTCGCTCCTGCGCCGCTCCGGGCCCGACGCGCTGCGCGGCGCCGTGGAGCGCTCGGTGCCGCTGTACCACTTCGTGCTGGACCGGCTGCTCCCGCACGGCGAGGCGGCGATCACGCGGCAGCAGGTCCGGGTGGCGGTGGAGGCGATCGCGCGGATCCGGTCGGCGACGACGCGGGAGCAGTACGTGCTCTACGCGGCCGATCGGCTGGGGATGGGAGACGCCCAGCGGACGGGCGCGATGGCCTCGGCGGTGCGCCAGGAGGTCGCGACGGCACTGCGGGAGCGCGCGCGCGCGGCCACGCACGAGCGGAGGCCGGCGCGGGAGGAGACGCAGCCGGAAGGAGTGACCGAGACACTGCTCACCGCGGCGGCGGCGGAGATTCCGATCGGGACACGAAGGCGCGAAGAGGTTATCCTGAGAGGCTTAGCCCAAGAAAGCACGCGGCCTGAAGAGGTGTTTGGCCGCCTCACGCCGCATTTGTTTGCGGACCCGATTCACCGCGAACTTGCGGCCCGGGCCGAGCAGTTGTACCGCAGTGGGGCCCGCATCGCGCAGCCGGAGTTCCCCGAGGGGCTCTCGGCCGAGGCGGCGCACCGGTGGAGCCAGCTCTCGATCGGCGATGGTGGCGCAGGGCAGGAGAGCGTCGAGGACTGTGTCCGGCGCTTGCTCGAACGTCCCAAGGAAGAACGCCTCGCGGAGCTGCAGCGAGCCGTCCCAGGCATTCTTGCGAGGCAAGAGCGGAGCGCGGAAGAGCAAGCCGCGCTCGTCGAGTACCAGGAGCTACTGCGGTACTTCTCCGATCAAGCCGGCCAGCGATCGGCCGGCCGCTGAGGGAGTATCACGGGGAGCGCCGGCATCGGCGTTCCTCTGGAGGCTAGATGCGTCTTGGATAGGAAAGACCTGCGCAGTACGCGAGAGATGCAGCTCCTTCTCGAGAAGGGGCGCGAGGATGGTGTCGTCAGCAACGACGACATCAGCGACCTCTGCGCCAAGCTGCTCGACGACCCCGAGGTGATGGAGGACATCTACCGTCTCCTGGAGGGCGAGGACATCCGTGTTGTCGATGCGGCTCCGGCCTCGGCCGAGATCCCGGCGGGCGTCGGCCCGGCGCGGCGTGCGTACGCCACGCGCGACGAGTCCTTCGACAGCGTCGACGGCATCCCGATCAGCGACTCGGTCCGGATGTACCTCCGCGACATCGGGCGCGTCCCGCTGCTCACCCCGGAGCAGGAGCACGACCTCGCCAAGCGGATCCAGCGGGCCGAGAGCGACGTCGACTACGACGCCGAGACCGGCGAGATGGTGGTCCGCCCGCGCAGCAAGCACCTCGGCTACGGCACCGTGTACACCCTGTCGATCGAGGGCGATGAGGACGGGATCCGTCCGGCCGGCAGCGGCGCTCCCGGCAGTGCCGAGCGCCCCCCGACGGCACTCGCGCAGGAGACGGCGTTCTCGTTCGGCACCGTGGAGGGCGGCCGGCGCTTCTCGATGGTCGACGGCCCCCTCACGGGGATCGACGACCTCCCCGCCTCGCACGCGGCCGCGCTCGATCTGTACTTCACGGCCCAGCCCGATTCGGCTGCGATCGAGGGCGGCGCGCTCACCCTGCGCTCCGAGACGGGCGACGAGATCGCCTTCCGCCATGAGATCCTCTCGGAGGGCGAGCTGTACATCGCGCGGCTTCGGCCGAAGAAGAAGCTCCAGGACGGCTGCGCCTACCGGATCTCGCTGACCGGCGGCACGCGCGGCCTGCTCGGAACGCACACCGACGGCACCCACTGCCACCTCGACGGCGAGTACGTGATCGAGTTCCGCGTCGTGAAGCCCAAGCCGGTGAGTGTCGAGGAGACGATCCCGGCCGCGGGCCGGCCCGGCGCGCCGGAGCAGGTCCTGCACGTTCGACTCTCGCGTCCCGTCAACCCCCGGACTGTCAACACCCGCACCGTGACGCTGCGCAGCGCGCCCAAGACCCCGCGCGGCCGTCCGGCCACCGTTGCCGGCCGTACGCTGGCCACGCCCGACGGCCGGTGGATCCTCTACGTGCCGGCCGACAACCTGGTCGTGGGCGAGGAGTACGTGCTGCGGGTCGCGGCGGGCGACCGGGGCGTGAAGGACCGCTACGGCTGCCAGCTCGACGCCGATCTCGAACTGCACTTCACCTGCGGTGAGACGGCCGAGCCGCCGCGCGTCACGTGGCTGTGGCCCGACGACGGCGCGCGCTCGGTGCCGCGGGAGGCGCACGTGCGCGCCTACTTCAGCCACCGCCTGGACCCGACCACCGTCTCCGAGGACACGGTCAAGCTCAAGGATGAAGAGGCGATCACGCGTCTCGCCGAGGCCAACTTCCGCCTCGTGGTGAGCATCGCGAAGAAGTACACCGGCCGTGGCGGGCTCTCGTTCCTGGACTTGATCCAGGAGGGCAACATCGGCCTGATGCGCGCGGTGGAGAAGTTCGACTTCCGCAAGGGCTACAAGTTCTCCACCTACGCGACCTGGTGGATCCGCCAGGCGATCTCGCGCGCGATCGCGGACCAGGGCCGCATCATCCGGATCCCGGTCCACATGGTCGAGACCATCAACCGTCTCCACAAGATCCAGCGGCAGTTGCTGCAGCAGCTCGGTCGCGATCCGACGCTCGACGAGCTGGCCGAGAAGATGGACATCCCGGTCGAGCGCGTCAGCGAGATCGTGCGGATCGCCCCCGATCCGCTGAGCCTCGAGGTCCCGATGGGCGAGGACGACAGTCCCCGCCTCGGCGATCTGGTCGAGGACCAGGAGGTCCACTCGCCGGTCGACGCCGCCTCGAACCTCGTCCTGCGCGAGCAGCTCGAGCGGGTGCTCCAGACGCTCTCCGAGCGGGAGCGGCAGGTCATCAAGCTGCGCTTCGGGCTCGATGACGGCTACCCGCGCACCCTCGAGGAGGTCGGGCAGCGCTTCGGCGTCACCCGGGAGCGGATCCGGCAGATCGAGGCCAAGGCGCTCAAGAAGCTGCGGAACCCCGCACGCATGAAGCGCCTCCGCGATTACCTGAGCGACTAGCTACCCACGGCATCGGAGCTGCTATGCCCCTCCTCGATGCGCACGTGCACCTGCAGGAGGAAGTCCTGGAGGGCTTGGTCCCCGAGGTGCTGGCCCGGGCGCGTGGCGCGGGCGTCGAGTACTTCGTGAGCAACGGGACTCACGTCGGCGATTGGGAGTCGACCCGCGCGATCGCGGCCACCGAGCCCGGCGTCGTCCCGTGCTTCGGGCTGCACCCGTGGTTCATCGCCGAGCAACCGCCCGACTGGCCCGACCGCCTCGAGGAGTTCCTGCGCGCCACCCCCTCGGGGATCGGCGAGGCGGGGCTCGACGGCTCGATCGCCACGCCCGCGTTGCCGGAGCAGACCGAGGCCCTGCGGATCCAGCTCCGCCTCGCGCACCGCCTCGGACGGCCGGTGATGCTCCACTGCGTGCGCGCCTTCGGCCATCTGCTCGACCTGCTCCGGCAGGAGGGCCCCCCCGAGGCAGGCTTCCTGCTCCACTCCTACAGCGGGGCGCCCGAGATGGTGAAGGAGTTCGCGCCGCTCGGCGGGTGGTTCTCGATCAGCGGAGCCGTGCTCCACGAGCGGCACAAGCGGGCGCGGCGCGCCCTGATGGCCGTGCCGCTCGATCGCCTCGTTGTCGAGACCGACGCCCCGGCGATGCCGCCGCCGCCGCCCTTCCGTCCCCACCAGCTCCCCGCCGACGGCGGACGGTGCTGGAACGAGCCGGCCAACCTCCCGCAGATCGTGGAAGGCGTCGCCGGCCTGCGCGGCCTGACCGCTGCGGCGCTCACCGAGATCGCCTGGGACAACGCCCGCCGCTTCCTGGGGGAGCTGCTATGCACGACGAACGATTCGCCCGTACGGAGCTGATGCTGGGGGCCGAGGGCCTCGAGCGCCTGGCCCGTGCCCGGGTGATCCTGGTGGGCCTGGGAGCGGTGGGCAGCGTTGCGCTCGAGGCGCTCGCGCGGCTCGGGATCGGCCACCTGACCCTGGTCGACTTCGACACCGTCTGCCTCTCGAACCTGAACCGGCAACTGCTTGCGCTCGACTCGACGCTCGGGCGGCCGAAGCACGAGGTCGCGGCCTGCCGCGTGCGCGACATCAACCCCTCGTGCGCGATCGACGCGCGCTGCCTGCGCGTCACCGAGGAGACTGCGGGCGCGCTCCTCGCCGCGCGGCCCGATCTCGTCGTCGACGCGATCGACGCGCCCTCCGGCAAGCTCGCGCTGGTTGCGGCCTGCCAGGCCGCCGGCGTCCCGGTCGTCTGCTCGATGGGCGCCGCACTGCGGCGCGACCCCTCCCGCGTGCGGACGGGCACGCTGGCGCAGACCCATGATTGCCCGCTTGCGCGCCTGTTGCGCCGAGGTCTCCGCGAGCGCGGCCTCTCGCTCGCCGTGCCGTGCGTCTACAGCGAGGAGCCGGCCGATCGCGCCCTCTCGGGCGAACCCGTCGGGAGTGACGGCCCGGGCTCCGCGCGTCGCGTCCTGGGGACCCTCCCGACGGTCACCGGCGTCTTCGGTCTGCGTCTTGCCGACCTCGCCCTCTCCCTGCTGCTCGCCGACGCGTAGCATCGCCCGAGCCGCAGGAGTCGGCCGGCCGCCGGCGAACCTCCCCGATGCCCGCGCCCGAGCGGGCAAGGGGAAGGGGGAAGTCCCGGTGCAGCCTTCACAGCAAGGCGGACCCTCCGGCCTGCCGCCCGCACGGGAGCCACGGGGCCGGCTCACCTCTGCGGTTCTGTGGCTCCTCACGGCGCTTGCCGGCCTCGCGGTGGCGGGGGCGGGCGCCTACTGGGGGCTCGCCGGCCTGCGCTCGGTGGCCGTGGGAAGGCTCCCCGGCCGCTCGCCAGGGGCCGCGAGCCCACTGCCTGCCTCGCCGATCGTGGTCGGCCGAATCCCCATCGCCTGCTCGGCCGTCGTCGGCGATGGGCGCCGGGGCCTGCTGTACCTGGCCGGTCGTCGCGACCTGATCGCCACCGACCTCTCGGGAAGCGTCCTCGCGCGCGCGCGGTTGTCGCGTTGTGTCGCGTCGCCGCCCGAGTGCCCCGTGCCCTACACCACACTCCGACTGCTCAATGTCGACGGCGACCCGGAGCCGGAGATCCTCGGCTTCGGCCACTGGGGCCAATCGGTCGACGTGTTCGATTCCGACGGCCGGCCGTGCTGGCAGTACGGGACGCCGTCCGGGGTGAACGATGCCTGGTCGGCCGATCTGGACGGCGACGGCCTCGACGAGGTGGTTGTGGGCCTCAACGGCGGCTCCGGGATGCCGGTGCTCGGCCACGACGGCCGGGTGCTGTGGACCGACCCCGACCTCGGCAATGTCTGGTCGGTGTGCATGGCGGACACCGACCGCGATGGAGCGACGGAGGTCGTCTGCAGCCCCCACGAGGTCCGAGCCTACACCGCGGCCGGCCGCAGGCTCTCCAGCACCCGGGCGGCCGGGTTCTCGCTGTTCGTCCGGCCCGCCGGCCCGCCCGGTGGGGGTGTGACGCTCGTGGCGGGCCTCCCCCAGCTCCACGGCCTCGGCGTTCGCAACCGGCACCTGTGGGCCCTGGAGACCGGGATCCCGAAGGCCACCGTCTCGGCGGTCGCCGAGGGCCAGCCCTGGCTCGCGCTGACGGGCGGCGGAGGGACCCTCGTGCTCGTCGACGCGGCGCAGGGCCGCGTGATGGCCCGCGAGACCATCGCGGGACTCATCACCGGCCTGAGCTGGTACGAGGACGGCGCGGGGCCTCCGCTGCTCCTCGTCGCGACGGGGCAGGGCGTGCTGCTCTGTCGGGTGCCGCGCGCGGCGCCGGCCGGGCCCACGGCGCCCTGAGCGGTCGGTCTTGCGCGCGATCGGTACGTCGGGCGATACTGGCCGGACGAAAGGGGTCCCGAATGCTCCGGCTCATCGCCTGCAACGTCTTCCAGCGCGAGGCCTGCTGGTGCATCGCGCGCTCGCCCCAGGTCATCGATCCCGTCTTCCTCGAGGTCGGTCAGCACGTCAACGCGGACAAGCTCCGGGCCGCGATTCAGGAGGAGATCGACCGCACCGAGGAATCGGCGAAACCCTACGAGGCCGTCGTGCTTCTCTACGGGTTGTGCGGTAATGCGGGAGTGGGGCTCAAAGCGCGCAGCCGCCCGCTGGTGCTGCCCCGGGCCCACGACTGCTGCACGGTGCTGCTGGGATCCAGGGCACGCTTCCGCGAGCACTTCGGGGAGACGCCGAGCCGCGAGTTCAGCTCGGTCGGGTACATGGAGCGCGGCGACTACTTCCTGCGCGTCGAGGACGGCGAGACGAAGCTGCACTACGGCGACAGCTACGCCGAGATGGTGCGTGAGTTCGGGCCGGAGGACGCGAAGTACATCTGGGAGACGATGCATCCCGAGCCCCTCCGGGGAGAGCCGTACGCCGCGGCCTTCATCGACCTGCCCGAGACCGCGCACCTGGGCTACGTCGACAAGTTCGCCCAGCGGGCCGCCGCCGCCGACCTCGCCTGGGAGCGCCTCGAGGGCAGCATGGAACTGATCCGCCGCTTGCTCGACGGCGAGTGGAACGAGGAGGAGTTCCTCATCGTTCCCCCCGGCGGGACGACGCTCGGGGTCTACGACTGGACCGAGGTGCTCCGCGCCATCGACCCCGCGTCGCCCGCGAGCGGCGGAGGGGAGAGCTGAAGCAGGCGATGCCCGAGTCGGCGCCGGCGACACGCCGGGAGAAGCTGCGGAAGGCCCTCGAGGCGCTGGACCGCCCTCTCGGTTGGGAGCGACGGGCCGGGCTCCACGACACGGTCGCCAGCGGCGGCCTCAGCGCCTACGGTGTCCGGTGGCTCGGCCAAGCGGTCGATGCCTGCACGGACGAGCGGCTCGCCGGCCGGCTCGCGGAGCTGGCCCCCCTCCTCGCTCGCTACACGCCCGCCGAGCCCGAGGAGCGGGGAGCGCTGCTCGACGCGATCGAGCAACGGCTTCGAGAGGCGCTGCAGTCGCTCGAAGCCTCTTCCGCCGACTGGCGCGCGACGGCGCGCGAGCGCGATCGCGCCCTCGACGCCCGGGAGGCTCGCGACCTGCGCGGGGCGCGCGAGACGCCGGTCCAGTTCGTCCGCGGCGTCGGACCCCGGCTGGCCGAGCTGCTGGCCCGCTTCGGGATCTCGACCGCCTACGACCTCCTCTACCTGTTCCCCCGCGCCCACCAGGATCGGCGCCACCCCACGCCGGTGCGCGAGTTGGTGGACGACGTGGCCACCGGGGTCCTCGTCCGCCTCGGCGCCGAGCCCAAGGAGCAGCGGATGCGCCGGGTGACGCTCGTCACCGCGATGGCCTACGACGACTCCGGCATGGTCGAGCTGGCCTGGTACAACCAGCCGTGGCTCGTAGGCAAGCTCGCGCGCGGCGACCGGATCTACGCGGTCGGCAAGTCGGAGCGGTGGGGCAACCGGCCCCGGATGGTCGTGCAGGAGTACGAGGTGATCGGGACCGAGCAGGCGCCGACGCAGATCGGCCGGATCGTCCCCGTCTACCCGCTGACCGAGGGCCTCTCGCAGGGGCGGATCCGCTCGGTGCTCGCCCAGGCGGTCGAGCACTACGCCCACGGCGACTACGACCCCGTTCCATCGGCGATCCGCGAGCACCGCGGCCTCCTCAGCCTCGCGCAGGCGATCCGGACGATCCACTTCCCGGCCGACCCCGAGGAGCACGAGTTGGCGCGGATCCGCCTCGCCTTCGGCGAGTTGCTGGCGCTGCAGGTGCAGGTCGCCCAGCGCCGGCGCGAGATCAGCATCGGCATCGCCCTGCCCGTGCGGCCGCCGGGCGATCCCATCGCCGAGCTGGAGGGCGCCCTGCCCTTCGCCTTCACCGCGGCCCAGCGCCGTGCGAGCAAGCGGATCCTCCGCGACCTCGCCTCGAGCACCCCGATGAACCGGCTGCTCCACGGCGACGTCGGCTCCGGCAAGACCGCCGTCGTGATGGCCGCGCTGCTCGCGGTCGCGCGCGCGGGGATGCAGAGCGCCCTGATGGTCCCGACCGAGATCCTCGCCCAGCAGCACTTCGCCAACCTGCGGCGCGTGCTCGAGCCGCTGGGGGTGGGCGTGACCATGCTCGTGGGCAGTCTCCCGAAACGCGTGCGCGACGAGCGGCGCGAGCGAGTGCGGATGGCCGACGCCTCGGTGGTCGTCGGGACCCATGCCCTGATCCAGGAGGGCGTCGACTTCGCCCGGCTCGGGCTGGCCGTGGTCGACGAGCAGCACCGTTTCGGCGTCGCCCAGCGGAGCGAGCTGTTCACGAAGGCCACGTGCCCACACTTCCTCGTGCTGACGGCCACACCGATCCCGCGCACGCTGGCACTGACCGTCTACGGCCACCTCGCCGTCTCGCAGCTCGACGAGATGCCCCCGGGGCGGCAGGAGATCGTGACGAAGACGGCGGGCCGGAAGGCGGCCTACGCCCTCGTCCGCAAGGAGACCGCGAAGGGGCGGCAGGCCTACGTGATCTGCCCGCTGATCGAGCGCTCGGAGGTGCTCGACTGCGAGGCGGCCGCCGACCTCGCGCAACGGCTGGCCGAGGAAGACCTCGCCGGGCTTACGATCGGTCTGCTCCATGGGCGCCTGCCGGCCGAGGAGCGCGAGGCGACGATGGGCGCTTTCGCGCGGGGGGAGATCCAGGTTCTGGTCTCGACGACGGTGGTCGAGGTCGGCGTCGATGTGCCGAACGCCACGGTGATCGTGATCGAGAACGCGGAGCGGTTCGGGCTGGCGCAGCTCCACCAGCTCCGGGGGCGGGTGGGGCGGGGGAGCGAGCGCTCCTACTGCGCGCTCATCTGCGGCACGCGGAGCCAGGAGGCGCGGTACCGGCTGGAGGTGCTCTGCCGGACGACGGACGGCTTCGAGATCGCGATGGAGGACCTGAGGCTCCGCGGACCCGGCGAGTTCTTCGGCACGCGCCAGAGCGGCCTTCCCGACCTCCGGGTGGCCGACGTGCTCTCCGATGTCGAGATCCTCGAGATGGCGCGGGTCGACGCCGAGGCGCTCGTAGCCGAGGACCCCGAACTCGCCGCACCGCGGCACGCCGACCTCCGCGAGGACATCCTGCACGGAGCCGGAACCAAGGTGACACGGGCGCTGATGGGCTAGTGCGGCCCAGAGAGGGTGTTCCGATGGAGCGGGAGCTGCACGTCGTGACCGGCGCTTTCGGCTACTCGGGCAGGCAGATCGCCAAGGGGCTTCTCGAGCGCGGCCATCGGGTGCGGACCCTCACCGGCCGGCCCGACCGCCCCAACCCGTTCGGCGAGGCCGTCGAGGCCCATGCCTTCTCGTTCGACGCCCCCGACCGGCTGCGCCGAAGCCTCGAGGGCGCCAAGGTGCTGTACAACACCTATTGGATCCGCTTCGAGCGCAACGGGATGACCTTCGACCGTGCGGTGGAGAACTCGCTCGCGCTGCTCCGGGCCGCGAAGGAGGCCGGGGTCGAGCGGATCGTCCACACGAGCATCACCAAGCCGTCGCTCGACTCGCCCTACCCCTACTTCAGCGGCAAGGCGCGGATCGAGGAGGCGATCCGAGCCTCCGACCTCTCCTACGCGATCCTCAGGCCGACGGTCTTCTTTGGCGAGGAGGACGTGCTCGTCAACAACATGGCCTGGATGCTCCGCCGGATGCCCTTCTTCGGGCTCATCGGCCGGGGCGACTACCCGATCCAGCCGATCTGCGTGTACGACTTCGCGCGGATCGCGATCGAGATGGGCGAGCGGCGGGATCCAGTGACGGTGGACACCGTCGGGCCCGAGTGCTTCACGATGCGAGAGCTGCTGCGGGCGATCGCGAGGGGGATCGGCCGCGCGAACCTCCTGATGCCGGTGCCGCCGAGCTTCGCGCTGCTCGTGACCGACCTGATCGGCCGGCTGCTCGTGCATGACGTGATCCTCACCCGGCACGAGATCTCCGCGATGATGGAGGGCCGCCTTCGCTCCGACGAGCCGGCGCTCGGGACGACGAAGCTCACGGAGTGGATCGAGGAGCACCGCGCGACCCTCGGCGCCCGGTGGGCCAACGAACTGGGCCGTCACTTCGGGGGGAAGTGAGGCCCGGCCGAGGAGGGAGCGGGTCCGGCTCGGCCGCCCCAGGGCCCTCGGCGGCCTATGGCTCGCTCCCCATCGGGAGCGCGACCTCGCGACCCCCGAAGCGAAGCCGCATCGTCTCGCCCGCCGCGGGGACGCGAGCCACGTAGGCGCCGAGGTCCTCGGGACGGAAGCCCGAGACGACGATCCAGGAGCCCCTCCCGTCCGCCACTTCGCCCGGGCTCGCGGGCGCCTGTCGGAGGATCTCCTCCGGGCACAGCCTGCGGGCGATGAAGCACGTCGCGCCCGCCTGCACGCGCCTCACCACGGCCTCGAGCGTCGCCCCGGAGACCGAGATCCCGCAGACGAAGATCGTGTCGACCGTCGCGAGCGGCTCCGCGCCGACGCGGTCGTCGTAGACGGCGACCGGGGCGGAGGGGTACGAGAAGCGCCATGTGCCCCGCGCGTAGACCGAGCTGTTCGCGTTCACGGCGCCGGGGTGCGTTGCGCCGCCGGTAAGGAGGTTCCAGACGGCGAGCCACTCGCCGGTGTCCTCGGTCGGCGCCAGGTTGGCGGCCCCGTAGAGGCTCTGCCAGTAGTAGCAGCTCGCCTGGCCCCAGTCACTGTCCGGGAAGCGGATGATCGCGACCTCGGGCTCGTAGTCGCGGTAGGTGTAGCCGCGGTCGCGCGGCCGCGTGGTCCGTGCGAAGTCGCGGAGCGCGACCCCGTACTCGGTCAGCTCATACGCCGCTCCCCGCAGGCGACAGAGGGCCGCGAACGCCTCGGTGTAGACGTTGTCGACGCCGGCGAGATCGGCCAGTCTGAGCGCGTCGCGGTACTCCTGCACGGTGTGCCCGGGGAACTCGTCCAGGTACCACAGGTCGGGGGTGAGCCACAGCTCGGCGCCGTACTGCTTCGCCGCCCCCAGAGCCTGGGCGAGCACGACCGGGTGGATGTCCTCCTTCAGGAGCTTGGGGCAGAGGGTCACGCCCGCGTCGGCGAGAGGGTGCCACAGCACGGGGAAGACGCTCTCGACCAGCATCCGAGCGCCATGCTCCTGGTGGTAGCCGTCGACAGCGCGGGCAGCCGCGGTGAACGCGTCGCGCGCTTCGGCGAGCGCCATCCCGGCTGTCTCGACGAGGTAGGGAGGGCGGTCCTCGATGCCGCGGCTGGCGTAGTAGTAGTTGCGGCAGAGCTGCATGTGCTCGCCCTCGTCGTAGACCACGCCCTCGAAGAGGCCGGTGGCCGCGGCGGCGTCGAGCACGGCAGGCTCGAGATCCCACCGGTGGCAGCCGTCCGGCGCGACGAAACGGTCGCGGCCGTCCGCGGCGACCGCCGAGGGGCTCCAGTTCGCCTCCTCGTTGTTGAGCGCGAACCGGAGACCGGTCGCCCTGCAGAAGGCGAACAGATCGGCCAGCTCGCCGTTGTCGATCTGCCCGGAGCCCAGGTGAACCTGGAGGAGGTTGGCGCCCTGGTCGCGGATGCCGAGCAGGAGCGCGGGGCTGTCGAACCAGTTGAGGTCGACCCCGCAGAGCCCCTCGCGCGGCGGCAAGGGGGTGAGGGCGGCGAAGAGGCTGCTTAGTCGCGTCTCGCCGCGTGGGAGCACCGCCAGCGCGCTATGGCGCTCCGGTGAGGGCCGGCCCGCCAGCTCGACGGTGAACCGGTAGAGGCCGGGCGGGAGCGCCGGCGTCGCGAAGCCGCCTCGGCCCGCGGTCCCGTCCCACCGCAGCTCCACGGGCGCCCGGAAGACCTCGTCGCCCGACCAGCTCTCGGCCCACACCTCGGCGGTGACTGCCGGGGCCGGCTCGCAGCTGCGCAGGACCACCCGCGCGAAGAGCGACTCGCCCTCGGCGCACCGGTCGGCGCCACCGAAGTCGAGCAGGACGGCGACCGTGCACACCGGCGTCACGGGGTCGTCGGGCCCCCGCACGGCGAGGGCCGTCCACGAGACCGGATCGGCCGGCGAGGGGCGGGCCTCGGCAGGCTTCCCCCCCGCTCCCCAGTCTGGGCCGCTGACGAGCCGCGCGATCTCCGCGCCTGCCCGCCACGCCCGGAGGTCGACGGCGACGGCCGGGTCGGAGGCGGGGGCGAAGTCGTACCGGAGTGCGAATGCCGCGTCGCCCTCGGGCTCGATCGCGCTGCGGCGGTGCTCCCCGACTCCGGGCTCGAGGGTCCAGCCGTCCGGGCCCGAGAGGTCCACGCGGCCGTCCCCGGTGAGGGCTACCTCGGAGAGCACCACGCGACCGGAGGGTGTACGCGCGGTCTCCTTCTGGTCCATGCGGAACCGGAGGGCGGCGATCCGCCCGAAGTCGCAGGCGTCGCCGTCTCCGGTGTCGAGTCGGCCGTCGGCTCTCAGGTCGATGACGTGCTCCGCCTCCTCGCCCCCGGAGCCCAGCATCAGGTCGGGGTGGCCGCGCTCGAGGCAGTAGAGCCCGGAGCTGCGGCCGTCGGCGTCGAGGACCTCGACGTACAGCCACTCGTCGCCCCGCGCCCCCCGCGTGCGGAAGGTCAGGCGATCGTAGCGCCCGGGCGCGGGGAGGCTGCGCCGCAACCAGAGCCAGCAGTTCGCGGGGGCCGACGCGTCATGCTCGGCCTCGACGACGACCGAGTTGGGGCCTGCGGTGAGAAGCGACGTGACGTCGTAGGTCTCGCCATCCCACGGGGTGTCGCCCACGCTGACTGCGCGACCGTTCACGAGCAGCCGGTAGCGGTCGTAGGCTGCCACGCGGAGAAGCGCACGGTCGGGCTCGGAGGGCAGGTCGACGGCGCCCGAAAACGCG
>CAZRDB010000127.1:0-14611 GCA_964598695.1 uncultured Armatimonadia bacterium
CACGCCGGACTCATCTCCGACAACCAACTGCGGTATTTGAGAAGGACTCATTAGAGCGGTCGGACGGGGCACCGGGAGAGGCGCCGTCCGACCGGACGATCGACAACCTGAGGGGAGTTTGCACAGCAATGCGATGTGCGACGGTTGCACTGGTGGTGGGAGCGTTCGCGCTCCTCGGACTGACGGGCCGAGGCGCCCGCGCGCAGGAGGCCGCGCTGCCTGCGGCCGTTGTGGCGGCCGACGGCTCGGGCGGGGCCGTCGAGAGCAAGCTGGCCGAGGTCGACCGGGCCCTCGCCGAGCTGCAGTCGAAGCTCGCCGAGCTGGAGCAGCTCAGGGCCTCGCTTCAGACCTCGGCCGGCAGTGCCGCGCCTCCGGCCGCGAAGGAGGAGCGCTGGAAGTACAGTGGCTACGCCCAGGTGCAGGTCTACACCGGGCCGGCTGCCGGGATCGCCGGATCGAGCCTCCAGTACCAGATCCGCCGGTTCTACCACACGCTCACGTACCACGTCGATGAGGAGACCCAAGCCCTCCTGACGCTCAACACCGCGATCGCCAAGAACGACGCCCGCGTGACGCCCCTGAACGCCTACATCGAGCGGACCGAGGGCGACTTCCGCGTGCGGGTCGGCCAGTTCATCCCGCCGGCGTCGCTCGACCTGATCCGGTCGTCGTCGGCGCGCCACGCCCACGACTACTCGCGTGGCTACAACACGCTCTTCCCCGAGCAGTACGAGCCTGGCCTCATGGTCTCCAGCAGCTCGAGGAACAGCCATGCCGGCCAGGTCTCGCTCTGCGTGATGAGCGGGAACGGCCTCAACAACCAGGACAACGACAACGCCAAGAACTGGATCCTGAGCTACCTGCAGCCCTTCGCGAACGGCAAGGGCAAGGTCCATGTCGCCTACCTGGACGGGACCTACACCCGAGCCGTCTCGGCGGCCCAGACCGGCACGACCGTCACCGACCCCAAGCGGATCGTGAGCGCGGGCGCCTCCTACGCGAGCGGCCCCTGGGAGTTGCAGGCGGAGGGCCTGACGGGCCGGGCGTTCGGCCGCTCGGTGCGAGGCGGGTACCTCGAGGCCGCCTACACGACCGGTCGCCACACATTCTTCGGCCGGCAGGATGTGTACGATCCGGACACGGCGGCTGGCGGCAACGCATGGGTCGGCCCCAGCCTCGGCTACGAGTACAACTGGAGCGCGCGCAACCGCCTCAGTCTCGAGGCGGCCTTCCTCCGCAACAGCGCGACGGCCGGCTCCGACATGCGCTACCAGGCGCGGTGGCAGGTGAAGTGGTAGCTCCGGCCTGAGCGTCTCTCCCGGCGAGCCCGTCGGCCCCCACGCGGCGGTCGGCGGGCTCGCGCACGTTCGGGAGCCAGAGCAGTTCTCGTGCGTTCTCGCGCAGGAGCGACGAGCGACAACCCGCAGAGACTCTCGGGAACCGCTCTAGTTCGCGGGGGTGGTCGAACTCGCGATCAGGCCGTCGTGCGGGACGCGACTGGCGATCTGCCCGCCACGGTTGATCCGCCGATAGCTGAGATTGAGGGCCACGCGCAGCGCGAGCTTGGGCCGCCCCCGCCGCCAGACGGCCATCCGCCGCGCGATCGACGACGCGGAGTAGAACCGGCGGTAGGCGTACTCCCGGGCCTCGCGCACCTCGTCGGCCGTCATGCTCGTGGGCCGGTAGAGCACGTTGCCCATCGTGTACTTCGCCCAGTCGTAGTCGGTGATCCGGTCCTCGGCCTTGAGCTGCTCGTGGACGGGCGTACCCGGGAACGGCGTGAGCACCGCGAACTGCGCTGCCGACAGTCGCGTACGGATCGCGAAGTCGACGGTCTTCCGACAGCTCTCCGGCGTGTCGGCGTCCAGCCCGAAGACGAACGAGCCCACGATGTCGATGCCGTGGCGGTGGATCACGGAGATGGCTTCCTCGGTGTCGAGCCCGACGTTCGGGTTCTTGTGCGACGCGGCGAGGCTCTCCTGCGAGATCGACTCGATCCCCACGAACATCGCGAGACACCCGCTCCGGCGCATCAGGTCCAGCAGCTCGGGGTCCTTCGCCATGGTGAAGTCGCCCTGGCCGACCCACTGGAGCTTGAGCGGGATCAGCGCCTCGCAGAGCTGCTTCGCACGCGCGGGCGAAGCGACGAAGTTGTCGTCGATGAAGCCGACCGATCGCGTCGGCAGCGACTTCACCTCCTCGATCACCTCATCGACGGGCCGGAAACGGTAGCGACGGCCGAAGACGGGGCTCACCGAGCAGAACGTGCAGGCGTGGGGACAGCCGCGCGCCGTCTGCACCAGGTTGTTGACGAGATACCGCTCGGCCCGCAGCAGCTCGCGGCGCGGGTGCGGCAGGCCGGCCAGGTCGGGGCGGACGTCGCTGCGGTACAGCGGCTGGAGATGATCGCCGCGGAAGTCCTCGAGCACACGCTCCCACTGGCCTTCGGCCTCTCCGACGATCACCGCGTCGGCGTGCTGGGCTGCCTCCTCGGGCAGCGCCGAGGGGTGCATCCCGCCCATCACGACCTTCACGCGGCGGTCGCGCATGCGGTCGGCGATCGCGTACGCCCGCGGCGCCGCCGCGGTCATGAAGCTGAGCGCGACAAGATCGGCGTGCTCGTCGAGATCGACGGGCTCGACATGCTCGTCGACGAGGTGGATCTGCACGTCGCGCGGGGTCAGCGAAGCCAGTACGGGGAGCGCCATCGGGGGAGTCAGGGTCTTGCCCCCGTTCCACAGGCCTGGCAGCCAGGACGGGGAGACAACGAGTAGCCGCACGGGAAAGCCCCCTATCGGGTCGGGCATTGCGCGGCTTTTGGCATACGCCATCGAACGCACTGGTACCATACTACTCCCCCGCCGCATCCCCGGCCGGATTCGTTTCGCCGGTCAGGGTTCGCGCGGCTGGGCATCGGCCTCGGCGAGCTGCCCCGCCAGCCAGCCACCCAGCGCCTCGCTCGCGGGCAGCGCGGTACGCCACGGTCGGTCGCGGATGTCGTCGTAACGGGCCGTGATCAGGTCATCGAGGGCAGTGGGGCGCCGTTCCGGGGCGACGGTCTGGTGCAGGTGCAGCGGGTAGTTCACCGTGGGCGGCAGGAGGTGGATCTCGGCCGGGGTGAGCCGGGCGAGCAACGCCCCGGCGAGCACCGTCTGGTGGAAGAAGACGGCGTGCAGGCGGCTCCGTTGCAGGAAGGGCGCGAAGGCCACGTCGGGCGTGAGCCGCAACAGCTCGTCGCGCCAGGCCCGCAGGAGACCGTCCTCGGGCTGTACGACGAGCATCCCCGCGTTCACGTAGGGCCGGATGGGCTCGTGCTCCGCGCAGGTCTCCATCGCGAACAGCCGCTCCTCGCCCACGCCGCAGCGCTCGTAGAGGAGCGACCAGAAGCGGTCGGGCCGCTCCTCCCACAGGGAGCCGATCAGCCGGTGGTGGACGGGCCGGCAGCCCAGCCGCGTCCCCGGCGGGAGCAGCAGGGCCTCGGGCTCGCGGAGCACCAGCGCGTCGGGGCACATCCACGCGAGCAGGTCGCACGAACCCTCGGCGCACTCCTCGGCAGCGGCCGCCGCGCAGACGAGATCGGCGTACGGGAGGCCCGCCAATGCCTCGGGCACGGCGTAGTGGCCCCGTTCCGCCCCCGCCGCTGCGAGTGCGCTCGCGACCGCCCCGGGCGGCGCCCCGGCAGGCGCCATGACCCGCACCGGCGCCTCGGCCAGCCCCCCACCCCACCGCCGGAGCGAGCGCGTGAGCAGGAGCGGCTCGAACGGGTGGGCCCCATCGAGTGCGGGGGTCGCGAACGAGAGGCGGACGCTCACCGATCGCCACCTCCTCCCGGCTACCGCGCCGGCGGCGTCAGCCGGATCCGGAACGGCTTGTCGCGGTCGCACACGAGCACGCCGTCCTCGACGGTCAGCTCGGCGGCCTGGATCGAGCTGCGGCGGGCGGCGTAGGGCATCACCCCGTTCACCTCGGGGAAGCTCTGGGTGTCCGGGTGGGTGAAGTAGATGATGTAGGCGCGCTCGCCGCAGACGATGACATCGCAATGCTTGCCGATGGTTCCATCGTCATTGCGACGGCCGGGCTTCTCGAGGATCTTGCCCTGATAGATCCAGGCGTCGAGGTCCTCCGAGCGGTAGACGTCGAGCCCGCTGTCGGGGTCCTTGATCAGCCAGTAGTGCCCGCCGAAGCGGAAGGCCTTCGGCCCCTCGCCGTAGAGGCGCGAGACGCCCGGATCGGCCACGGGCGTCCATGTCTCGAGATCGCGGCTCTCCACGGCGTAGGTCTCGGAGTTGTGGCCCTCGTCCTTGTACCACAGCCGCCAGAGGCCGTCGGGCCGCCGGATCACCGTCGCGTCGATGCAGTGGTCCGAGGCGAGCGGCAACCGGTCCTGGTAGCTCCAGTTCCACAGGTCGCGCGAGGTGTAGTGGAGGATGTGGCGCTCTCCCCCCCAGTGGCGGTGGCTCGTCGCCGGGCCGGGGACGTACGTCGCGAACATGTGGTAGACGCCCGCATCATCGCGCACCACGTCGGGCGCCCAGAACGAGTACTCCGCATCCGGCGCCCACAGCGGGAGGTGGCCGAGATAGGTCCAGGTGAGCCCCTCGTCGCGCGATTCGGCGACTCCCACCTCGCAGCCGTGGCACCACTCCACCCCCGGCACATCGAGCTTCGCCCGCCGCTGGGTGTAGAGCATCCACCACGTCCTCGTGCCGGCGTTCCAGACCACGATCGGGTCGGCCGCGCCGTCGAAGACGGGATCGCGGTACAGCGGGCCAGGCGTCTCCGCCGCGAGCATCCGCGCCTCCGCGCTCGGGTCGCGCACCGGGCCGCCATCCATCGCCGAAACCGACGCCGCGCCCGCGAGCAGCAGACCGAGACCCCAGTAGCTCCACTCCATGCGGTGTTCCTCCCGTGGTCGTCCGATGAAGGCCCTGGTGGCGCTTCTCTCCGGCGGCGGTCTGCGCCTTCCCGAGAGACGCGGGACCCGCGCCACCGGCGGCGCCCCGCGACGTCTCGGATTCGTGTACCATGCGAAGGCAATCCCGGGAGGTGGGATCGACGTGCCACTGACTCTTGCGGAGGAGTATCTCCTCCTGGCGCTCGACGACGACAAGGGCTCCTTCGCGGCCTGGGTCGGACATGGTCTCGCGGGGGCGATGCTCGTGGACCTGATCGACCGGGGACGACTCGCACTGGAGGGCAAGACGGTGACCGTCGTCGAGACCGCGGCCACGGGCGACGACGCGCTCGACCAGGCCCTCGCGCTTCTCGCGGCAGCGCACCGGCCACAGACGCTGGCCACCTGGGTGCTCCAGCTCGCGGCCCGGGGGGAGTTCCGACAGGCCCTGACCGACCGACTCGTCGGCGCCGGCGTCCTCCGCCGCGAGGAGCACCGATTCCTGCGGATCTTCCCCTACTCCCGCTACCCGGAGCAGCAGCACGGGCCCGAGGGCGAGATCATCGCGCGCCTGCGATCGGTTCTGCTCGGCGGAGCGGAGATGGATGTCCGCGCCGCGGCACTGATCGCCCTCCTCGACTCGAGCTTCCTCCTGCGCGCGGTGGTCGATGACGCGGAGCGCAACTCGGCGCGAGAGCGGATCGCCGAGGCTCGGGATCGCGCCGTCGTCGGAGACGCCATCGCGGCTGCGCTCGACGAGTGCGCGAGCGCCACGACGGCCGCGATCGTTGTCTGCACGAGCTAGGGCCGGTCTCGCCTGCCCTTCGGGTGGCGGCTCCGGCCTCGGCGCCGTCGCCCAGGCAGAACGATGGCCCCGACAACCGGCACAGCGGGCGCCGGATCTTCGGTCGAGCGCGTGGGCGCCCTCGGGCGATCCGACCGACACGAAACGGCCCCTCGCACGTCCCTGCGCGTGGCTCTTCGCACCCAACCGACGGAAGGTGGAGGTAGATGGCTCCGACGCTCGCCGAGGAGTTCGTGCTCCTCGCGCTCGACGACGACAAGGGCACGTTCGCTCTGTTCGTGGACTACGGGGTCGCCGGCGCGATCCTGGTCGATCTCGTGCGAGAGGGCCGCGTCGAGATCGAGGACGGCCGCGTGGTCGTGCGGTCCTCGGAAGCGACCGGCGATGAGGTCCTGGACGCCGCCCTGGCGAGGATCGCCGAGGCCAAGGGGAACAAGCCCACGAGTAGCTGGGTGCAGACCTTCGCGTTCCAGGGCGGGCACCGCAAGGCCCTCGTCGCTCGACTCGTGGCGGAGGGCATCCTGCGCGAGGAGGAGCACAGGTTCCTCCGCATCATCCCATGCTCGCGGTACCCGGAGGCACAGCACGGACCGGAGGGCGAGACGATCGCCCATCTGCGGGGCGTCCTGCTGGGCGGCAACCCCATCGACCTCCGCGCCGGGGCGTTGACGGCGCTGCTGGACACGTGCCGGATCCTCGGTCGTGTGCTCGACCGGGAGGAGATGAAGGTCGCCCACGAGCGGATCGCCGAAGCCAAGCGCGCCGACGCGCTCGGACCGAGCGTCTGCCAGGCCCTCGCGAACATCACCGCTGCCCTGATGGCCGCCGTGGCATCCACCACGAGCGCCTGATCCCGTCGGCGAGCTGCCCGTCACGTCCGCGGGGCCGCGGCGCCTGCCGCGGCCCCGCGCGCATGGAGGAGGATGTGGCGGCCTGCGCGGGCAATCCCCCCCGCGGGGACGCGACGGACGCGGGAGGTCGCCATGTACCCGTTCCTCGGACCCGAAGACCGGCGCGTGCTTGGCGCGGAGATCGCCGACCTGATCGCCCGGCGGCTCGGCGCGACCGTGACGCTCGGCTTCGACGCGACCCTCGATGTGGGCGACGCCGAAGTGGGCGGCGAGCGCATCGCCGGTTTCCAGGAGACGCACGACCTCCGCGAGGTGCTCCTCCGCCTCTCGGCGCGGCGCCCGCTCACGTGGCGCTCCGCGCCCGTCCCAGGCACGGACCACCCGCGCGTCTGCTTCGTGCTCTCCCTGGGCTTCGGCAACGGTAGCCCGCTGCCCCAGCCGAGCGGGCAGTGGGGGCTGACCGTCAACGGCCGCCTCGCCGTCGCCTGCCGCGTCGTGAACCACTCCCAGCTCTGGCGGGGAGACTCGTGCTCTCTCGCATTCACGGCCGCGCGCCTCGAGTCGGCCGCCCCCTTCACGGGGATGACGCTTAGCTCGCTCATCGTCGACGAAGCGTTCGCGACGTTCGGTCCCGCGCTGCTGACGGTCCCCACGCAGTGGCTCGAGGCGGGCAAGCCGGCCGTGCTGAGCCTCGTCCCACGCCCGACGAAGCCGTCGCGTCGGTGGGTCGCGCTCGCCGCCCCGGGGCCCGTGCTCGAGGGGGCCGACATCGCGTCCGCGCTCGGGCTTCTCACCGAGGGTCCCCCGACGGCCTGCGGCTTCCGCGTGTACTTCGGCGACATCCACACCCACTCGGGCCAGGTCCGTGACGAGTGCGCCGATCGCGGCTGCGGGATCGGCTCTCGGGAGGACAACTACGCGTTCGCGCGAGGCGCGGGCGGCCTCGACTTCTATGCGCTCACCGACCACGAGTGGCAGATCGACCCGGACGATCCCGGCGGCTACTTCGGCCTCGCGGATGCCCACACCGAGGACGGCCGGTTCGTCGCCCTGCCGGCCTACGAGTTCACCAACCGCCTCTGGGGCCACCGCAACGTCTACTTCGGCGAGAGCGGCGGACGGGTGGTCAGCGCGAGCCGCGACGACGGCCCGCCGCACGGGGTTCCCGAGCAGACCCGCACGCCGGGCGAGCTGTGGGCGGCGCTCGAGGCGGACGGCGTGCCCTTCCTCACCGTCCCGCACCACCCGTCGGCGGCCTCGCACCCGCTCACCTGGGAGCGCTTCCATCCCGTGCACGATCGCCTCGTCGAGGTCTACTCCGTCTGGGGCTCGAGCGAGTACTACGGGGACTTCCCCCGCGGCGTCTCCGACCGCTACCGGTACCTCGGCGTTCGCGAGGCTCTCGCCCGGGGGCTTCGATTCGGCCTCATCGCCTCGGCCGATGGCCACGACGGCCACCCGGGCGACGCGCAATCGCCGCTCGTGAAGCACCACCACCAGTTCCACTTCTGCGGGAGCGGCCGCGTGGCGGTGCTCGCGGAGACGTTGACCCGGGCCGCGGTCTTCGAGGCTCTCTACTGCCGCCGGTGCTACGCCACGACCGGCCCGCCCATCGTCCTCGACGTCTCGCTGAACGGGGCGCCGATGGGCTCCGAGCTGCCGGCCGAGGAGACGGCGCGGGGCCGGAGGCTGCGCGTCGCCGTCCGCGGAACCAACGGCATCCGAGAGATCCGGATCACTCGGAACGGCCGCGTCGTCGAGACGATCGCGTGCCACGGGGCGTTCGAGGAGGAACGGGAGTGGGAGGACCGCACCGACCCCTCCGAGCCCGCCTCCTACTACGTCCGTGTCGTGCAGGTCGATCGGGAGTCGGCCTGGTCATCGCCGATCTGGGTCGGGTAGCCTCGTTTCCTCACGCGGCTACGGGCGCCACTCGAGCCGGGCGAGGCGGATCCCCTTCAGGCTCGGGAGGAGGCAGGCGAGGTACATCGCATCGCCGTCCAGGATGATCTCGGGCGCGGCGACCGGCAGCGCGCAGACGAGGGTGCGGTCATCGTCGATGCCGAAGTTGAGCGGGTCGGGAGAGCGATAGACCAGCGTCTGGGCGCCTTCGCCGTAGACCTGGGTGCGGAATAGGTAGTAGCAGCCCGACGGCTCGTGGAGCACGACGTGCGGGCACTCCGCCGAGCAGATGCCGTCGCCCGCGCGGCCGCCGGAGGCGACCTTGGTCGAGTCGCTCCAGGAGCGGAGATCGGTCGAGGTACGGCAGTAGACGGCGCCCTTCTGACCGGGGAACGCCGTGTAGTAGCAGTGCCACCGCTCGCCCACGCGCAGGACCATCGCGTCGCGGGTGTTGGCGCCGAGCCCCTCCGTGAACAGGCCGGTGACGCCCTCGGGGCGCACGACCCGCGTGAAGTGCTTGCCGTCCGCGCTCGTCGCGAGACAGATGTGCTCCCAGTCGCCGTAGAACATGTGGTAGAGGCCGTCCACGCGGATCACGTGCGGCGCCTGGAGCCCGCCGGGCGTCTCGCCAAGGGCCGGCTCCGCCTCCATCGCGATCCCGATCGGCCGCCAGTCCGGATCGGTCAGGCGCGCACCCTCCCAGCCGTACAGCAGCCGCCCCGTCCCCCCACATCGGGTCCCGCGCACGCACGACCACAACTGCCAGGTTCCATCGGCCGCCTGCCAGATGGAGAAGTCCACCGGCTGCTGCTCCGGTGTGCCCAGCGGGCCGAGATCCGGGCTCGTGGCGATCGTCCACCAATCGCCGACGACCTGGGGAACCACCACGGGCTCCTCGGCCGGGGAGGCCGGCGCGAGCATCGCGAGCGCGAGAGCGGTGGAGGCCATCGGGGCGAGCAGCGACGTGCCGGTCATGCGGGCTCCTCCTGGTTGGGGTCGGCGTGGGACGCCCGGATCCTACCGCACCACCGCTCTACGCCTCCCGGGAGAGCCCGGCGAATCGCAGTGTCAGCCGCACGTTCTGCGCCATCTGCTCCGTGTCGTGCTTCGGGAACATCCCGACGCAGATGCCGTCCTTCGGCCGGATCCCCTCCAGCGCGAAACGGAAAGCCGCCTCGGGCTCGCGCCGTCCTGCGGCGAGGATCTTGTAGGCGATCACGGGCTTCTCGATCTGCCGGATCACGTCGACGGCCTCCCGGGGGGCGTTCTCGGCCCAGTCGCGGTCCGGGACGTAGAAGCACTGGAAGTAGAACGAGGTCGGCAGACCGGCCTTCTCGACCGCGAGGTGGACATCGCGCTGGTGCGCGGCAAGGCCGGCGGGGACTCCGAGCGTGCGGATGGCCTCGACCCACTTCCCGAGCAGATCCATCCGACCCTCGGAGAAGGTCACCTCGGCCCGGTGGCCCTGGACGAAGACCGCGGCCGCGCCGCCGTCGACCGCCCGGCGGAACTCGTCCTCGAGCCCCTCCGGCGCGCCATCGGGCTGGGCGAGCCACGTGCGGAGCCGGCCGCCCTGCTCGCGGTAGCGGCCGAAGAGCGTGATCCAGCGATCGTACACGGGCGCCGCCACGGCGGTGATCCCCAGAGCCGCCGCCTGCTCGAGGATCTCGCAGATCCGGTCATCCGTGTAGTACTCGACCATCTCGCGGTCGAGGTCCCCCGAGAAGTGGGAGAAGCCGAAGAAGGGGTTGCTCCCGAGGATCAGGCGGCTGACCTTCACGCCGCCCAGGTCGATCGGCGGCATGGCGTCGGCCTGGCCTGCCGGGCCGTCGTCGGCAAGAGCCGCCGCCCCTGCCGCCAGGCCTGCCCCGACCGCTGCCTGCTTCACGAAGTCACGCCGCGTGATCATCCTGGATCCACCTTATCCACTCCACAAGCTCCCGCCGCCCGTCCAGCCCCCGCCCCCCCACCGGGGCCGCGGCGCGAGCGCGATCAACGCCACCTCGGCCGCGACGACCGCCGCTCCCGCGAGCACTCCGCCGGCAACCTTGGCGACCTGCACCGCCTTCTCCTTCCGTTCCGCCGCGTGTTGCTCCGCCACCTGCCTCGCACGCTCACGGGCCTTCTCGTCATCGGCCCGGATGTACGCAAGCGCGGCCTCCTGGTCCCAATGGACGTACTCGAGCACCTGCCGCGCGCGCTCCTCGGTCACCCGCAGCTGATCGCACACCGCGAGCAGCGCGAAGGCGCGACGATCGCCCTCGGACTCCTCCTCGAGGCGGACCATCGCGGCGTCGACATCCCAGCCCGAACGCTCGAGCACACTCCACACGCGACGCGGCGGAGTTCCGTACAGCTCGGCGATCGCCCGGCATGCCTCCTGACGCTGGGCGTTGCCAACGGCCAGCCGCTTCTCGCCCGCCACGGTCAGTGGGAGCTTGGCGCGTCGCTCGGCCGCGTCGGTGAACAGCCGCGTCGCGACCTCGGGTGACAGCACCAGTCGCTCGGCCAGCTCCCGAAGCATCTCCTTCTCGTCCGGCGACATCACCCCATCCTCGAGCGCACGGTCGCATGCGCGGCCGAACTCCTCCTCGGGTGCGAGCGACGGCGCGACGGGTTCCTCCGCCGCCGCGGTCGGCTCGTCCCACGGCGACCAGGCCGCCTCCACCACCGGCATGCCTCGGAGTGCGCCCACCACCTCGGTCGCGTCGGGGCGGTCGTCCGGGTTCACCGCGACCATCCGGGGCAGAAGCGCGCCCCACGGGGCGGGGAGGTTGCCCGGGACGGTGGGCCCCTCGGTCAGGATCTGCCGCATGATCTGGCTCGTGACGTTCTCGCGGTACGGCAGGCGCCCGGTGAGGCACTCCACGGCGGTCACGCCAAGGGCGTACACGTCGGCGGCCGGCCCGATCCTGCCGTCGATCATCTCGGGCGACATGTAGGCCAGCGTACCGATCTGGCGCGAGGCCGTCGTCTGGGACCCGGCTGTCGCGCGGGCAAGCCCCATGTCACCCAGTTTCCACCGGTCGCCGCCGTGCAGGATGTTCTCGGGCTTGATATCGCGGTGGACCGCACCGGCCCCGTGCATGTAGGCGACGGCCTCCGCCACCGAGGCGACCACGGGCGAGAGAGCGGCGCCGGCGAGGGTCCCTCGCTCGGTCAGCTCCGTCCTGAGGCTCCGATCGCACAGCTCCATCGCGATGTAGAAGACACCCGCGAGGGGTCCGTCACGCAACACGCCGCACATTCGGTAGGCAACGGCGCACGGGTGGGCGAGCTGCGCCATGGCCTGGACCTCGCGCACGAGCTGGCGACGCGCGTCCTCGTCTGGCGGAGGACAGAGCTTCACGGCGACATGGCCGATGTACTCGCCGTCGATCTGCTCGCGCGCGGAGTAGACGACGCCGAACCCGCCCTCTCCGAGGAACTGGTCGAGCACGTAGCGATCGGCGATGGTCTGCTCGCCGAGGTTGCGTCCGAGCATCATCGGGCATCGTCTCCCCCAGCCGTCGAGCACCCTGTGCAGGCGATCGCCACGGCGGTGTAGTTGTCGGGCGCCCCAGCCGCGAGTGCGGCCGCTTCGAGCGCGGCGACCAGGCCGGCGGGATCGGCAAAGTGGGCCGCCCCCGCGGCCCGGATCTCCGCCGGATCGACCACGCCGCTGATGCCGTCGGAGCACAGCAGCAGCCCGTCGCCCGGCTCGAGCGCGCGAAAGGCCGGTTGGTTCTCCTCGGGCAGCGCGTCGGCCCACCGGGGTTCGACCTCGGGCTGCGCAGAGCGGTCGCCGCCCAAGCACGAGAGGACGAGCCCGGCGCCGGCGTAGCTTCGCATCTCGTCCTCCGTGATCCGACCCTCGCGGTAGGCGATCTCCGCCACCGAGTGGTCGGTTGTCCGGTAGATCGCCTCCCCCTCCCGGAAGTGGTACAGCCGGCAATCGCCCGCGTGGAGGTGGAGGCTGCGACCGCTCGCGGCCACCACCGCGGCGACCACCGTGCATCCGGGGTTGTGGCTCTCACCCGTGGCCAGGTCCGCCAACGTCCGATCCGCCTCGAGCAAGGCGCCGAGGAGGGTGTCGTAGGCGGCGACGCCGAGGGCGCCGGTGAAGGGGCCTCGATCGGCCGTGAGGAGCGTCTCCACCGCCATGCGCGAGGCGATCTCGCCCCGGTCGTGGCCTCCCATGCCGTCGGCGACGATCACCAGGAGCCGCCCGGGATCCAGCCGCTCGATCGCGAAGTCGTCCTCATTGCCGCTCCGCACCAGCCCCTGCCGCGACACCCACGCGAACCGCAGGCCTTCGCTCTCCCCGCTGCCCGTCTCCGCCGGCCTAGGCATCGGCTGTCACCTCGAGTTCGACGCTGCCGACCACGATCCGGTCGCCGATGTGCAGCTCGATGGCCTCGCCGACGGCTGTACCCGCCGGCGGGGTGAGGGCTGTCCCGTTCACGATCGTCCCGGCCTTGCTGCCGAGGTCGCGGAGCAGGCAGCGCCCCTCCTCCCACGTGAGCAGGGCGTGACGGCGCGACACGGTATAGCGGTCGCCCATCTCCTGCTCCGTCAAGTCGAGACCCACCGCGACGGGCGGCGCGTTGCGGCCAATCGACAGCTCCTCTCCCGTCAGCGGGTACGCGGCGCCCACCCGACGGCCGACCCGTACCGTGAGCCGCGCCGCACCCGGCACCGGAGACGCGCCGGCCGCCTGCTCCTGCGCGGAAGGCGTCGCGGGCCGCCCCAGTCCGCCTCCGAAGCCGATCCCTCCACCCGGTGGGCTCACCACGGTCTCCACTCCTTCCGTAGCAGTCCGAGCGCGATCGACCGGAGCCGCCGCCCGAACCAGCTCGCCTGTCTCGCGCAGGTGGGCCGTCGCGCGCGCGTTGGCGCTGCCCGAGAGCGCTCCCGTCTCGCGCAGCTCGCGCAGCCGCGCCTCCGCATCCCCGACAACCGCCGGGTTGCCGATCAACTCGCCCGTCACGCGGATCCGCTCCAGGAGATCCCCGGTGCGCCCCGCGTCGTTCGAGGCGTTCACGAGGCTCTGGTAGACCGCCAGTTCCCAGGCGAGCCGGTAGCGATTGGCTTCCTCGTTCACCCGCTGCTGCTCGCGCGGCGCGCCGGTGAAGGTCAGTGCCGCCTCGCCATCGGCCTGCTCTGCGCCGGCTCGCGCCGAGACGCGCACGGTGGGCTGGCGCCCTTCCACCCCGAAGCGGCCGGTCGTTGCCACCCGGAGCAGGAAGACGCTCTCACCGCCGGCAGCGAGGGCGCCCAGCGGAAGCTCGGTCGCGCCGACCGGCCCCCCGGGGATCGCGATCTCCGCGTACTCGGGCGCGATCCGGCAGGCAGCCTCCATCTGCACGCTGTCAGCGAGACCCCGGACCTCGAGCGTCGCCGCGCCCACCGCCACGTCGTGCGCCCGCCGGAGGCGGTCGCCGAGCAGCGCGCCCAGGGCGGCGGGGGACTCCGCGTGGCAGAAGGCCCCGCGACCGCGGTCGGCGAGCGTCTCGAGGAAGGCCGTGTCGAAGTCGTCCCCCGACCCGAGCCCCACGGGACAGAGGGTCACCCCGCACAACCCCGGCGCTTCCGCGAGCGCCGCGACGGCCGAGGTATCGGGGAGGCGCTTGCCCCGCGCGTCGGTCGGGTGACCGTCGGTGATCAGCAGCAGTGTCGCCGGCCGTGCGGTGTCCGCGCGAGCCCCGAACAGCGCGGCGGCATGCTGCAGCGCCGCTTGGGTGAGCGTGCACCCGCCCGCCCGGACTCCAGCGAGTCCCTCGAGCAGCCCGGCGACATCCAGGGCGCCGAGCGCCGTCAGCGGGGCCAGCGTCCGCACCCCGGTCGCGTAGGTGCAGAGAGCCAGGCGGTCCGCCGGCTGGAGCGCCGAGACGGCCAGACGGCAGGCCTCGAGCGCCCGGCTGAGCTTCTCGCCCTCCATCGACTTCGAGGTGTCGAGCATCAAGCAGACATCGTGGCCCGGGGCCGCCGGCGCCTCCAGTGTGAGGCCGACCAGCAGCACCGCCGTCATCCGGGCGGGCGACGGAGGCCGACCCGGACGGTCCCACTCCAGCCGGATCCTCACGGCGACCCCTCCTCCGCCGCTGCCGCCGGTTCCCCGTCCACCGTCAGGGCCCGGGGCTCTCCCGCAAGCCCGAGCGCGAGCCGTGCGCCGGCCGC
>CAZRDB010000128.1:0-14597 GCA_964598695.1 uncultured Armatimonadia bacterium
CCAGGCGAGCCCGAACGCGTAGTAGCCGAGGGCCTGGAGGGCGAGCGAGACGCCGAACAGCGACCAGTCAACTGCGAGGTCGACGGAGCCGTTCCGGTAGGCCGCGTAGTAGCCCAGCAGCGCGCGACACAGGAAGAACGTGAGGAGTAGCGTCAGACCCCACTTGAGGACTCGGCCGGCCCACACGCGCCACGCGGGCGCGGGGCACTCGGCCGGCTCCGGCTGCCCGGCCGGCTCCGCTTGCTCGACGCACTCCTCCGGCTCCGTCTGGAACGCCTCCTCCACGGTCTGCCGGGGCGCGTCGGCGCCGGCGAGCGCTGCTCGCTACTCGTCCTCGTCGAAGCCGCCATAGCCACCGGCCAGGCCGCCGGCGTCGTCGCCGTCCGACATGAGGGCATTCAGCAGATCCGTGTAGGAATTGACGTTTGTGCCCATCTCGCGGGACAAGGATCCGTCAGGACCGTAGATCCCCTGCACCATCGAGAGGAGCGACTGCACGTCGCCGGAGCGCAGCGAGGCCTGCAGGTGGGCCATCTCGGGGCCGCTGCCGCCGAACACGCCCAGCATGTCGGCCAGGAGCGAGAGGCTCGCGCCGGTGCCGAGGAGTTGGCTGGCCATCGCCGGGTCGACCCCTCCGCCGCCCAGGCCCGCGAGGCCGCCCAGCGCGCCGAGCCCGGCGGTCGGGCCCTGCGGGGCGGCGCCCGGGGACTGCGCCTGCTGGAGCATCCGGGTGAGCGAGTCGAGGTCCATCGGCGCGGTCTGCCCGCCGCCTGCTCCCGCGCTCGCCGCCCCGATCCCCGTCATGGGCGCCGCGAGACGTTCCGCGGTGGCCGTGTCGCCGCGCAGCAGCCCCTGAAGGGCGGCGGGATCGCCGCCCAACTGGCCGAGCACCTGGTTGATCTCGCCCGGGGTGACCCCCTCGAGCCCCATGCCGCCGAGCATCCCGCCCAGGAGCTGCGGGTTGGCCCCCAGCACACCGAGGATGCCCTTCAGCCGGTCCGGGTCCGAGAGCAGCCCATCGAGCGTGCCCTGGAGCGCCTCGTCTGAGACCGCGCCGGCGCCGACCCCCACCAGGCCGCCAGAGGAACGCATCCGCTGCAGCGCCTCCTGGCGCATCGCGGGATCGTCGCGGATCGACCGCATGAGCTGCATGAGGAGGTCCGGGTTGGACTCCAGGCCCTGGACCAGCGGGCTTGCCTGCTGCCCCCGCTGCTGCGCGAGCGCGAAGCGCGCGGGGTCGGCCGGCGCCATGCCGGCGCCCGCGGCCGAAGGGGGCGATGGGGCGCTAGGCTCCAGGGCGGCCGGGCCCTCGGAGGGCAGGACCGACCCCAGACCGCCCGCGATCTGGGCGTGGCCCACGGTCGACGCGCCGGCTGAGGGCGCCAGCGCGGCCGGGCCGCTCCACGTGCCGGCCAGGATCCCCAGGGGCAGCGCGATGGATGAGAGCGCGATGGACCAGCTCCAGGATCGCATGGGCGATCCCCCTTCCCGACGCGGCGGGGCACTCCGTCCCCGCTCGATTATACCATCGCCTCGGCCCCCCCAAACACGCTTGCGTACGCTTGAGAGCGCGCGCAGGCCCGTGTTATGCTCCGTACAAGCCACACTTCGGGACCGCAGGAGGTGCACCATGGCCGAGCAGGAGACCTCAGGGGCGCACGACGAGGACGTTGAGGTGGTCGATCGCCGGACCGGCGCCGGGCCCCAGACGGGGGACGAACCGGTCGAGGAGCCGTCGGTCGAGGCGCCGGAGGAGCCCGAGGAGCCCGAGGAGCCCGTGCCGACCGCCGAGGAGGCGGGGATCCCGCCCGAGCTTCTCGACCTGATGATGCCGCCCTCCGTCGACGTGGCCGCGCGGCAGGCGATCGGCTGGTTCGCCCGTCTCGCCTGGGAGCACCTGGGGCTTGTCCCCGGCGCCCGCACCGGCAAGGTCGAGGCGAGCATCCCGGAGGCCGGACGCGCGATCGATGCGGCCGACTTCCTCTCCAAGCTCGTGAGCCCTCACCTGAGCCCCGAACACCGCCGCGACCTCGACACCCTGATCGCCGACCTCAAGGTGAACTTCGTGCAGAAACAGCGCGGCTGAGGCCGCGCCGCGCGCGGGAAGGTCCTGCGCAACGGTCTCGGCGCTTGGCGGTGCCGACCCGCCGCCCGGCTCGCTGCAGAGCCCCCTCCGTCAGGCCGTGCTGTCGGTCGATGCGTACGTCGAGCTTCTCGGGTAACCCGCCTCAGCCCCGGAGCATCGCGCGCGTGGTCGCCAGGAGCTTGTCGGCCGCGCCCTCCTCGAGCTTCGAGCTGCGGCACAGCCACGTCTCGTACCCGCCCCCCGCGAACGCCTCGCGCGTCGGCATGTACCCGTGGCAGCCGTTCACCAGGCAGCCGAGCACCAGGTGCGGGGTGGGGGAGAGGCGCCGCAGGCGCCGGCCGTAGGCGCTGAAGACCTCGCCGGGCCAACCGACCAACGTGGCCTCGCCGATCCGCACCATGAGCGTCTCCGCCTCGATCGTCGGCGAGGCGGCGATCTCTCGCGCCACCAGCAGCAGCTCGCGTTTGACGATGAGGTCCACGTCCTGTGGTACCGTACCGAGGTCCTCGCCCAGCGTGGCCCGCGCCGACTCGAGCGCCTCGGGCTCGGGCTGCCGGATCGCCACCGGCGTCCGCTCGATCCGCCCCTCGATGCTCGCGGTGGCGCTCCGCGGGGCCTCGAGCAGCCCGAGGAAGGCCCGGGCGGCGAGCGCCGCGCCCATCCGCTCCATCGCCTCCTCGCCGTAGCCACTCACGGGCGAATCGACGTCATCGGGGCCCACGTCGGCGCAGAAGCCGTTCACGAAGAGCGCCTCGGCTCCCTCGCCGAGCAGGCCTCGGAGCGCGCGGCAGGCCGCTCCCGGGTAGTCGCCGGAGTAGTACAGGGCGCCGCCGACCACGATCGGGTGGCAGGCGAAGTTCATGAGCGCGGCATGGGGCCGGTGGGCGCCGGGCCGGAAGACGCCGAGAACCGTCAGGGTCTCGTCCGGCACACCGTCGGGCCGCAGCAGCATGGGATCGTCGCCGGCCGGGTGCATCCGCACGGCGCCGTCCTCGAGCCAGTACCGGCGCGGGAACGCCAGCCCGGGCGCCTGCGCGGTGCTCCATGCCAGCTCGGCGGCCTCGAGCCGCTCACAGGCCTCGGCCGTGGCCTCGAGGGCCGCTTGAGCGACGCGATCCACCCACTCCGGCGCGCACGGCGAGCCGAGGCCCTCGCCCACGGGAGGACCCGTGTGCGTGTGCGTGGCATGGAGGAACAGCCGCTCAGGCGGCAGCGAGAGCCGCTCGGCCGCCGCGGCACGCACCTGGTCGACCAGCTCTGCCGTCAGGAAGCAGCAGTCGCACGAGACGACCGCCGCCCGCCTCCCCGCATCGTCCTCGAGCACGAGCGCGGTCGCGTGGAGCGGGTCGCGCACGCGCTCCGCGTACCGTGCCAGCCACTGGCCGGGGATGATCTCCCCCGGTCCGGGCGTGATATCGCGCGATGCCGCTCCGGCTCGCATGGCGCCGCCTCCGATCACGGGATCTCGAGGATCGCCTCGGGCTGGCTGAGGAGCTTCTCGAACGCGTCGGCGAACCGGTCCATCAGTTCGACGCCGTTCGGCCCCCAGATGCCCAGAACGTAGAGCTGGGTGTCGATGAACGACTGGGTCACGGGGTAGCCCTGCGGGTCGTAGGTCACCGCCCCGGCGTGGGGGCACCGCCACGGGCAGCCCTTGCCGTAGCCGACCTGGTCCTGGAAGATCCGTTGCGAGGGGACCGGCATGGTCTGCCAGCGGCCGCAGGGGACGCCCTCGGCCTGCAGCGCCCGCTCCATGCGATCGCGGAAGTGTGGGGCCGGGCAATCGAGCCCCAGCTCCTCCGGGGCGAAGCGCACGGTGTAGCTGTAGTAGACCATCGTGCGGTCGGCCGGGAGTTCCGGCGTGGATACGCCGGGCAGACCCGTCAGTCGCTCGGTGAGCCGCTCGCAGTTGCGGATCCGCTCGGCATTGTGCTCGTCGAGTCGCCGGAGCTGGCTCCGCGCGAAGGCCTGGCCGAGCACGTCGCCACGGTACATCCAGCCGAGGCCGAATGCGTTGTACTCCTGGTCGAGGCGCTCGCGGCCGGGGACGACCAGTTCCCCGAGGTACTGCAGCAGGCTGGCGCGCTGACAGATGAGGTCGTCGCCGGTGGCGAACAGGCCGCCCTCGCTGCCGGTGGTGAGCAGCTTCGTCGCCTGCAGCGAGAAGCCCGCGGCATCACCGATCGTTCCGCACATCCGCCCCCGGTAGAGCGCTCCGTGCGACTGGGCGCAATCCTCGATGACGGCAAGCCGGTGGCGGTGGGCCATCTCGAGGATCGGATCCATGTCGGCGGGCATCCCGTGGATGTGGACGGGACTCACCGCCCGCGTCCGCTCGGTGATCCGCTCCTCGACGAGCCGTGGATCCATGGTCCACGTGCCCGGCTCGACGTCGACGAAGACCGGGATCGCGTTGTGGTGGAGCACCGCGGCCGCCGTCGCCCAGTAGGTGAAGGCGGGGCAGATCACCTCGTCACCCGGCTCGACGCCCACCCCGGCGACGGCCAGGTGGAGGGCCGAGGTGCCGCTGTTGGTGGGCACGACGTGGCGCACGCCGAGGTACTCCGCGAACTCACGCGCGAGGCCCTCGGCCTGCTCCTGGCGCGCCCGCGTCAGGTCGCCGCCGGCCAGCGCGGCCAGCACGGCGTCGCGGTCATCGTCGGTCACGTGGGGGTAGGGTTGGACCATCCCGGCCGGTACGACCGGGGTGCCTCCGAGTGCCGCGGGCAGCTCGGCCATGCGCTCCGCCTCTCGCGTCCCTCCCAGGGGCGAGGCGGTTCGCCGTGGCCGCGCGGTTCCCCTGTCACTCGAGGTAGCGTCGGACCGAGAGGCAGCTTCCGATGGCGCCGAACAAGGAGCCGAGGAGGACCAGACCGCCGAAGAGCGCGGCCAGTTCGCCTACCCCGAAGACCAGCCAGCGCCCGAACGCGGGCACGTAGTTGACCAGCAGATCGCCGAGGAAGAAGTAGAGCGGCAGCAGCACGGCGGTCGCGATCGCTCCGCCCATGAACCCGTGGAAGAGGCCCTCCATGATGAACGGAGCCCGGATGAAACCGACGGTGGCGCCGACGATCTGCATGATCCGGATCTCGCGCCGGCGGGCGTAGATCGTCAGCCGGATCGTGTTGCTGATCGTGAGAAGCGCGGCCAGGCTCAGGAGCACCACGAGGGCTCCGCCACCCAGACGGCCGAAGCTCTGCAGCTTGACCAGCGCGTCGAGGACGACGCCGCCCGAGACCACGTCGACGACGCGCTTGTCGGCGCGGGCCGCGGCCGCGATCTCCTGCCAGCGCGCCGGGTCGGTCACCGAGACCTCGATCACGGGCCCGAACGGGTTGTTCTCGGACTCGAGCCCCTCGCTCGGAATGCCGGTCTCCCGGGTGGCCTCTTCGAGCACCTGTTCCGGCGGGATGATCTTCTGCTCGCGCACCAGCTCGGGGGCCTTGGCGCGGATGGTCTCCGACAGGTCCTGGATCTCCGCCGGTTCGAGGCCCTTGGCGCAGTAGACGACGATCCGGATCCCGCGCGTGTTCTCCTGCGCCGCGGCATGGACGTTCCACGCGAGCAGGCCGAACACGCCGAGCGCCAGCAGGCAGGCCGCCGCGGTCGTCACGGCGGCGAGGGTCATCAGGCCGTTGCGGCGGATGTTGGTGAGGGTCTCGACGATCTGGAACTCGATCGATCGGAGGTTCACGGGGCCATCTCACCCCTCCGCAGGACGGGGTTCCGGGGCTTCGGGATCCCCGAGACCGCCTCCTCGTCCTCATGGTCGTAGGTCGCCCGCTGGCGGTCGGCGATGACCTTGCCGTGGGCGAGCGTCACCACGCGCTTGGACATCCGGTCGACGATGTCCCGGTCGTGCGTGGCGATCACGACCGTTGTCCCCTTCACGTTGATCTTGGCGAGGAGCTGGATGATGTTCCAGGAGGCCTCGGGGTCGAGGTTGCCCGTGGGCTCGTCGGCCAACAGGACGGGCGGGTTGTTCACCAGCGCCCGCGCGATCGAAACGCGCTGCTGCTCGCCGCCCGAGAGTTCGTCCGGGTAGGCTGTGGCCTTCTCGAGCAGGCCGACCAGCTCGAGCACCTTGGGAACGCGGCGGTGCTTCTCCTTCTGGCTCACGCCGATCACGTCGAGCGCGAAGCCCACGTTCTCGGCGGCTGTCTTGCGCGGGAGGAGGCGGAAGTCCTGGAAGATGACGCCGATCCGGCGTCGCAGGATCGGCACCTGCTTGCGCGCGAGCCGCGTCACGTCGCTCCCTCCGACCAGCACCTGGCCGGAGGTGGGCAGCTCCTCGCGGTAGACGAGCTTGATCAGCGAGGACTTCCCCGTCCCCGAGGGGCCGACGAGGAAGCAGAACTCGCCCTTCTCGATCCCCAGCGTGACGCCGTCGACGGCCATCACGCCGTTGGGGTATCTGAGGCAGACATCTTCGAACCGGATCATGGATGGGTCCTCCGTGGCCCGCGGGGCCCGGCATGGCGACATGCCTGGCGCGACGCACGGCCTCTCGGGTACTAACGGCCCCCGATCCCCGATGGTTCTAGAGCCACGAGCGGAGCAAGCCTTCCAGGTCCTCGGCCGTCACGGCGAAGGGGTTGAACCGCGTGCTGCCGGCACTCGCGCCCGCGCGGGCCAGCTCGGCCACGTGCTCCTCGCCCACCCCGAGCGCGCCGAGCCGCGTCGGGGTCCCCACCCGCGTGCACAGGGCCTCCACCCAGTCGGCGAGCGCCAGGGCCCTGGCCTCGGCATCGCCCGTCGGCGGGAGTCCGGCGGCCTCCGCGAGCCGGGCGTACCGCTCGGCCGCGGCCGGCGCGTTCGCGCGGACGACCGGCGCGAGCAGCAGCCCGCAGATCAGGCCGTGGGGCTGGTGGGTCAGTGTCCCGACGGGATGCGCCAGCCCATGCACCAGGCCCAGGCGGGCGCTGGCGAGTGCGTAGCCGGCCAGCAGGCTTCCGAGCGCCATGTCGGTCCGGGCGGCGAGGTCGGCGCCGTCGGCGACCGCCCGCTCGAGCGACCGCGCGAGCCGCTCGCAGCCCGCCAGGGCCATCGCGTCACTGATCGGGTTGGCGATCGTGCTGACGTAGGCCTCCATCGCCTGGCAGAGCGCGTCGAGACCGGAGTGCGCGGTGGCCGCGGGCGGGAGACTCAGTGTCAGCTCGGGATCGACGATCGCGACCTCGGGGATCAGGGCGTCGCCCCGGATCGAGGTCTTCACGTTGCGCGCGGCGTCGGTGAGCACCGAGTTCGGGGTCACCTCGGCGCCGGTGCCCGACGTCGTCGGGAGCGCGATACACGGCAGCCCGGGCTCCTCGAGCGCTCCGCTGCCGTGGAAGGAGCGAACCGGCTCGTCGCTCCGGCCGAGCGCGGCGATCGCCTTGCCCACATCGATGGCGCTGCCCCCGCCGATCGCGACGACCAACTCCGCGCCCCGGCGCGATGCCTCCTCGCGTCCGCGTTCGACATCCTCGAGCGTGGGCTCGGGCTGCACACCGTCGTAGACGCCCATCTCGAGGTCGGCCGCCCGCAGGCTCTCCACCACCTTCGAGAGCGCGCCCGAGCCCCGCGCGGAACTGCGGCCCGTGACGATCAGGGCCCGGCGACCGAACCGCCGGGCCTGGTCGCCGACCGAGGTCACCTCTCCGCAGCCGAACAGCAGCACGCGGGAGCCGCGGAACGCGAACAGCGGGAGTGAGCGGTGTGGCAATCCATCGTCCCTTCGGACCTAGTCGCGTCGCTGCGCGAGGAGGAAGTACTGCAGCATCGTCGCGATCGAGGCCAGGGCGGCGACGACGTAGGTCGAGGCCGCGGCGCTCAGGACCGCGCGGGCCCCGCCGACCTCGACCGGGTGGATCACCCCGACCCCTTCGAGTTGGACGAGCGCTCGATGGCTGGCGTTGAACTCCACCGGCAGCGTGATCAGCGCCAGCGCCACGGCCACGGAGTAGATGCAGCCGGCCGCGAAGAAGAAGAACCCGCCGAGGCCCTGCAGGAAGATCCCCGCGAAGACCAGGATCATCACGATCTTGTCGGCGCTGATTGCCGCCGGCACGGCCAGCGAGCGCAGCGTGAGGGGCAGGTAGCCCGTGGCATGCTGCAGGGCATGGCCGGTCTCGTGGGCCGCGATCGCGGCGGCGGCGATCGATCGTCCGGCGTAGACGCCCTCGCTCAGACGGATCACGCGGCCGCGCGGGTCGTAGTGGTCGCTCAAGGTCCCGTGCCACGGCTCGACGGCCACGTCGTGGACCCCGTTGGCGCGCAGGATCGACGTCGCCACGTCGGCGCCGGTCATCCCGCGTCCGAGCGCAACCCGCGACCACTTGCGGAACGAGCCCAGAACCCACGCCTGCGCCGCCATCCCGAGCACCAGGAACGGGACCATGAGCAGCATGGCAAGCATCATGTTCTGTGAGTACGCTCCGTGCATCTATGCCTACCTCCTTTGCCGTAGATGAGACGCATGAGGGGGCGAAAAGGTGTAAGGGTCTTCTAACATATCTGCGCCTCACCGCGGGGGCGGGCCACTCCGGTCACTGGAACAGGCTGTAGATGGGCTTCTTGAGGTAGATCCCCCACAGCGCCCACCAGACGCCGCCGGCGATATCGCCCAGGATCAACCCGAACGCGATCGCGATCAGCCGGCGGTGGGCACTGCCGCCCGCGTAGCGCCCCACGAGCCCCTTGAGCAGCCAGGCGATGAGCAGCGGACACCACATGAACTGCATGGTCCACGAGGCCGAGACGGCGTAGCCCGTGGGGTGAATGGGAAACCAGGGCATGCGCATCTTGAGCGCGAGGGCGATCATCATGAAGGCCACGCCGCCCACCGTCGCGAGGCCCATGCCGGGGTTCGGCTTCTGCGGGTCGGTGAGGTCGCTGTTCATGAGGCCGTAGAGCTGGCTGCCGAAGCCGTTCGGCGTGTTCATCTGCATCTTGGCGTCGATGCCGAAGTGGGCGTAGGCCCAGAGGATCGCCCAGAAGCCCACGAAGCACCCGAGGACGGTCATCAAGCCGGCGTTGGCGGTCATGGCGCGGGGGCTGAGACCGGCGATCTCGCAGAGCTTGAGCGCCTCGATCTGGTGCGGGCCCTGATGGTTGCGGTAGGCGCGGTTGAACCAGAAGTACAGCCGGTTCACGATCCGCGTCTCGACCGAGAGGTTGCGGGTGCCCCAGAGCTTGGGCAAGACGTCACTCGGCCCGGAGAAGTGGATGTCGTGCGCCGGCAGGCCCATCTCAGCCCGCACGCGGGAGACCGCGAACGCGATGATGAAGTAGATCGCGAAGAAGACGATCGCGTAGACGATCGACATCCCCGCATGTGCCGAGAACCAGATCAGGAAGCCGAAGCAGCCGAGGAACAGGAGCGCCGCCGCCCGGTGGGGCATCGCCTCCCGCGACTCGTCCATCGGGGGCCCGATCCCGACGATGCTCCGGAACAGCTCGACCACGTACCGTCGAGAGAGCAGGAGCGCCATCGCCGCGATCCCGATGTAGCCTCCGAGCGCCTGATAGGTCTGGTAGGGGAACTCGGGGACCACCTCGAGGCCCATCGCCCGGACCAGCACGGCGAGCAGACGCCAGATCCAGAACCACACCCAGCAGGAGAGGGCCAGCTCGCTCGGGAGAAGCAGGCCCATGCCGATGACGATGGGGTAGAAGGCGATGGGCGTGAAGCCGATTGCGTCCCACGGCCGGTCCTTGATCTGGCCGCCCAGGTTGAAGGCCGGACTGGCCTCACCGCGGGTCGGGATCATCGGCCATCGCGGATCGAGCGTGTGGAGGCCGTTCAGCAGGTCGATGGCCAGCGCGATCCCGAAGAACACCCACAGCAGCGGGTCGCGGAAGAAGCGGCTGCGGCCCCGGATCAGCTCGATCGGCAGGTGGATGATCGGGAACGAGAGACGCTCGGACTCGATCCAGCGCCGCCGGAAGAGGCTCACGAGCGCGAACGTGCCCGCATGGAAGGCGAGGGTGAAGGCGATCCACCACAGCGAGGGGGGGATCCACGGCTTGTAGACAGCGGGGTCGTAAATGCTGCCGCCACCCTCGTAGATCACCTTGAGCGAGGCCTTCCCCGCGGCTCCCTCGCCGACCGTGAGCCACTTCGGGATGTGGTCGAGGATCAGGGTCTGCCAGTTGTTCTCCGGCGCGGCGTGGCGGTAGGCGTAGCTCATGCCGGGAGCGAGGACCTGGACGGCGTCGTGGGCCGCGAACGTCGACGCGAGGCACAGGCCGACATAGACGATCGACATCTCGGCCGGGCCGAGCGCGGCGCGGGGCAGGAAGCGGCGGAGGGGGACGTTGATGGCGGCGATCACCGCCAGGACGAAGACTGCCTGGTAGAACATGCTGATCGTCGTGGGGAAGCCGGCGTAGTTGACGGTCTCCGACTGCACGATGAACTGGGCGTTGAGCGGGAGCAGGAGGATCGTCAGGAGGGCCGCGAACGCGAGCTTCGCGACCGACGGGCGAGATTGGGCGCCGGGCTCCGCCTCACGCGGGCCTTGTTCCCGCCGTAATGGATCCACTCCCGCAGCTCTCCTCCGGCCAGCGACCCCCACGGGCCATTCGTCCCGTGGGGGTCGCCGACCTTCCGTCCGGTTGCCGTCCCAGGCGGCCCGAGCGCTGCTAGTAGTTCACGAACACCTCGTAGCGGAACGGCAGCTCCAGCTCGCCGCCCGCCGGCACGGTGACGTCCCAGCTCGCTTCCGAGAGCGGGTTGACCGAGTAGGCGCTGCTCGCGATCGTGACCGCCTTGCCCTCGGCGCCCACCTCGAGGAACTTGCCGTTGACGCGGCGGTGGACGATCGTCCGCGCTTCCTTCGGACCGTGGTTCTCGAGCGTGAGGGCGCCCTCGACCGTGACCCGGTGCCACGAGGTGCGGTTCACCACGAGCGCGTTCAGCTCGCGGGCGGCCTCCTGCTCCTCGCGGGAGGCGACGACGCCCGGCGCGACGGTCAGCTTCACGTCGACCGTGTCGCCGGGCGAGGTGTAGGGCATCAGCGATTGGCCGATCGCCAGGTCGGTGCGAAGGGTGGCCGCGGCCCCGGTGGTCCAGGGCGCCTTGGTGGTGTTGGTCAGCCGCACCGCGTGCCAGACCTTCGGCCGCTGGAGCGCCCGGGCGATGTCGGGGTCGGAGATCCGCTCGACCGTCTCGCGGTAGGCCGTGACCGGGTCATCCTCGATCGTGAGCAGGTAGATGTCCTCGTAGGGTACGGTGGCCTCGAAGACCCGGAACAGCCCGCGGCTGCCCTTGGGCAACGAGACGCCCTCGATCCGGTAGACGTGGAGGTCCTCCTGCTCCGCGCCCTGGCTGGTCGCCTCGACCGGGTTCGGCTCGGCCGCGTTCCAGCCGGCCGCCTCGCCCGAACGCGTGGCCGCCACGTTGGCCATCTGTTGGGCCATCATCGGCGCGTAGCCCTCGACGCCCCCGTGGCCGAAGTAGGGCGAGAGCCCCTCCCACGCGGTGCGGACGGACACCGGCGTGAGCATGTCCTGCAGCAGGAAGCTCGGAACGCCGACCACGAAGCCGACCGTGCCGTCCGTGAGGTCGGCCGCGTCGTTGATGAGCGTCGCGTCGAGCCGGACGGCGGCCTTGCCGTCGGCGAGCAACCGAATCCCGTAGGAGGGCATCCAGGAGATCCCCTTGCGCATGTAGGTGACCTCGATCGGCGCCGAATCGGGCGTCGCGCCCTCGGGGCCGGCGAGGTGGCCGCGCAGCCGGCGATCGAGCTGCTCCTCGGCCTTCGTCCGCCGCGGCGGCTCGGCGAAGGACACCTGCTGGACCGCGCTCCGGGGGAGCAGCTCGGTCTGGCCGTCGGCGAGTTCGAGCACCACGTAGTCGATCCCGCTCGGGACCGACCGCACCGCCCAGGGGGCCTCGGGGACCGGGAAGCCCCCGGCGAGCGGGTAGGGCGAGACGCTCCCGTAGATCGGCCGGCCGAGCTTGCCGCTCCGGGTGGCGAGCTGGCCGCCCACCATCACCGAGAGCGTGACCCGGGCGCCCTGGTTCTGCAGGATCAGGTCGTCGAACGTGTCGGCCTCGACCGTCTTCGACGCGGTGGTCGTGTCGGCGACCGCACGGTCGACCCAACAGCCCTCCCGCGCGCTTGAGAGCCACAGGAGCCCGAACGAGGCCTGCGGCGCCTCGGGGATGCGGAACCAGCCCTCGGTCAGCGGCGCGTTCCCGGTCTCGGTGACGAAGCCGAAGCCGTTCTTGAAGGCCATGAGCGATACCGCGTGCAGGTCGGCAGGCGGCGGGTCGGCGATCGGCCCCGGGTCCGTTCGCACAGGGATTCGCCGTCCGCCTCGCGAAAGCTCCCGCCGATGGTGGAAGGAGTCTCGGCCATGCCCTCGTTCACGGCCCTGCTGAGCGGAGACAACCCCGCGCTCATCTTCAGCCTCCCCCGCAACGAACCTGCCCTCGCCGAGGCCGCCCTCCGGGAAGGCGCCGACGCGCTCAAGGTCCACGTCCATGTCCGGCACCAGGCGAGCGGCACCGGCTTCGGCCCGCTGGCCGCGGAGCGCGAGGCCCTCGCGGCCATCCGGGCGCTCTCGTCCACCGTGCCGATCGGCGTCGTGGTCGGCGATGACGCGAACACCGCCTCCCGTGAGGAGCTGGACGAGTTGGCCGACATGGGCTTCGACCTGCTGGACATCTACGCCCACCACATGCCGGCGTGGATGCTCTCGACGGTCGATCTCGAGTGGATGGGCGCACTCGGAGCGGGCTACACGGCCGGCGACTGCGAGATGCTTGGCCGCATGTTCGACTGCATGGAGGCCGCCGTGCTCCCCCACGAGGACTACGGCCGGCCGATGACCGCGTACGATGTGGGGCGGTACGCACAGCTCGTGGAGGCGCTCGAGGTACCCCTCGTTGTGCCCACCCAGCTCGCCATCCGGCCCGAGGAGGTCGAGGTGTTGGCGGGGGTGGGGGTGCGCGGCGTGATGATCGGCGCCATCGTGACCGGCAAGGAAGCGGCGTCGATCGCCGCCGCGTGCGCCGAGTTCCGCGCCGCCTGCAGCTCGGCACGGGTGAGAGGGGAGATCGCGTGAGCGTCTATCTACCGACCGCGGCTCTGGGCAACTCGCGCGTTCTGGTCTGCTTCGGGGGCAAGGGCGAGGTCATGGCCTTCTTCGCGCCCCATCTCGACTACGCGCAGAACATCCGGGAGTGCTTCCCCGGCCTGTGGCTGCCCGCGCGAGGCCGGTTCGTCTACTGCTTCGACGGCGTCTTCGCGCCCGAGCAGTCGTTCTACGATGGCACCAACGTGCTCGAGACACGGCTCCGCGCCGACGAGTTCGGCCTCACGATGACCTTCGCCGACCTCGCGCCCGTCGAGGAGCCCGCGCTCGTCCGCCGCGTGCGGATCGAGCGCGACGCGACCGCCCACGCCGAGCCCGTCCGCTTCGTCAACTACCTCCGACTCGCCCTGGGCGAGTGCGACGAGCGCAACGCCGTCCACTACCTCCCCGATCACGGCGTCCTTCGCCAGATGTGGCGCGGCTACACGATCGCCGTCGGCGCGACCGAGCCCTTCGCCTACCAGTGTGGCAAGGTGCGCGACTCCGGCAGCCAGGTGAAATGGGATCTCGAACATGGGGGGCTCTCCGGCCAGGAGCAGGACATCGGCCGCGTCGACTCCGCCATCGGGCTCGACCACACGCTGGAGCCGGGCGCCTGCTGGGAGTTCACCCTCGTCTTCGCCTTCGCCGAGGGCGAGGAGGAAGCCATCGAGCGGTGCAAGACCCTCCGAGCCGCCCCGTTCGGTGAGCTGCGCAGGGCCGTCGAGGAGCGCTGCACCGCCTGGGTGCGGCCCGTCACGCAGCCGATGCCGGCGCAGTGGCGCGACGCGACCGAGCGGGCGCTGCTCTCGATCCGCGACCTCGCGGAGGAATCGAGCGGCGCGATCCTCGCCGCCCCCGAGTTCGACCCGACCTATGAGCTCTCCGGCGGCTACGGCCACTGCTGGCCCCGCGATGCCGCCGAGATCGTCGAGGCGCTCATCGCTGTCGGCAAGACCGACGTCTCCCGCCGGGCCCTCGACTGGTGCATCCGCACCCAACTCGCCGACGGCCACTGGTACCAGCGGTACTGGGCCGATGGCAGCCACGCCCCCTCGTGGTGCGTCTACCGCGACTTCTACCAGCTCGACCAGACCTGCGTGACCATCCGCTCGATCGCCGAGTTCGCTCACGCGCTGCAGAACGTGGAGCGGCTGGAGTTCCTCGCCGCCGCGCGGGCCTGCGTGGAGCGCGGGGTCGAGGCGATGCGCCGCACGATCCTGCCCGACGGCCTGCACGAGACGGCCGCCGACCCCTGGGAGGTCCACCGCGGCTCGTTCACCTACACCAACGCCGCCCTCGCCTGCGCGCTGCGGAGCGTCGAGCACGCCTTCGGGATCCCCGCCGGCCCGCGGCCCGATCGGATAAAGGAAGCCGTCCTCAAGCACTTCTGGATGGAGGTGGAGGCCCGGTTCGCCCGGGGATTCGACCCTACCCGCACCCTCTC
>CAZRDB010000129.1:0-14452 GCA_964598695.1 uncultured Armatimonadia bacterium
CACCTCGGCTGGCTGTTCTGCGGCGCCGAGCCCGTGGTCGGGCGCAGCACCGAGATGGCCAACATGACGGCGGTCGTCACCGCCGACTCCTGCCGCGTGTTGATGAACAACATCGAGGCCCCGCGCCTGCTGGCCGAGGAACTGCGCGACCTGCCGTTTGAGCCCCACGTCTTCGCGTGGCACGAGGACGCAACCGTCGCCTCAGTGCGCGACTGGCTCGGCGCGGAGGGCCTCTCCGACACCGGCGTCGCCGGCTCCGTTCCCGACGAGGGCGCGGTCGTCGCGCTCGAGACGCCCCTGACCGAGGCCGAGATCTCCCGCTACCGGGCGCTCGCGCGCGACTGCGCCGCGGCCGTCGGAGGCGCGATGCGCCAGGTACGAGCCGGGATGTCCGAGCACGAGATCGCCGGCCTGCTGGCGGGCGCGGCGCTCCGCCGGGGGATCAGCCCCGCCGTGGTGCTCGTCGCCGTCGATGCGCGGACCGGCCTCTACCGCCACCCGTTCCCCACCGACCGCCGCCTCGAGCGCTATGCGATGGGTGTGATGGTGGGCCGCCGTGGCGGCCTCCACGCCTCTCTGACCCGGTCGATCCACCTCGGCCCGGCGCCGGCCGACCTGCTGGCGCGCCACGCCGCGGCGCAGCGGGTCGATGCCGCGATGCTCGCCGCGACGCGCCCCGGCGCCAACGCGGGCGAGGTCTTCGCGGCGTGTCAGGCCGCGTACGCGGCCGAGGGCCGTCCCGACGAGTGGACCCACCACCACCAAGGCGGCGCCACCGGCTACCAGCCCCGAAGCTGGAGGGCCGCTCCCGGAGCCGCCCAGCCGATCCTCGCCGACCAGGCCTTCGCGTGGAACCCCACGTTCGCGGGGGCCAAGTCCGAGGACACGGCCTTGTGTCAGGAGTCCGGCTGTGAGATTCTCACGCTGGACAGCGAGTGGCCCACGACGGCTGTGACCACGGCCGCCGGCGCTCTCGCGCGTCCCGACATCCTCATCCTCTGACGCGGTTCCGGCGGGCAGGCGCGTCCGCCGCCCGGGCCGGCGCGGGGGCGCTCCGAAGGGGGCCCTTAGGCAGTTGTACCTCAAAGCACTCGAGCTGTTCGGGTTCAAGACCTTCGCCGAGCGCACGCGGCTGCAGTTCGGCCCCGGCGCCACAGCCATCGTCGGCCCCAACGGCTCGGGCAAGAGCAACATCGCCGACGCGATCCTGTTCGTCCTCGGCGAGCAGTCGAGCAAGTCGATCCGCACCAACCAGGTGGCCGACGTGATCTTCAACGGCACCGAGCGCCGCAAACCGCTCGGCCTCGCCGAGGTCACCCTCGTGCTCGACAACGCCGACGGCGCGCTCGATGTCCCCTACCAGGAGGTCGCCGTCACGCGCCGCACCCACCGCGACGGCGAGAGCGACTACTTCATCAACAAGACCCGCTGCCGGCTGCGCGACATCCAGGATCTCTTCCTCGACACGGGCCTCGGCAAAGAGACCTACTCGATGATCGGCCAGAGCGACGTCGAGCGGCTCCTCAGCCTGCGGCCGGAGGACCGCCGCGCGATGTTCGAGGAGGCCGCCGGCACCGCGAAGTACCGCGGTCGCCGCAACGAGGCGCTCCGCCGCCTCGAGGGCGTTCAGGGCAACCTCACGCGCATCCACGACATCCACGTCGAGGTCGAGCAGCAGCTCGAGCCGCTCCGCAAGCAGGCGGAGAAGGCGCGCGAGTACCGGGTCGTCGCCGAGGAGCTGAAGACACTCTCGGTCGGGATTCTCGCGGCCGAGGCACTGCGCGCCAACGAGGTCATCGGCCGGTGCGAGCACGAGGCGTTCGTGGTCCGCGCCGACCTCGAGCGGTTCGAGGCCGAGGCCGCCCAGCTCGAGCTGCGAGCGACCGAGTGGCGCGAGAAGCGCGACCAGGTGGAGGCCCAGCTCGAGGAGGCCCGGCGCCAGAACGGCCGGATCCAGGGCGAGATCTCACGGACCGAGTCCGACATCGCCGTCGGGCGCGAGCGGCTCCAGTCGTGCGAGACGCAGACCGCGATCCTCCAGCGCGAGCTGGAGGGGCTCGGCGAGCAGCGGACCGCCCTGACCGACCGCATCGCCCTTCTCACGGCCCAGCGGGACGAAGCCCGCGCGCGGCTCGAGACCGCCCGGCCGGTCGAGGAGGACCGCCGGACGGCCTTCACCGAGGTCAGCCGCCTGATCGAGGAGCTGTCCAACTCGATCGCCGAGGCCGGGCGCAAGCAGCGTGAGGCGATGCAGCGGCGCGCGACCCTCGAGAGCAGCGTGGCGAGCCTCCGCGCCCAGCGGCGCGACCTCGACACGCGCCTGCGCGAGACCGACCAGACCGTGACGCAGCTCGCGGCGCAGGAGGCGGCCGAGCAAGGCAAGGCGACGCGCCTCGACGAGGAACTCGTCGGGCTCGAGGAGGCCGAGGTTCAGGCCAGCGACGCCGTCGAGGAGGCGCGCCGGCAGGTCGACACCGCCCGCCGCACCCTCGAGGCCCTGATCGAGAAGCGCACGCAGGCGCAGGCCCGCGTGGGCGAGATCGGGGCGCGGCTGGCCTCGATCGAGGAGATCGAGCGCGCGGGCGGCCACCTCCCCCGCGGCGTGCGCAGCGCTCTGCACGGCAAGGCGGAAGGCGTCCTGGAGGGTATCGTCGGCACCGTCGCCGAGGTCGTGGGCGTCCCTCCCGAGTACGAGCGGGCGATCTCCGCGGCCCTCGGCGAGTGGAGCCGGGCCCTGGTCGTCGAGACCCGCGAGGCGGCGTGGTCGGCCATCCGCTGGCTGCAGTCCGAAGGTTCGGGCTACGCCCTGATGCTCCCGGCCGACGCCTCGTCCGCATCGCCCAGGAGCCAGGCGATCGCGACCGCCCTGACGATGGACGGCGTGGTGGGCCGCGCGACCTCCCTGATCTCGTTCCATCCGCGCCGGGCCGAGCTGGTTGAGCGCCTGCTGGGCGCGACACTCGTGGTGCGCGACCTGGCGGCGGCGCAGGCCGTCCTCGGACGGCTCGGGCCGGGCGGCTCGGTCGTGACCCTGACGGGCGAGCGGTGGGACGCCGACGGCGCGATCGGCGGCGGCTCCGAGCTGTCGGCCGCCGAGGACCCTGTCTCGCTGCACACCGCCCGCGAGGAGCTGACGCGCAACCGCGAGGACGCGATCGGCGACCTCGAGCGCGTCGAGGAGGAGATCGTCGAGGCGCGCGCCGCCATCGGACAGACGCAGGAGGCCGTGCAGGCCGCCGAGCGCGCCTACCAGGAGTGCCTCGCCGCGATCCAGCAGGCCGGCACCCGCGCCGCCGTCGCGCAGGAGCGGCTCCGCAGCCTCCGCGCCCGACGGGAGCAGCTCGAGGCCGAGCGCAACGAGTTGACCGTCTCGTAGGGGGAGCTGGACCGCAAGGTCGCCTCGGCCGCGCTCGAGTTGGAGGCGGCCGTCGACCCGGAGGAGCCGGACCCGGCGTTCGTCGAAGAGAGGCTCGCCGAGTTGGGCCGGCAGCGCGACGAGACCCGCGACGCGCTCTCCGAGGCGACGCTCACGATCCGCGAGACCACCGAGCAGCTTCGAACCCTCGAGGCCGACCTGACCGCGCTCCCGAGCCAGTCGGCCGCGCTGGACCGGCGCGGCGAGCAGATACGCGGCGACCTCAAGGGCCTCCGTGAGGCCGCCCAGAGCGAGGCCGAGCGAATCGCGCAGGGCCAGGAGCGACTGGAGGAGCTGCACCGCGAGGGCCAGGCGGTGCTCGAGACACTTAAGGAGCACTCCGAGAGCCGCCTCGGCGTGCTGCAGAGCATCGATGAGGCCGACCGGCTCGGACGCGACGCGCGCTCCCAGGTGCCCGACCTGCGCGCCGCGCTCAGTGCGCATGAGGTGCGTCGGGCTCGGGCCGAGGAGCACCGCAGCACCATCCAGCAGCGGCTGGGCGAGGAGTTCGCCCTGACGCTCGAGGAGGCGGAGACCCGCGCCGTCGCGCCCGACCGCCTGGCGCCCTCGCAGGAGCGGCTTCGCTCGCTGCGGGCGCGGCTCGCGCAGATGGGCGAGGTCAACACCGGGGCCGAGGCCGAGCACGAGCGCCTTGCCGAGCGCGAACGGTTCCTCGCTACGCAGAAGGCCGACCTCGAGGCCTCGCGCGACAACCTGCGCGAGATCATCGCCGAGATCGACGCGGCGACGAAGGTGCAGTTCCTGCAGGCCTTCAACACCATCGCCGACCAGTTCCAGCGCATCTTCCGCTTCTTCTTCGCCGGCGGGCAGACCCAGCTCGTCCTGACCGACCCCGACAACATCCTCGAGACCGGGGTCGAGGTCAGCGTCAAGCCGCCCGGCCGGGCCAAGCAGAACCTGCTGTCGCTCTCGGGCGGCGAGCGCGCCATCACCGCGATCAGCCTGCTGTTCGCGATGCTGCGCGTGCGGCCGTCGCCGTTCTGCGTGCTCGATGAGATCGACGCCCCGCTCGACGAGGCCAACACGGAGCGGTTCTCGGAGCTGCTCCACCTGTTCACCGACCAGACCCAGTTCCTGGTGATCACGCACGCGCCGGGCACGATGCAGGGCAGCGACCGCCTCTACGGGGTCACGATGCAGGAGAAGGGCGTCTCGTGCTGCCTCTCGATCGCTCTCGAGGACGCCGAGGACGTGCTCGAAGGCCGCGCCCCGGGCCGGCGAGCCCGCGACGTGCTGTACGCCGGGCGGGGTGGCGAGGATCTCGAGGAGCTGCCCGCCGAGGAGTAACGGTGCGGCGACGGGCCCGCCGCGTACGCAGGGCATCCCCGCTTCACGCCGAACCTTCCAGGGGGAAGCGCGGGAGACACCACATACCGAGCAGCAGGAGGTAGCCGCGATGCCGGGCCCGGAAGCCGACGTAGCGAGCGCGATCATGGCATCCACTGCCGAGCTTCGCACGTTCCCGACCGTAGTTGCCCGCCTGATGGAGGTCACCCAGAGCGACTCCACGCCCATCGAGGCCGTCGTCAAGGTCCTGGCCTCCGACCAGGCGATCGCCGGCCGGATCCTGCGGGTGGCCAACTCGCCACTGAGCGGGTGCCGGACATCGGTCTCCTCGCTCGAGCAGGCCGTGGTCCGCCTCGGGCTCCGCGGCATCCGGCGCAACGCGCTCATGGTCGCCGTCTACGAGGTCTTCGATGGCGACATCCGCGCCACCGGCGACCTGCGTTCCCGGATCTGGCTCCACAACACCGCCTGCGCCTGCCTCCTGCAGCTTCTGGCGCGGATCTACGGCGTCATGGACGAGGACGAAGCCGTCTCCGGCGCCCTGCTGCACGATGTCGGACGCACGATGCTGCACCGCTACGACCCGGCAGGCTACGCGCGGGCCGTCCGGCTGCACCGCCAGACGGGCCTGGGCGAACTCGAAGCCGAGCGCCAGGTCTTCGGCGTCGACCACCAGCAGGTGGGGGAGTTGCTCGCCCAGCGCTGGAGCCTCCCGCCGACGCTGCGCGCGATCATCGGGCAGCATCACGGACCGCAGGATCTTACGGCGCCGGTGCGCGGCCGCCTTCCGGCCCATGCGCTGGTGCAGCTCGCCGACTACCTGGTCTGTTTCGCGGGGCTGGAGGCCGTGCCGGGCCTGCCGCCCGACCCGATCGACTTCGGCAGCTTCGCCGCGGCGGGGATCGACATCACGCTCGCCGCCCGCGCCCTCGAGAACCTCGAGGCAACGCTCAACGAAACGCTCTCCTACTTCAACCTGAGCCGAGTGAGCCTCACCGACCATTCGTCGCTCTTCGCGGACCTGGACGATGAGGAGGAAGGCTGGGAAGGCGCGGTGCGCAACGTACGCCAGCTCGTGGAGCAGCGCCTGGCCGATCTGTCCTCGTTCGCCTCGCGGCTTGCCGAGCTGCCGGCGCCCGAGAGCTTCGAGGAGGCCCTGCGCGGGCTGGCCGACAGCGCGCTGAGCAGCCTCAGCTTCCTCCGCCTGTCGGTCTACACGGTGGCCGAGCCGGCGGGCATCCTGGCTCCGTTCGCGGTGCTGGGGGGCGGGCGGGTCACCGAGTCGCAGCTCCCGGCGCTCCCGCGCCAGGCCGAGGGCGACCCGGTCTCCAGTGTCGCTCTCGGCGAGCCGAGCCGGATCGTCCACGCCCAGCCGACGTCCGGGGGGCCGACGGGTCAGCTGCTCGGCGTTCTCGGGAGCGAGGCGGCCGCGGTCGCCGCGATCCGGGGGCGTCGGGGCGTCTACGGTCTGCTCGTGGCCGATGACCCCAACTCGAAGGTTCCGCCCACCGACATCGACGTGCATGTGCTGAGCACGATCGGCGCGCAGGCGGGCATGTACATCGACCAGGCGCTCCGGGCCCTCGAGTATGCCCGCGAGGCCGAGGAGCTTCGGCGGCTCGCGATCCGCGACCCCGAGACGGGCCTGTACAACGAGGGCTTCCTGCACGAGCGGCTCGAGAGCGAGGTGGCCCGCGCCCGGCGGACCGGCCACACCTTCGGCCTCTTCGGCGTGCGGATCGCCAACTACGGCGACGTGGCCGAGGCCGGGGACGATGCCCGCCTCGACGTCCTCAACCGGGTCGTCGGGACCATCGCCTCGTCGCTGCGCACCTCGGACACGGTTGCGCGCCTGGGGGACGATCTGTTCGCCGCGATCCTCCTGGAGGTCGACCTCGGCAGCGCTCCGGTGCCGGTCTCGGCCGTGGCCGAGGCGCTCCGCAACACCGAGTTCCGCGACGTCCTGCCCGGGGAGGACCAGCCCGTGCGGTTCCGGACCGCCCGCGTCGTCTACCCCGATGACGCGACCGACGCCGACGGGCTGCTCGCGGCCATCGCGCAGGGGACGGCGGAGTAGCCCATGTCCGGTAGCTGGAAGGGCAAGGGCGCCGACCGTCCGGCCTCGACCTCGGACGGCGCCCTCCGCACGCTCCGGGAGGAGTGCCGCCAGGGCAATGCCCCGGCGCTCGTGATCGCCTGCGGCGACGACGAGTACCGCCGCTCCGAGATCGCCCGGCGCGTACCGCAGTGGATCGTGCCCGAGGAGGAGCGCGATCTGAGCCTGACGGTACTGAACGGCCGCGAGGCCGGCCCCAAGGAGATCCTCGACGCGCTCGTGACGGACGCGCTGCCGTTCTTCGGCGCGGGACGACGGGCCGTGCTTGTGCGCGACTGCCCGCTCCTGGGCGCCAAGACCGACGCGGCCGGCACCGCGCTGGCCGCCCGGATCGATGCCGGCCTGCCCGGCGACGTCACGCTCGTGATCGAGGCGGTGGCGGTCGACAAGCGCACCCGCCTCGCGCAGGTCTGCCTCGCCAAGGGGCGCGTGCTCGAGTTCGCCCAGACCACGCGGGAGGCCGAGGCCGCCGAGTTCGTGACCGAGCGCTTCCGCCTGGCCGGCGTCCGGGCCGACCGCCAGACCGTCGTCGCCCTCCTCGCCCTGCTGCCGCACGACAGCGGCATCCTCTCGTCCGAGGTGCGTAAGCTGACCTCGTACGTCGGGGGCCGCAAGCAGGTCACCGTGGCCGATGTCGAGGCGATCGTCACCCGCTCGCGCGAGACGGTCGTCTTCGAGCTGACCGACCGGCTCGGACAACGTGATGTGGCCGGCACGCTCGCGGCCCTGCGCGACCTGATCCACCAAGGCCAGAGCGGGATCGGCATCGTCATGCTGGTCGCGGCCCGGTTGCGCCTCCTGCTGGTCGCCCGGGCCTTGATCGACGCCGGCGAGATCCCCCTCTCGCTGTGCCGGACCGATCGCTACGACTCGCGCTTCAAGGGCCAGTGGGACGCGATCGCGGAGCGGATCAAGGGACGCATGCCCGAGGATCGGGCCGCGAACCTGACCCAACAGCACCCGTTCGTCGTCTACAAGGTGTTGGGCGAGGCGGAGCGCGTCACGACGGAGGAGCTTCGGAGGGGGCTCGCCCGTGCCGCGGAAGCCGATCTCGCCCTCAAGTCCACAACGGGGCTGGACGAGGCGGCCCTGCTCACGCACTTCGTGCTGAGCCTGTGCCAGCCCGACAGCCTCCTCACGCCGGTCGCCCCGTAGGCACGCCCGACGGCCGGAGTCCTCTGCATGGAGGGACGATTGCATGGCTTCCCACCCACGCTCCCGCTTGGTCGCGGCCGTGGCGCTCGCCCTGGTGGCCACCCAGAGCCTGGCCGGCGCTCGCGTGCTGGATCCGACGCGCCTGGTCGAACGGGAGCTGCCCAACGGCCTCCGCATCCTCGTGCTGCCCCAGCACGATGTGCCCGTGGTCGCCGTCGACGCCGTCCTGCGCGGCGGCTCCTCGCTCGAGGGACCCGACGAGCGCGGCCTCGCCCACATCCTCGAGCACATGATCTTCCAGCGGCCGGCGGCGCCCTCGCCGGCCGGTCTACTCCCCTACACGATCGAGTCGCAGGGCGGCGAGATCCTGGGTGACACGAGCCGCGATTCGATCGAACTGACCGTCACGGTGGCTCCCCAGGGCTTCACCCCCTGTCTCGAGGCGCTCGCCGAGGCCCTCCTGCGGCCCTCGTTCGAGGAATCGCGGCTGCGGCCCGAGCTGGGGATCATGGGCAAGGAACTGCGCGAGGCCTATGCGCTCCCCCTCACGCGGGTGCGCGACGCCGCCTACCGGGAGATCCACGGCGACGGGCCCTACGGCCGCTCGCCCGGTGGCGGACCCGAGGAACTGCCCGCCTACACCGTCGACGACCTCAGGGCCTACTACGCGAAGCACGTGGTCGCGCGCAACCTGGCGATCGTCGTGGTGGGCGATGTCATCGCCGAGGATGTGTTGGCGGCCGTCGAGCGCACGTTCGGAGCCATGCCGGCCGGCGAGAGCACCCTGCCCCCCGCCGGTCCCGTACCGCCTCCGCAGCCTCGGACGGTGGGTGTGCTCCTGCCCGCCGGGTCCTCTCCGATGGCCGCGCTCGCCTGGCCCGCCCCGGGGATGGGTGAGAGCCGCGACGTGTTGGCCTGCGATGTGCTCCTCGCACTGCTCGACGACGGCTCCTCCGGCCCGCTCCACACGGAGTTGCCCCAGCGGCTGCCGCTGTTCCGCGCGGCCGGCGCGGGCTACCTCACCCAGCGGATGCCCGGCCTGGTGAGTCTCTGGGCCGCGGCCGACGGCGTGCCGACCGACATCGCCGCCGCGCTGAGAGCCTCGGTGGCCGGTCTGCTCACGAACGGCCCTTCGCCTGACGAGTGCGTAGCGGCGACACGGAGCGCGCTGCTGGCCCATGCCCAGACCTGCGACACCTACACCGGCCAAGCCCAGTGCATCGGCTTCTACGAGGCGATCGGCAGCGGGCGGTTCGCGTTCGACTACGAGGACGAGGTGGTGCGTGTGACGCCGCAGCAGGTCCGCGACCTGGCGATCCGCCGCTTCGCACCCGACCAGGCGCTCGTTCTCCTCGCGAAGCCCGAAGGAGCCGCCCAATGATCAGGTTCCTGACGCTGGCCGCCCTTGCGGCCGGCTGGCTCGCGGCCGACGCGCCCGCCCTGATCGATGAGACGCTCCCCAACGGCACGCGCCTCGTAGCCCTCGACCAGCCGACGATCGAGCGGTTCGACTACACCGTGGTCGCGCGCTGCACCCCAACGCCGGACGACTCGAGTCCCGCCGCTCGCGCGATGCTCGCCCACGCCCTGTTCCTGGGCGCCGACGGTGAGATCTCGGCCGCGTCGCTGCAGCGAGTGCGGGCCTTCACCGCCCAGGGCGGGCAGTTCGGCGCGCAAGCCCAGCCCGATTGCCTCATCCTCGAGGTCTCGGGCCCCCCGGCCGCGGCGGAGATGGGCCTCGCCCTCCTCACGGACGCCCTCCTGCAGCCCCCGCTCAGCGACCAGGTTCTGACGGAGCTACCCGTCCCCCCGGCGGGGCCCCCGGTCGACGCCGACCAGGCGCTGCTCGCGAACCTCCTGTTCGAATCGGGCCAGGCCCTCTACCCGGGCCGGTTCCTCCGGCCCGCGACACCCAGCCAGGCGGCCCCACCGCCCGAGGACGTCCGCGCCGAGTATGCCGCCTGCTTCCGCGGCGCCCGGGTTGTCGCGGTGACCGTGGTCCCCGCTGGCGCCGCCGAGGCCGCGAGCCGCCTGCGCGAGGTCCTGGGCCGACTGCCATCCGCCGAGCCCTCCTCCGCCCCGGGCCCCGGCGCCCCGGGCGACACCGTCTCCGACCACGTCCGCAGCCTCCTCGGCGTCTCCGGTCCCGCGCGCGAGGTCCCGCTCGGATGCCGCTCGCGCGTGGTCGAGGACGAGCGGAGCCCGCTCGCCGTCATCGCGCTCGGCTACGCCGCGCCGCCGCTGGGGACCGAGGGGCGCGCCTGCATGCAGCTCGCCCACGCGCTCCTGAACGGCCCGGACGGCCACCTGGCGCACGACCCTCAGGTCCGGCAGTTCGCCCTCGCCGCGGGAACCATGCTCCTGGGCGACGGCGACGACAGCCGCCTCGTCGTCTATGCCGCCTGCCCGCGTCCATGGGACGTCGAACGCCTGCGCCGCGCCCTCGCCGCGAGCGTGGCGGGCCTTGCCCGGGTTGACCCGCTCGAGCCGACGCTCGAGGCCGCCCGCGCCCGCCTGCTCGGCGGATCGGCCCTGGAGGTCCGGACGGCGCCGGGCCGGGCGTACGCCATCGCCCGTTGCGCGCTGGCCGGGGGCGATGTGGCGGGGCTCGTGAACGCCCCGCTCCAGCCGTTGCGCGCCGTGACCCCCGAGAGCTTCCGAGCCTTCGTCGGCGATCGGCTGCAGCCGGAGCAGGCTGCCGTGGCCGTCTCGTTGCCTCGGCTCTCCTACGTCGGCGGGAGCGTGGGAGTCTCCGGGAGGGGGCGGTGAGCGTGCTCCCCTCCTGCCTCGGACGTCTCCGGTGGTGGACGCTGGCCCTGCTCGCGTTGCTGCTGCCGCCGGCCCATGCCGAGCTGCTCGTGCGCGCGCGCGCGACGGGGAGCCTCTCCGAGGCCGTCGCCGGGCGCGTCGTCGTTCGGCTCCGGCCCGGCCTCAGCGAGCAGGAGCGTCGCGCGGTCTACGCCGAGCACGGCGCCTCGGTCGAGAGGCGCCTGCCGCTCTCGGGCCTCGACGTTGTCACCGTGCCCGAGGACCGGAGCGAGGCGCGCGCCCTCGACGACTACCTCGCCGACCCACGGGTCGAGACCGCCGAGTTCGACCTCGTGGCCCGGATCGCGCGCCAACCCGATGACCCGCTCTACCGCTACCAGGCGCACCTGCCGCAGATCGCCTGTCCCGCCGCCTGGGACGGCTACACCGGCTCGCGGCAGGTCATCGTGGCCGTCATCGACAGCGGCGTCGATCTCGACCATCCCGATCTCGCGGCGAACCTGTGGACGAACGCCGACGAGACGGCCAATGGGATCGACGACGACGGCAACGGCTACGTCGACGACCTGCGCGGATGGAACTTCGTCGACTCCCTGGCCTCGCCCGAGCCCACCCCCGACGGCAAGGACAACGACGGCGTCGACGGCATCGATGACAACGTCACCCACGGGACGATGGTCGCCGGCTGCATCGCGGCGGTCGGCGCGAACGCGACCGGGGTCGCGGGCGTGGCCTGGCAGGCCCGGATCATGCCGCTCAAGGTCTTCCCGGACGACGGGGGCGCCGAGCTGGCGCAGATCGCCGAGGCGATCGTCTACGCCACCCGCAACGGCGCCGCGATCATCAACCTGAGCATCGGTGGGGGCTACAACACGATCCTCGACCAAGCGATCGACGAGGCCTGGGCCCGAGGCGTGCTGCTCGTCGTCGCCGCGGGCAACGACAACCGCGACCTCGACGCCGATCCGCAGACGCCCGTCTCGAACGACCGCGGCGAGAACAAGGTCCTCGGGGTCGCGGCCGTCGATGCGACCGGCCGGAAGGCGTTCTTCTCCGACTACGGATCCGCGGTCGACATCGCCGCGCCGGGCGTCGATATCCTCTCGACGGCCTACTTCGACGGCTCCGACCGGTTCGTCGCGCCCTATCGCACCGGCTCCGGCACCTCGTTCGCCTCACCGATCGTCGCCGGGGTAGCCGCGCTCGTCAAAGGGCTCCACCCGGAACTCGACGGCGCGACCCTACGCGACCGCGTGCTCCGCTCCGTTTCCGACATCGGGGGGCTCAACGCCGCCTACGCCGGGCTGCTGGGCGGAGGTCTGGTCGACGCGCGCCGCGCCGTGACCGATGACGCATCGGGCTCTCCGGGCGCCCCGACGGGGCCCACACCGGCCCTGGGCGCGACCGGGCTCGGCGGCTCCCTCACGCTCGCCTGGGACGCCGTCGCCCCGCCCTCGGCGGCCCGCGTGGCCTACGACCTCTACTTCGGTTCGGCGCCGACGCCGCCCCTCGTCGCGACAGGCCTGACCGAGCCGGCGTTCACGGTCTCGGGCCTGCGTGCGGGGCGCGACTACCGCTGGCAGGTGGTCGCCCGTGGGTCGGACGGCGCGGAGGCCGTCGGAGCGCTGTGGGGCTTCACGGCCGGGGCGGTCGACGCCCTCGAACCCGACGACGCCCCCGCCTCCGCGAGCGCCCTGTCGGCCGACGGCGAGCTGGTACGGCACACGCTCACCCCCGGCGATACGGACTACTCCCGCGTCCGGCTCGAGACGGGCGTCACGTACGAGTTCCGCACCGTGTGCCTGATCCCCGGTGTGAGCCTGCCCGCGGCCACCGAGAGCGCCGGCCCCGTCGCCACGCGCGCCGTCCAGGCCGTCGACACGGTGCTATCGCTCTACGACGCCGACGGCGGGATCCTCCTCGCGGAGAACGACGACGCCCGGTACAGCCAGGATGCCTCCTCGCGCGTCGTCTGGACCTGCACACGCGCTGGCGACTACCAGTTGCCGGTCGTTGGCTACCGCGCCGAGACGACGGGCGACTACGAGCTGACCGCCCTCCCGCTCGGGGCCGGACCGATCGGCGACGCGCCGACTCCCGCGGAGCCCCGCCCGGCCGATGGCGCGCTCGGGGTCTCGGCGGCCCCCACACTGACCTGCGCGCTCGCCCCCGGAGGAGCGACGCCGACGGGCGTGGTGTTCGACATCGCGCTCGGGGTTGACGCCTCACCGACGACGCGGGTCCGGGGACTCACCATCCCGCGTCTTCCCCTCGAGGGGCTGACCGCGGGGCGGACCTACACCTGGCAGGTCACGGCGCGTGACCCCCGCGGCCGGAAGACCGTCGGCCCCCTGTGGCGCTTCTCGGTGGGTCTCACCGATCCATTCGAGCCCGACAACACCGCCGCGCAGGCAAGGGGGATCCGCCCGGGCGGCGCGGTTTCCCAACACGCGCTCGCGGCCGGTGACGCGGACTGGGTGCGCTTCTCCGCCGTCGCCGGAGGGAGCTACACCCTCCGCGCCTCGGCGCCCGCGGAGGGCGATGTGGCTGTGCCCCGGCTGGAGATCCGCGCGGCCGATGGCACGACCGTTCTGGCGGCGGGGGAGGGGAGTGTCGCGTACACCGCGACGACCCCCGGGATCCTGCTCGCCCGCGCGACGGCCAGCGGCGGGACGACCGGCTTCTACGGCCTGGCGCTCTCCGGTCCGGAGCCCGCCGGCCTGGCTCTGACCCTCTCGACGACCACCCCGCAGGTGCGACTCGGCGAACCGCTCGTGCTGGCCGCCACACTGACCGACGACCGGGGAACCGCGCAGCCGGGCGCCGAGATCGAGGTGACGCTCACTGGGCCGGCGGGGCGCGAGAGCGCCGCCACCCTCCTGCGGACCGGCCCGGACGGAGTTGCGCACGCGCGCCTCGACTCGCGCCGTTTCGGGCTGGGCGCCTCCGGGATCGTCGCGCGGGTGATGGGCGAGTCGGCGGCTGCGACCGCCTCCTTCTCGACGGTGCTGCGCGCGACCCTCCCGCGAGCGGGGGGTGCGCGGGGCCTCCGGATCCTCGCCTCGCCCGTCGCGGGCGCGCCGAGCGCTCTGCTGGGGCTCGTGGACCCCTCGACCGGCCGACTTGCCGCCTACGATCCCGCCACGCGGCAGTACGCCGTCGCCCCGGGCTCCGCGGTCTCGCTCGAGCCGGGCAGGGGCTACTTCGCCGCGCAGCAGGGCGCCTGGACGCTCGCGGCCGATGCGGGCGACACGCCCGACCCCGACGCGGCCTTCTCCGTCTCGCTGGAGCCCGGCTGGAACCTGATCGGCAATCCCTTCCGTGTGCCGGTGCTGTGGCAGATCGACGGGATCCGTGTGCTGCGTGCGGGGTCCGTCGTGGGCACGCTGCGCGAGGCGGCCGCCCAGGGCCTGCTGGAGGCCTACGCTTGGGCCTGGGATGGCGCCGCCGACCGCTATGCGCTGCTCTTCGACGCGGCCTCGCTGCCCTCGGCCAAGTCGTGGCTCGAGCCGTACGAGGGCGCCTTCCTCCGCGCGAACGTTGCCGGCCTCGCGCTGGCCCTCCCGGCCCAGAGCAGCGTTGTGGCGACCGGCCGGGCCCATGCCGGTCCGGAGGCGTGGTCGGCGCTCCGCGGGAGCTTTGGGGGGGGGGGCGAGGGGTGGCTGTTGGTCGCGCTCGGAGCGTGGGGG
>CAZRDB010000130.1:0-14296 GCA_964598695.1 uncultured Armatimonadia bacterium
GGCCACCAAGGACTACTACGAGATCCTCGGGGTCCCGCGCACCGCGGATGACAAGGCCATCAAGTCGGCCTACCGCAAGCTCGCGCGGCAGTGCCACCCGGACGTGAGTCCCGATGATCCGACGGCCGAGGAGCGGTTCAAGCAGGTCAGCGAGGCCTACGCCGTCTTGAGCGATCCCGACAAGCGCGCCTCGTACGACCGCTTCGGGCCCGGCTTCGAGGGCTACGACCCCGGCGCCTCTCCTCCCCCGGGCTGGAACGGCGGCCCCTTCACCTACGCGCCGAACGGCGGCGGCTTCGCCGACCTGGGCGACCTGTTCGAGAACCTGCTGGGCGGCGCCGGTCGGCGGGGTCCCACGCGGCCCGCGCACACGCCGGGCGCGACGATCGAGAAGCCCCTCACGGTGCCCTTCGAGACCTCGGTCTTCGGCGGCACCGAGGTGATCCGGCTCGAGATCGACGAGCCTTGCTCGAGCTGCGACGGCATGGGCGTCTCGTACCAGACCTGTCCGACCTGCGGCGGCAGCGGCGCCGATCGCGCGCGTCGCAACCTGCTCGGCCCGGCGGCCTGCGCGACCTGCGGCGGCCGGGGCCAGGTGCCCGGTGAGCGGTGCACCGCCTGCCGGGGCTCGGGGCGGACGGGCCGGAGCCGGCGGGTCGAGGTCAAGGTGCCGGCCGGGGTCCGCAACGGGTCGAAGATCCGGGTCAAGGGCGAGGGGCGGGCCGGGACCGGCGGGGCCGCCCGCGGCGACCTCGTGCTGGTGCTGGAGGTGCGGAGCCACCCGTTCTTCGGGCGCGACGGCGACGACCTCACCTGCGAGGTTCCGGTGAGTTTCGCCGAGGCCGCGCTGGGCGCCGAGATCAGCGTGCCGACCCGCGAGGGCCGGGCGACGCTCAAGATCCCGGCGGGGACCCAGAGCGGGCAGACGTTCCGGCTGCGGGGCATGGGCGTCCCGCGGCTCAAGGGAGGCGGCCACGGCGACCAGCTCGTCACCGTGCGGATCGCCGCCCCGAAGAAGCTCTCCCGCAAGGGGCGCGAGCTGGTGGAGCAGCTCGCGAAGGAGATGGCCGAAGACCCGCGCGAGAGCCTGCGCGACATCCGGCTGGGGCGTGAGGCCTGATGCTGCGCCGAGGGTCCAAGGGACAGCCGCACGACTCGCGGGAGCCGGTCTACATGATCGGCGTCGCCGCCCGCCTCGTCGAGTGCCACCCGCAGACCCTGCGGATGTACGAGCGGCTCGGGTTGGTCGAGCCCCAGCGCACCGAGACCAACATGCGGCTCTACAGCGCCGACGACATCGAGAAGCTGCGCCAGATCCAGCGGCTGACCCAGGACCTCGGCGTCAACCTCGCCGGCGTTCAGGTCATCCTCGATCTCCTCGAGCGGATCGCTGAGATGCGTCGGGAGATGACCGACGAGATCTCGCGCGTCCAGCGCGACGCCGAGTCGGAGCTGTCATCGCTGCGGACACGTCTGCTCGATGCCGGCTTCACCGTCGAGATCCGGAGCGAGGGGAGGGAACCCCAGGAATGAACATGGAACGCTTCACCGAGAGCGCGCACGAGGCGCTGTTGCGGGCACAGGATGTCGTGATCCGCTACCGCCACAACCTGCTGGACGTGGAGCATCTGCTGCTCAGTCTGGTCGAACAGGAGGACGGCCTCGTGCCGCGTGCCCTTGGCCAGATCCTGGGCGCCGACTCCCTCCGCGGCCTTGTCCGGCGCGTCGAGGCCGAGCTGAGCCGCATCCCGCAGGTCACCGGCCCCGGCGCGAGCCAGGCCCAGCTCCACATCACGCCCAACCTCGAGCGACTCGCCCGCGGGGCCGAGGATGAGGCCGAGCGGATGCAGGACACCTTCATCAGCGTCGAGCACCTGCTGCTTGCGATGCTGGAGGTCCCCTGCGCCGCGGCCCAGATCCTGCGAGAGGCCCGCATCGACCGGGAGTCGATCTACCGTGTGCTGAAGGAGATCCGGGGATCGGCTCGCGTCGCCGACCGCAACCCCGAGTCGAAGCAGGAGGCGCTCGACCGCTACACCACCGACCTGACGGCCCGGGCGCGCGAGGGCAAGCTCGATCCCGTCGTCGGCCGCGATGAGGAGGTCCGGCGGGTCATCCAGATCCTCTCGCGCCGCACGAAGAACAACCCCGTGCTCATCGGCGAGCCCGGCGTCGGCAAGACGGCGATCGCCGAGGGGCTCGCGCAGATGATCGTCGCCGGCAACGTGCCCGACAGCCTGCACAACCGGCGCCTGCTCGTGCTGGACCTGGGCGCCCTCGTCGCCGGCAGCAAGTTCCGGGGCGAGTTCGAGGAGCGGCTCAAGACCGTGCTCGACGAAGTGACCCACGCGCAGGGGCGGGTCGTGCTGTTCATCGACGAGCTGCACACCGTCGTCGGCGCCGGCGCGGCCGAGGGCTCGCTCGACGCCTCGAACATGCTGAAGCCGGCGCTCGCGCGCGGCGACCTGCAGTGCATCGGGGCCACCACGCTCGACGAGTACCGCAAGCACATCGAGAAGGATCCGGCGCTCGAGCGCCGCTTCGCGCCCGTCTACGTCGACGAACCGTCGGTCGAGGAGACCGTGCTGATCCTCCGGGGGCTGCGGCCGCGCTACGAGGAGCACCACGGCGTGAGGATCCTCGACGAGGCCCTGGAGGCCGCCGCCGAGATGTCGTCGCGGTATCTCACCGAGCGATTCCTGCCCGACAAGGCGATCGACCTGGTCGACGAGGCCGCCAGCAAGCTCCGCATGGAACTCTCGGACATGCCTGCCGAACTGCGGGAGATGGAGGATCGGCTCGCCCGGATCACGCAGGAGGGCGCGGCGGCTGTCGAGGCCCGGGACTTCGCGGCGGCCCAGCGGCTGCGCGAGGAGGCCGACCGGATCCAGAGCCGGTACGCTGAGGCGCGCCAGCAGTGGGTGGCGGAGACGGGCGGCGACCGGCCGGTCGACGCCGAACTGATCGCCTCCGTGGTCTCCGCCTGGACGGGCATCCCGGTCTCGAGCATGTTCGAGACCGAGGCCGAGCGGCTGCTGCGGATGGAAGAGCACCTCCACCTGCGGGTGAAGGGTCAGGACGAGGCCGTCTCGGCGGTCGCCGAGTGCATCCGTCGGAGTCGGTCGGGGCTTCAGGACCCCAAGCGTCCCCTCGGCTCGTTCCTCTTCCTCGGACCGACCGGCGTCGGCAAGACCGAGCTGGCCCGGGCGCTGGCCGAGCTGCTGTTCGACGACGAGGCGGCGATGGTGCGGCTCGACATGTCGGAGTACATGGAGAAGCACACCGTCTCCCGGCTGATCGGCGCCCCGCCCGGCTACGTCGGCTACGAAGAGGGCGGTCAGCTCACGGAGGCCGTTCGCCGCCGGCCCTACCGCGTGGTGCTGCTCGATGAGATCGAGAAGGCCCATCCCGATGTCTTCAACGTCCTGCTCCAACTGCTCGACGACGGGCGGCTGACGGATTCCCAGGGCCGAACCGTCGACTTCCGGCATACTGTCGTCATCCTCACCTCGAACATCGGGAGTCGCCATCTCACCTCGTTGGGTGAGACCGAGGCCGACGGAGCGGCGTGGGAGACAGCGCGCGGGCGCGTGTTGGAGGAACTGCGGGCCACATTCCGGCCCGAGCTGCTCAACCGGATCGACGAGACGATCGTTTTCACTCCGCTCAGCCGTCGGGAGATTCGCGCGATCGTCGACCTGATGCTCGCGCGGCTCTCGGAGCGGCTGGCGGCGCGCGGCCTCGGGCTCGAGGTCACGGCCGCCGCGCGCGAGCGGATCGGCGAGGCGGGCTTCGACCCCGTCTACGGCGCCCGGCCTCTGCGCCGCGCGATCCAGACGCTGGTCGAGAACGCGATCGCCCGCAAGCTGCTCGCCGGGGAGTTCCCCGAGGGGTCCACGGTGCGGGTCGACGCGGTCGGCGACGAGCTGGTCGTCGGCCGGTCGGAGGCGCTCGCCCCGGCGCCCGCAGTGCCCGCCTGAGGCGGGAGAGCAACCGAGGAAGGGAGGGCTGTCGGCGTGCGCGACGAGCGCGAGATGGAGATCGTGACGGAGAGTGAGACCGACGGCTCCCCGCGGGAGTCGGCGATCGACCTGGCCCCGGAGGACGAGGCCGAGCGGATCGCGGATGAGGTGAACGACGTGCAGGAGCAACTCGCGGAACTTCGCGAGGCCAATTTGCGGGTCCGCGCCGACTTCGAGAACTTCCGCCGGCGCGTCACCCGGGAGCGGCTCGAGCTGACCGAGCGCGCGCGCGGCGAGCTGGTCGAGCGGCTGCTGCCGGTGGTCGACAACCTCGAGCGGGCGGTGCGCTCGGCCGAGGAGAGTGGCGCGGGCGAGGCCTGGGTCGAGGGGATCCGGATGGTCCAGGGCCAGTTCCTCGCGGTGCTCGAGGAGGAGGGCGTCCGCGCGATCGAGGCGGTCGGCCTGGAGTTCGACCCCATGCTCCACGAGGCGGTCGCGACGACTGCGAGCGCGGAGCTGCCGGCGGGGTCGGTGGTCGGGGAGGTACGGCGAGGCTATCGGATCGGTGATCGGGTTCTGCGTCCGGCACAGGTCGTCACCTCGTCGGGCAGTCCATAGGGGTGGAGCGGGAGGGCGCTCGCGCGCCAGGCCACTGCCCCACGCACGTCCCGGGCTCCTAGGGCTCGGTTCCATAGTTGGGAGGAGGAGTTGGCCATGACGGTTCGTTCCTCTGCCAATGCCAAGGAAGAGACGGAAGGAGGTGCTGGTGAGTGCTGAAGCCTCTGGGTGACCGCATCATCGTCGAGATCGAGAAGGCGGAAGAGACCACCCCCGGCGGAATCGTGCTCCCCGACGCTGCACAGGAGAAGCCCCAGAAGGGCAAGGTTGTGGCGGTCGGTTCGGGCAAGGTTCTGGAGGACGGTTCTCGTGGGCCGATGGAGGTCGCGATCGGCGACACGGTGATCTTCTCGAAGTACGGCGGCACGGAAGTCAAGCAGGGCGGCACGGAGTTCATGATCCTCCGCCAGGACGACATCTACGCCATCGAGATCGCTGACGAGAAGAAGAAGGCTCCCGCCGCGGGCAAGAAGTAGCACCGCCGGGCCTGTTCGCTCGAACACTGTGGAGGGAATGAAAGATGCCGAAGGAGTTGCACTACGGCGAAGAGGCTCGCCGTGCGCTTCTGAGGGGCGCCGACGCCGTAGCCAACGCGGTGAAGGTGACCCTCGGGCCGCGGGGCCGCAACGTCGTGCTCGACAAGAAGTTCGGCTCGCCCAACATCACCAAGGACGGCGTCACCGTCGCCAAGGAGATCGAGCTCGAGGATCACTTCGAGAACATGGGCGCCCAGCTCGTCCGTGAGGTCGCCTCCAAGACCAACGACGTCGCCGGCGACGGCACCACCACCGCGACCGTTCTCGCGCAGGCCATGATCCACGAGGGCCTCAAGAACGTCGCGGCCGGCGCCAACCCGATGCTCGTCAAGCGCGGCATCGACAAGGCCGTCGCGGTCCTCGTCGACGCGATCCGCGACATGGCGACCGCCGTCTCCGACAAGGACGCCATGGCCTCCGTCGCTTCGATCGCCGGCAACGACCCGGAGATCGGCAAGCTCATCGCCGAGGCGATGGAGCGCGTGGGCAAGGACGGCGTCATCACCGTCGAGGAGTCGAAGAGCAGCGACACCAAGCTCGAACTCACCGACGGCATGCAGTTCGACAAGGGCTACCTGTCGCCGTACTTCATCACCGACCCGGAGTCGATGGAGGCCGTCCTCGACGATCCCTACATCCTCCTGTTCGAGAAGAAGATCAGCTCGGCGCAGGACCTCGTCCCGCTCCTCGAGCAGATCGCGTCGCCGGTCGGCACCCGCCGCCCGATCATCGTGATCGCCGAGGACATCGAGGGTGAGGCGCTCGCGACCCTCGTGCTCAACAAGCTGCGCGGCATCGTCGCCGCGGCCGCCGTCAAGGCGCCCGGCTTCGGCGACCGTCGCAAGGCGATGCTCCAGGACATCGCCGTCCTCACCGGCGGCACCTTCATCTCCGAGGACCTGGGCATCAAGCTCGAGAACGTCCAGCTCTCCGATCTCGGCCGCGCCAAGCGGGTCCGCATCTCCAAGGACAACACCACCATCATCGATGGCGGCGGCGATTCGGACAAGATCGACGGCCGGATGAACGAGATCCGCAAGGCGATCGAGACCACCGACAGCGACTACGACCGCGAGAAGCTCCAGGAGCGCCTCGCGAAGCTCGCCGGCGGCGTGGCCGAGATCCAGGTCGGCGCCGCGACCGAGACGGAACTCAAGGAGAAGAAGCACCGCTTCGAGGACGCTCTCTCCGCGACCCGCGCGGCCGCCGAGGAGGGCATCGTCCCCGGTGGCGGCGTGGCCTTCGTCCGCGCCGAGCCCGCCCTCAAGAAGGTCAAGGCGAAGGGCGACGACGAGAAGATCGGCGTCGCGATCGTCCGCAAGGCGCTCGAGGCCCCGCTCCGCCAGATCTCGGAGAACGCCGGCCACGAGGGCAGCATCGTGATCGCCAAGGTCCGCGAACTCACCGACAACGAGGGCTTCGACGCCCTCAGCGAGGAGTACCGCGACCTGGTGGCCGCCGGCATCATCGACCCGGCCAAGGTCACCCGCTCGGCGCTCGAGAACGCCGCGTCGATCGCGAGCCTCATCCTCACCACCGAGGCACTCGTGGCCGACAAGCCCGAGCCCGAGAAGCCGATGCCCGCGGGCGGCCCCGGCGGAGGCATGCCTCCCTACTAGGCCCCAGCGGCAACCGGCACGACCCACGAGGAGCCCCTCGCACCACCCCACCCGGGGTGGCGAGGGGCTCTCTTCGTACGGGGGGCGAGAGCCGGCCGGGAGCCGGCCCCCTACCGCGTGCAGACGATCCGGAAGGCCTTCGCCGGCTCCGTGAGGTGCAGCGTCTCTCCCTCCATCCGCGCCGGGCGGCCGTTGACCGTCACCTGCCGGAAGGGCCTCCGCTCCGGGTCGCGGACGACCACGCGGAGGCCGTCGGGTGGCCACTGCGCGGGGGGCGTCACGCCGAGCACGATCTCCCCCTCGCGTGCGCGCGACCGGACGGCCACCGTGCCGAAGAGGGTCGGCGCATCCCGCGCCTCGATGGTCTGTCCGGCGGCGAACCACCGGCTCGGACAACCGCGAAGCAGCCACAGCGTCCGCGGATCCTGCTCATCGACCACCATCCGCTTGAGCATCTCGACCATCCGGCCGTTGCCCGAGGGATTGGGCTGGAAGGGCGCGTAGTTGCCGTCGTCGAGGTTCACGCGCTCGACCGTCTGGTAGCAGTCGTGCGACAGGCCGTAGACGAAGGTCGCGGTGAAGACGAGCAGCGCCTTCTCGAACTCCCCGCGCGCGAGGAAGTCGCGGTAGTAGGTGCGCTCGGTGATGTTCAGGTACCAGAACGGGTTGTCCGGCGGCCCCTCCATATGGTTGAGGAGCCCCATCCGCGTACCCGAGGTGCGCTCGAGGTACTCCACCATCGACCCGAAGTAGGGGTCCTCCGGGCGGAGCAGGCCCACGGCGAAGAGGGCGAGCGGGCCGTCGGTCCACCACAGACCGCCCCGGACGCCCTCGCGGTAGAAGACCGTGTTCGGGATGAGCGTCAGCCCCGTCTCGGGATCGGCGAACTGCGACCGGCGGGCCACCTCGAGGATGCACCGTCCGTACTCGTCGGCCTCCCGCGTCAGCCGGTCGGCCTCGGGGAGCCCCGCCACCCGGAACGCCTCGGCCATGCGCGACATCCCCTGCCACGTGTAGCCGTCCGAGAAGCCGAAGTGGTGGCGCCGGCCCTCCCAGTCGTGCACCCGCCCCTTCGGCAGAAGGCCGTAGTACTCGACCTTGCGGCCGTCGTCGTACCGCAGCCGCGTCCGCGCGCGCTCGCGCTGGAGGAACTCCCACGCCGCGAGGATGCCCGGCCGCTGCTCTCGCAGCCACTCTCGGTCGCCTGCGTAGAGGGCGTTCTCCGCGAGCGCCCACAGCACGGCGCCGGTCTCGCACATCCAGTACATCGAGGTGCCCGTGTAGCAGCCCTCGGTGGTGAGCACGTCGCCGTCCGGGCCCCGGCCGTCGGCGTACGGCCCGACCCCGTTCTGACGCTCGGTGAAGAACCGGAGCGAGGGCCGCAGCTCCTCGGCGTAGCCCACCGAGGCGAGGGGCGCCGCCATGCTCGCGAACTCCCACGGCCAGACCATCGGCTGGGCGAACAGGTTCTGGTACGGCGCCTCCCACGGGCGGTCCGGCTCCTTCTTGGTGCTCGCCAGCGCCGAGAGGACGATGTGCCGGTAGATGTCGTTGAGGCGGGGCTCGGGCGTCGTGAGCTTCATCCCCCGCGCGAGCGGACGCTTCCAGTACTCCACGGCGCGGCTCAGCGCCGCCTCGTAGGGCGCCGCCGCCGCGGCGGTCAGCTCCTCGGGCGAGCACAGCCCGCGGCCCGTGGGCATCACGAGATCGACCGACCGCGTCCCGCCGGGCGCGAGGGTGGCCGAGAGGCACAGCGCGTCATCGAGCACCGCCCGCACGCCCTCCTCCGCCCGGTAGGCGAGGAGCGCACGGCCCCCGAGCAGCACCACCGGCTCGTCGGCCCGCAGGTCGAGCCCCGTCTGCTGCCAGCGCGTCTCGGGGGCGAGGAAGGGACCGTAGTTGACGTTCTGCGAACCGTGCATCCGGCCGATCAGGAGCGCTGCCTCGGACTCCGCCGGCGCCGTGCCCTCGTTCGTGAGGGTCAGCCGCACGCGCAGGTACTGGGGCTCGCGCCCGGTGGTCACCTCGTCGTCCGCGGGCAGGACGCAGAACGCCGTCTCGCGGAGCACGAGCGAGTCGACGCGCCACTCGCTCTCGACGATGGGGAGGTAGCCGTCCTTCAGCCGGAGTGTCGGCTCGCCGACGCGGGGCATCCGCCGTGCCGCGCCGAGGGCGAGGCCGAAGCCGAGGGCTGCGTCGTCGTTGCCCAGCGCGATCGAGAGGTCGGGCTGGACGAAGACGATGTCGGGGTGGTGCCGCGCCTCGATGGGAACGCGCTTGGTGATCGGTACCCCCGGGCCGTCGAGGTCCTCCCACGTGACCTCGATGTGCTCGCGGGCCACGCCTTCGAGCGAGAAGCGCTCGAGCAGGCGCCGCGTCTCCTGCTCCGCCCGCTGCCGTGCCTCCCATCCGCCAAGGGCCTCGCGGGCGGCCTCCACGAACCCGGGCGCCGCGCTCGCCCCTTCGAGCCGAAGGTCATCGAGATCGCACTCCGCTTCGTACGCCGCGGGGCCGCCGAGGGAGCCGACCTCGAACGCGTCCTGCGTCACCGGCATCGGCGCGCTGTAGTGGGCCAGCGCGGCCAGTCTGCCGTCGATGTAGAGGCCGCGGCAGTGGAGTGACTCCTCCCAACACGCCGTGACGAGGTGCCACTCGCCCGGACTCCACGTGAGCGGCGCGATCGCGCCGTCGCGCCCGGCCGGGTTGGAGAAGTAGACGATCTGCCGGCCCGCGTCGCCGTAGAAGCCAAGCGCGATCTCGTTGTCCTGCCCCGGATCCCCGGCGACCGACCACAGCACCCGGTCGCCCCGGAGTTCCTCGACGCGCCACCGCGGCCGCACCCAGACCGAGACCGAGCCGGCCGCGGGGTCGTAGAGGCCATCGGTCGGGTAGGTGAGCCGCGCGCCGCGGCCCACGAAGAGGCAGTCGCCATCGCGCCCCTCCGCGTACGCGAGCCCCGCGGCGAGCACGGGCTCGTGGCCTTCGGCCGAGATGGCCGACCCGTCGAAGGGGAAGACGGCGGGAGCCGCCGCCCAGACCAGGCAGACCTGCACGAGCGCAAGGACGGACATGGAGAGCCTCCTCCTGGCGGCGTCGGCCGCCCTTGGGGGGTTCCCTGCTCCGTGGGCCGCACCTACCGCGACCGCGGAGGGCGCCCGCGTTCGCTGCCGGTAACGGCTCAGGCTCGGTAGTCGCCACGCAGGACCTCCGCACGCGGGGGCGAACCCCGGCCTTCTGACTGGAGGTCTTGCCTGTGGCTCACCGCACCCCACTGAGGCTCTGGCTCTGCCTCGCCGCGCCGCTCGCGGCGGCCTGTACCGGCGCCCACGGAGAGGACCCCTTCCTGGGCGAGCAGGATGGCACGCGCAAGGTGCTCGAGGGCGTGCCGGAGATCGGCTACCACATCCGCGTCTGCCCCTTTCCGGGCGCGATCGAGTCGCTCTTCCGCTACCTCGGCGAGCCTGTCGACTACGCCTACGCCGAGGGGGTCACCGGCGCCGCCTTCCGCCAGATCTGGAGCAAGGACGACGGCGGGAACGTCGACCTGATGTACCTCGCGCCGGAGCCCTACGTCCGCCTCTTCCGCGCGCTCGGCTACGACTTCCGCCGCGTGCCGAAGGAGGATCGGGACGCCTGCATCGCCGCGATCCGGGAGAGCATCGACCGGGGCGTTCCGGTCCTCTCGTTCGGGCCGGTGGGTCCTCCCGAGGCCGGTCTGGTGACAGGCTACGCCGACAGCGGGGAGACCCTGCTCGGTTGGAGCTACTTCCAGGACCGCGCGACCCCCGGCTACTACGTGCTGCCCCGGTGGTTCGACACGGGGCGCCCGAACAGCGCCTTCGAGGGGCTCCTGGTTCTGGGCGCGAAGCACGAGCTGCGGCCGAGCGACCGCGAGACGCTCACGGAGTCACTCGAGTGGGCACTCGAGCTGGCGCTCGTGGCCGACCGCCTCCCCGGCTACCGGTGCGGCCTCGATGCCTTCGACGCGTGGGCCGAAAGCCTCGAGGTCGATGGCGACTACCCCGCCGGCGATGAGGCGACCCTCGGCGCCCGGCTGATGATCCACACCGACCAGTGCGCGATGCTCTTCGGCCGCAACAGCGCCGCCGCGTACCTCCGCATGATGCGCGAGCGGGTGCCCGAGGTGGGCACCGAACTCGCCGCCGCGGCGGGCCGGTACGAGGCTGCCGCCGGCTTCGGGCGCGAGCTGTACGGGGACTGGATCGGCCCCACCAGACCCGAGGGGATTGCGAACGGCGAGACGCGCCGGCGGATGGCGGGCGTCATCCGTCAGGCGAAGGAGGCGGAGGAGGAGGCGCTGGCCTACGTCCGGCAGGCGGTGCGGCAGCTCGCCCCGACCTGGCAGGCGCCGGGCGAGGGAGAGGCCGCGGAGACGCGGGAGTAGGCCCCTCGACGACCCCGCGCGAGGGCCGGTTTTCGTGGGCCGAACAGCAAAGGGCTCGTCGGCGGCGGGCGAGAACCTGGGTGGCAACGGCCCTCCGGCGCCGCCCCGCCGCGGGCTGAGGAGCGCTCGGGGAATGCCCGGTACCGGGCCTCAGGCCCTGTCAGGAGAGGACGTTCGACTCGTGGAGCCAGCCAACCATCAGTTCCCCCAACGCAGTCTCGACTTCCTGTTCGAGCTGCTGCGCACCCCAAGCGTGAGCGGACACGAGGAGCCCGCGCAGCGCGTGTTCCTCGCCTACGCCCGCGAACTGGGCCTCACGGTCGATGCCGGCGGACAGGGCAACGCCTGGGCGATCCTCGGACCGACCGACGGGCCGCTCGTGGGCTTCGAGGGCCACATCGACCAGATCGGCCTCATGGTCCGGCATATCAGTGACGAGGGCTTCCTCCACTGCTCCTACGTGGGCGGTTCGTGGGACGTCGCCAGCCGCCGCGTCACCGTCCACACGTCCGGCGGTCCGCGCCCGGGCGTCATCGGCAAGCAGCCGCGCGCCTACGCCGACAACCCCGATGCCGCCGTGAAGGACTACGAGCACTGGGTCGACATCGGCGCGCGCGACGCCGACGACGCCCGCGCGAAGGTCGCGATCGGCGACTCCGTCACCTTCGACGGCCCACCAACCTTCCTCGGCGACGACCTGCTGCTCTCGTGCGGGATCGACGACCGGATCGGCGTCTTCTGCGCCATCGAGGCGCTCCGGATCCTCCGGGAGGAGGGCTGGTCCGGCCCCCACGGCGTGGCCGCGCTCTCGTGCGTGCAGGAGGAGATCAGCATGGTCGGCGCCGCGACGGCCGGCCACGAGTTGGACCTGCGCGCCGTCGTCGCGCTCGATGTCTGGCCCTTCGTCACCGATGTGCCCGGGTGCGACGCCCGCCGCTTCGGGGCGCTCAAGCTCGGCAGCGGGCCCTGTGTCGTGCGGGGCGGCAACGTCGCGCCGCGGGTGTTCGAGCAGCTCACCGCCGCCGGGCGCGAGGGGGAGATCCCGCACCAGGTGCAGGCCTGGCCGGGGCCGACGCCCACCGACGCTCGCGAGTTCTTCCGCACCAAGGGAGGGATCCCGACGGGGCTCGTGGGGATCGCCGAGCGGTACCTGCACACACCCTCCGAGGTCGTGCACCTCGGCGATGTCTGGAACTGCACTCGCCTGCTCGCCTCGTTCGTCAAGCGCCTCCCGGCCGAGCTGGACCTCTCGCGCCGGGACGCGATCCTGCACTGAGCACCCGCCGCGCACCAGGAAGGGACCGAATACGATGCCGCGCACTTGTGGATGTTCCGGAGGCTCCTGCACCCCGCCCGCCGGTGACCTGACCCGCCGGGGGTTCCTCCAGGCCCTGGGAGTCGGCGCCAGCGTGCTGTGGGGCGGATCGCTCGCCGCCCGCGCCGGAGCCGCGCCCCCGCCGCTCGCTCCGCTCGGCCGCCAGCCGGGCCTCCGGCCGTACCCGATGACCGCGCCCCGCGTCTACGCGGGCGAGAACCTCGGCGCCGTCGCCATGCCGATCGGCGGGCTGGGGACGGGGACGATCTGGCTCGACGGCCAGGGCCGGCTCCGCGTCTGGCAGATCTTCAACAACGACACCGAGGAGCGGATCCCCGACAGCTTCTTCGCGATCCGCGTCAAGCGCACCCTCACCGAACCGGCCGTGCGGATCCTTCAGACCGAGGGTGAGTGCGGCTTCACGCCGATGCAGGGCCTCGAGTTCGAGGGCGGCTACCCGATCGCCCGGCTGCGGTACGCCTCCGACCTGCCCGTCTCGGTCACCATGGAGGCCTACAACCCGCTGATCCCGACCGACACGGCCCGCAGCAGCCTGCCCACCGCGATCTTCCGGTTCCACGTCCGCAACGACTCCGGCGAGCGCCAGGAGGTCTCCCTCCTCGGCTCGCTCCAGAATGCCGTCGGCTACCTCGGCGGCGCCGTCGAGGCCTGCAAGCACGGCGGCTACGGCCGCAACACGACCGCCGTGGTTCGTGAGGCCGGCCTCACCGCGCTCCGCATGGCCCAGATCGCGGAGCCACCGACCCCGGGCTTCCTCCGCGCCAAGCGCGACGGCAAGACCCTCGACACCCGCCCGCTCCTCTACCTCGATCGGCTCGCGGGCCCCGACGGCACCGTCGGCGGCGGCGAGGTCGCGGTGAACCGCTTCGCCGCGCTGGCGCAGCTCTCCGGCCAGAAGGCGGTGGCGGTGGTCGCCGAGGCGACGGCGGAGTTCTTCCAGTCGCTGCAGCAGGCCCAGGCCACGGCCGGTGGCGCGCACAGCCTCGTGGTGTTCGAGGACTTCGAGAAGCCCTCGTACGAGGGCTGGACGGTCGAGGGGGAGGCGTTCGGCGAGGAACCCCCCGCGGGTACGCTGGCGAGCCAGCAGCCGGTCACCGGGTTCGTCGGCACGGGTCTCGTGAACACCTACCTGGGCGGCGACGGCCCCAAGGGCCGGCTGACCTCCAAGGCCTTCAAGATCGAGCGCCGGTACATCGGCTTCCTGATCGGCGGGGGCCACAGCGAGGAGACCTGCATCAACCTCAAGGTGGGGGACCAGGTCGTCCGGACCGCGACGGGCCGCAACGTCGAGGAGCTGATCCCCACGTCGTGGGACGTCCAGGACCTGCTCGGCCAGGAGGCGCGCATCGAGATCGTCGATGACGCCACCGGAGGCTGGGGCCACATCAACGTCGACCAGATCGTCTTCTCCGACCTGCCGGCGGAGGGATACCTGCAGCTCCTGGCGCCGGTTCAGGCGGTGCTCGGCGCGACCGGGCTCCAGTACGACAGCGTCGAGCAGCGCGAGCTGGTCGCCGTGGCCAGCGGGATCGCGACGAAGGAGCTGGGCGACGGACCGGAGGAGCCGTGGGCGTTCCAGAGCCTGATCCAGCTCCCGGGCCTCCAGAGCAGCCGGGGCACGATCCGGACCCTCGCCACGACCTACGACGGGGCGCCGATCCTCATCGAGGTGCCGTTCGGGGAGGCCAAGCTGGTCCTCTCGCTCGCGCCGGGTATGCCGTGGTCGTGGGTCCGCACCGCGATGGTGCGCGAGGCCGGCGTCCCCGACGACACCGCGCTCGAGACCACGCAGCGCGGGTGGGGCACGATGGCGCTCCTGA
>CAZRDB010000131.1:0-7086 GCA_964598695.1 uncultured Armatimonadia bacterium
GGAGGGCGCGGCCCTCCAGGCCACCCGAGAGGGGATCTCCGGATGACCCGCCGTCGCTCCGCGTCGGGCGGGTTCCCCGGAGATCCCCCTGGGAAGAGCTGGTCGGCGGCAGCCCGCAGCGAGCATGCGAGGGTCCGGCGGCGTGCCCACTGTCGGAGCGGGAGGCGTCCCCCGTACGGCACGAGACCCCGCGACAGGCCCCGGGAAGGCTGCTGCGAGGTCTCGGCGCGAGGGGATGCGCTCGTGCGCCTACAGCGGCGCGGGCGAGACGGCGAGGCCGCTCTCCGGCGTGGCCGGCGCGGCCGGGGTCGCCGGCTCGGTGGGTGCTGCGGGCAGGGCCGGCTCGGCCGACTCGCCGGCCTTCACGGGCTCGGCAGGCTTCGTCGGGGCCGGCTCGATCGTGTGCGTCGCGGGCGCCGGGAGCGACTTGAGGTACTCCCAGGTCCACACCAGCGACTCCGCCAACTCGGCGCGGGTGAACGGGGCGTCCGGGTGGTAGCCGCCGTCCTCCCAGCCACGGATCAGACCGAGCCCGCGGATCGCCATCGTCGCGCGGAAGCTCGGGTCACCCTCGGGAACGTCGTAGAAGGTCTCGGCCGCGGAGTCCATCGCCTCTCGCAGCTTCGACGCCGCCGGCTCGAAGTTCGCCAGCACCCCCGCAAGACCCCGCGCGAGGTCGCGACGCGAGGCCGGCGCCGACCCGGCGCCCCCCGACGCCTTGCCCGTCAGCTCGCCCGGCAGCGGCGTGCGAACGCACTCGGGCCGCGTGCCGGCCACCAGACCCGCGAAGTGGCGCAGCGTGCTCGACAGATCCTCGTTCGTACACAGCCGCGAGGGGTGGAACTTGCCATCGGCGGCCGGGCCGAGGAGGCCGAGCTGCAGGGCGTCCCGCGGCGTCGAGACGGTCCAGTGCTCGCGGGAGACATCGGACGGGATCGCGTAGGCGGAGGGCTTCGCCGCCTCGATCGGGTTGTCGGGAGAGAGGAGAGCGGCGTCGGTCCCGTGCCGCAGCATGGACCCCTCCGGGCCGCCCTTCGCGAGGAGCGCCCCGCCCACCGGGATGAGGGCCATCAAGAGGACTCCGAGAAGCAACGAGCGGTGGGGCATACGTTCGCCTCCTTCTCCGGATCGAGCCGGCACGGTCCGCCGACCGCACGATTCTGGCAAAGAGACGCGGTATTTGTCAAGAAGTCCGTTTGAACCAGGGGGAAGCGGCGACGGTTGTGTGTGTCCTTGCCGGGCCACGGGACGGGCCCCTCGACGCCGAGACAATCCTATCCAACGAGCGCTGTTTGTGTCAATAGAGCACACCCGATGCCCCCCGATGCGGGGGCTCGGGGGCTACGGCTGCTCGAGGAACCGGTACAGCCGCAGCATCGTGGGGGGAGGGGCGGTCTCGCGCGGGCGGTCACGGTTCGAGCCCAGAGTCTCCCAGCGGAGCATGTACTGCACGCCCGGGCTCTCCGCGTGCCCGCTGTCGCCACACCAGCGCGTTCCGATCCCGGGGAAGTCGCTCTCCGGCCTCTCGACCGCCGCGGGACGGAGCGGCGGGGCCTCGACCAGGCCCACCGCCCGCAGGGTGGCCTCATCGAGCAGCCAGGCGCCGGAGCCATGCCGCGCGTGCGACCAGGACTGCGTCAGCCTCCCCTGCCGATCGACGACGACCGGTCCGATGCGGATCTCACTGCCGAGCGATCCGCCACCCCGGAAGTCCCAGCGGTAGTCCCACTCCGAGGTCTGGTAGATCGCCCAACGGCCGTCCTCGAGGCGGGCGCTGTAGGCCTGGGTCATCCCGTTCGCGTCGAACTTGTGGTAGCTGAGCACCACCCGACCCTGGGCATCGAAGCCGATCCGCTGGTTGGAGTTGATCATCCCGCCCAGAGCGGGCACCGGATCGACGATCTCGCCCGTGTGGATCGAGATCGGCAGCGCCAGCGGCTCCCCCCGCGAGTTCTCCCAGTGCGCCAGGTCGCGGCTTCGGGCGTAGGAGAGATCATGGTTGGTCTCGGCCGCCAGCGTGTCGCGCCACATCCAGCAGAGGTGGTACCAGCCGTCGGGCCCGAGCGTCGGCCCGCAGTAGTACGCGTTCATGTCGTCGGCCTTGCCGGAGAGAAACGGCGTGTCGATCAGACGGCTCCAGCTCCGCGAGGCCGGGTCGTAGAGGTTCGCGATCTGCTCGCCGTTGCTGCTGTCGCCGTCCCGGTAGAGGAACACCAAAGCGCCATCGTTGCGCCGCAGGAAGATCGGGTAGGTGCAGCGGCTCTCGCGCGGGCCGACCATCGGCGTCGCGCGCTCGAGCGTCGTCGGATCAAGCGGCTCGCGCGAGCGGAAGTAGACCAGCGGGACGCAGTGCATGTTGCCCGAGAGGTGAAGCAGGCCCTCCTCATCGACGGCCATCGTCACGCTGTTGTGCGAATCCCAGCCGACCGTCTCGGGCAGGACCGTGAAGCGCCACGTGGGGCTGTCGAGCGACCGGTCGGCGACCGTCATCCGCCGCTCCGCGTCGTAGTAGGCGACGAACTGCCGGTCGGCGCGGGTGACCAGACAGAAGCCGACCGGATGGCCGCTCCACACCGGCGCGATGTCGAGGACCGCGTCGACCCGGAGCTGCGACTCGGGCGCGGCGAGCGCGACGGAGCCGGCCAGTACCAGCGCGGCCGCAAGAGCCATCGTGGCAGTTCCCTCCCCTACTCCAGCGCCGGCCCCGCGATCCGCTCGCCCCGCTGCTGGCGGAGCTGGTCGTCGGGGTCGAAGGTCCCGTAGAACAGCGCGTTGGCATCCATCCAGGTCACGACGCGCTCGAGATCCTCGCCCTCGAGCTTCACGCCGTGGTGCTCGCCGAGGAGGTACCGCGTCAGCGTGCTGCCCCGCGCGCCGAAGAACAGCGGCTGGGCGAGCGGCTCACAGCTCACGGTGCGGAAGTCGGCGGAGCCGTCCCACTGCGCGATCCGCACCAGTGGCGCGAGCGCGTTGTACGAGACCGAGTACCGGCCGTCGGGCTCGCCCGTCAGGCGCACGCCGCCCTTGGCCTCCGCGCCCTCGTGGCACGAGACGCAGTTGCGGTCGAGAACGGGCTGAACGAGGATCGGGTAGCTGAGCGGCTTCGCGCCATCGGGCGCCGGGCGGAGCACCGAGGGCGGACGCGAGACGGCGAGGGCCTCGCGGTTGGGCGGGGCCGTCGTACGCGCCTCGTGGCAGCCCGTGCACGAGAGAAGCTGGCCGGGCTGTGCGTAGGTGACGCTGCGCATGGTCTGGATGGCCATGCCATTCTCATCGAGCGCCTGGAAGGCAAGGGGAATGCCCGCCGGTACCCGGAAGCTGGCCGAGCCATCGCTCTCGACGGGGGCTGTCCCGAGGACCTGCTTGCCGGGGGAGGCGAAGGCGAGCCCGACCGTCGGGTTGTTGGCGCCCGAGGTCGACTTCGGCACGAGCTGGACGACCCGAACGGCGGCGATCCGCTCGCCCGGGAGCTTGGGGTCGCTCTCGCGGATGTCCTGGATCGTCACGACCCCCTCCGTCGGGGGGATCGCGGCGTAGGGCGTGCCGTGCGTGCCGCGCGGAAGGCTGCGTGTCCGGATCGGCGTCGGCCAGGCACTCGCGATGTTGAGGTCGCGGTAGAGCAGCTCCTTGTTGCCCGCCCGGTCGACGAGGTAGAGGCCGAACATGTTGGCGGGGCAGTTCGACGGCTCGCCGATGAGCGAGTCGTAGCTGTAGGCCGCGAGGAAGACCGATTCCGACAGCGGTTAGGGGCTGCGGTTACAGTGGCCCGGCCAGCGCTAGTCCTCGGGCGGCGTCGGCAGGTTGGCCAGCTCGACGAGCGGCGCGCGCCAGAAGGGCCGCAGGAGCGACTCGCTCTCGGGGAACGGCACATCGGGCGTGAGCCGCTCGATCGGCTCCGGGCCGTCGACCCCGGCCGCGCTGTCGACGAGGATGATCGACCCCGCGGTCATGCCGTGGTGCGGCGCGGCGGTGGCGATCAGCCGGTGCGAGCCGGGCACCTGTCGGGGCTCCCAGATCCCGACCGGGTTGAACGTGTTGTTGCCGTAGAGGATGCTCGGCGCGCTGCCGTCGGTGCGGACGGTCCAGAGCTGCTCGTAGAAGATGGCGTGGCGGTCGACGTAGTCCCAGCGGGTGTAGACGATGCGGCCGTCGTCGAGCACGGCCGGGTCCCACTCCTGTGTCTCGTGGTACGAGACCGGCCGAGGCGGCGTCCCATCGGCGGCCATGATCGCGAGGGTGTAGTTCTCGCAGCCGGGGCTGCCGCAGCGGTGCCAACCATCGCGGCGGGTCGAGATGCAGACGATCCGGCCGTCCGGGAGGTAGCGCGGCGAGAAGTCGTTGTAGGGGCCGTCGGTGAGCCGCTGCAGGTCGCCGTCGAGGCCGATGCTGTAGAGGTGGTAGTAGCGTCCGGCCTCGCCGGCGTTCCGGTTCGCGGGGGTGGTCGGGGCCTCCGCGAACGCGAACAGCACGCGCGTGCCGTCCGGGCTCAGCTCGGGGTGCATCGCGCTGCCGAGCGGCAGTCGGCCGGCCGTCAGCTCGCGACACCGCATCGACTCGCCCGGGCGCTCGAGCACGAAAACGCCGCCGCCGGGTCGGGCGTAGCGGCCGTAGTACTGGGTGAGCTGGTGGCTGAAGACGGGCGGGACCTGCTTGACGAACACCAGCGGCCCGATCGCGTCGCCGTTCTGGCTGAGCAGCAGCTCGCGGAGGAGGACGTGGGCCTCCCGCCACAGCGCCTCGGTCGCCTCGGCGTTCCCCGCCGTGCGGGCGAAGCCCCGCCAGCGCTCGGTCTCGGCCTGCGACAGGCCGCCGCGCTCGAGCAACGCCGCGCCCCGCGCCAGCAGCCCGGGAAGCACCTCGGCGTAGCTCCGTGCCCCGCGCGGCGTGCCGATCCCGTCCTGCAGCCGCCAGTCCCACTCCACGAGCGCCTGCTCGAGGGCCGGGCGGAGGGCGGGCATCACCGGCGGCGGCCCGGGGTCGGTGTCGGTCCAGCCGGGCGTCGCCGTGAGCCGGACGCGGACCTCCTTGCCGTTGACCAGGACCTTCGGGCAGAGCCACCGCATCGTAACCGGGCCGGTCTGCGCCGTGGCGGTGATCTCGAGAACCGGGTCGGACTGCTGCGGGGTGCAGGCGATCGACAGGCTCCCCGTGGCGCCGGGCGCCAGAGCGCCCGTGCCGTGGCCGTCACCCAGCCGGAGGTCGATCGCGGGCTCGGAGCCGGCGACTGAATCCGCCGCCACCTCCGCGGAGACCTTGCCCTCGACTCCCGCGAGAGGAACGCGGAGGGTCAGGCTCTCCCCCTTCTCGAGTGCGAGGGTCAGCGCGCCGGGATCGGTCGTCAGCGCCGCCTGCGGGCCTCCCTCGGGCCGGCCGAGGACCTGAATCCCCGACGCGGAGAGCGAGGCGGGCAGCGGCCCGCGAGCGTCGGCGATCTCGACGGGACCGGCGACAGCCCGGCCCCCCGCGAGGACCTCGACCTCGGCGAAGCCGCAGGTCTGGTAGGCGACGTACGAGGTGAGCACGACCAGACGCAGGGCCTGCGCCTCGACGCCGCCGAGCGGGACCTCGACGCGCGCGGCGCTCTCGTCCGGCATCTCGACCTCGGTGACGCGCGTCCACTCGGCGCCATCCCGCGAAACCTCGACGGCCACCTGACGGGAGTGGTACATACTCCCATCCCACACGGACTGGTGCAGGACCACAGCCTCGAGGCGCTCGGTCGCCGCGAACGTGAAGGTCAGCGCGCAGGGGAGCTGGGTCTGGTCCTGCGAGAACCACCCGCCGGGGCCCCTGGCGATCACGCCGTCGGCGACGAAGCTCCCGGCGTACGCCTCGCCGAACTGCGTGTCCGCGACGATCCGCGTGCCGAAGTCGGGTCCGGCGATGTTCACGGACGCGGGCGCGGCCCACCCGGGCAGGGCGAGAAACAAAGAGACGAGGCCGATCCAGCCGGTGCGGTGCACAGGCATCCTCCGTTCGCGTGTGGCTTGCCGTCCCACGGCGTACCGCCCACGGGAGAAGCATTCTGTGTCGGCCACCAGGGTCCTGCGGGGAATGCGTGTCGGCACTACGCGCCCGTCTCCAGCCAGGCCCGCTCCTCGGGGCTCAGCCGCACCCCGGAGGCTGCCACGCAGGAGTCGATCTCGGCCACGCTCGCCGGGCCGACGAGCGCCACGATCGGCGCCTCGAGGCCCAGCACCCAGGCCAGCGCGGCCTGCACCGGCTCCAGACCCTTCGCGCGGGCCAGCTCCCGGGTGCGCTCGAGCTTCGCGTAGTTCGCGGCACAGCCGTAGACCCGCCGCAGATCGGCGTTCTCGGTCTCCGGGCCGGAGTCGGGCAGGAAGAAGCCGCGGCCCTGAGAGGACCAGGCGAGCACGGGCATCCCTGCCGCGCGGTACCATGCGAGATCGCCCTCAGTCGCCTGCCCGCAACCCGGCCAGAACGGCTCGAGCGCCGTCGCGAGGCAGACGTGGGGGCTGGAGACGGCCGGTGGGGTACGGCCTGCGCCCTTCGCGTAGGCCTGCGCCTCGGCGAGCCGCGCCACGCTCCAGTTCGAGCCGCCCCAGCCGCGCACCAACCCCGCGCGGACCTCCTGGTCGATGGCGTCGACGATCTCGCGCACGGGCACCGACTCGTTGTCGCGATGGAAGAGGAACAGGTCGAGGTAGTCGGTCCCGAGGCGCTCCAGGTTGCCCGCCACCGCCCCGCGGACCGCCTCAGGCAGCAGCGTCGCGGCGTTGTCGAAGGCCTTGTCGAGCAGCACCAGCTCCCTGCGCGCTCCCGCCTCGCGGAGGTACAGCGCGATGGCCCGCTCGGAGTACCCGCCGGCGTAGCAGGCGGCCGTGTCGATCAGGTTGCCGCCGCGGGCGCGAAAGGCGTCGATCAGCTCGAACACGAGCTGCTTCCGGTCGGGGTGGAAGATCATCGAGCCGAGCCCGAGGCGCGAGACCTCACGGGCGAGACCGGGGATGAGAAGCTTCTCCATCGTTGTGTACCTCCGTCGGTGCTCGTGTGGCCGTGGGTTGGGGCGGGGCGCCAGGCCTCACCCCCCGGTCCTGCGGACCACCCCCCTCTCCCTCGCGGGGC
>CAZRDB010000131.1:7186-14270 GCA_964598695.1 uncultured Armatimonadia bacterium
GTCTCCGGGTTGATGTAGGCCACCGCGTGGAGCTGGTCGGGCTCGCTCCCGGCGACCATGCGGCAGAAAGAGACGCAGTAACAGCCGACATCCATCAGGCCGCCGCCGCCCAGCTTCTTCTCGAGCCGGGAGGAGCCGGAGTTGGGGCCCATATTGAAGGCGAAGTCGGCCTCGATGACGCGCACCTCGCCGATGGCGTCGGCGGCGAGCAGCTCGCGCACGAGGGCCATCTGGGGGTGGCACCGGTACATGAACGCCTCCATGAAGAAGACGTCCTCGGCCCGGACGACCTCGAGCACCCGTTCCAGCTCGCGGGCGTTCATGGTGACGGGCTTCTCGCAGAGGATGTGCTTCCCGGCGCGCGCGGCGCGGATCGACAGCTCGGCGTGGGTGTCGTTCATCGTCGAGATGTAGACCGCGTCGATCTCGGGGTCGGCGAGCAGCGCGTCGTAGCTGCCGTAGGCCCGCGCGAGCTTGTGCTGCTCGGCGAAGGCCTGGGCGCGGCCGAGGTCGCGGGCGGCGACGGCGACGGCGGTGGCCTCGTCGCTCGTCGCAAGACCGGTGGCGAACCGCCCGGCGATCCGGCCCGCGGCAAGCAGGCCCCAGCGGAGGTGCTTCATGGGTGAGGGCTCCTAACGGAGGCGCGAGGGACGCGCCGTGGGGTCACCGTGCTGCTCTTCCGTCGCCCTCCCCGCGCGACGGTGCGCGGAGAGGGCAACGGAGGTGCGATCGTCTGCGCCTACAGGCTCCAGGGGGCGCGCATGGTGGGCTTGAGGAGCTTCTGGGCCTCGGGGTTGTCGGTCACGCGCTCGCGGGCCGGGTCCCAGGTCAGCGTGCCGCCCGTGAGCATCGCGATGTTGTTCAGGTGGCAGATGGTCGCGGTGTGGTGGCCGACCTCGGCCGGGGCGACCGTGGGCTGGCGGGAGATCACGCTGTCGAGGAAGTTGCGCTGGTGGCCCGGGCTGCGGCCGAGCTGGATCTCGTTGTCGCCGATCTTCTCCGTCAGCAGCGAGGGCCTGCTCGCCTCCAGCGCGCCGCCGTGGATGTGGACGAAGATCCATCCTTCGTCGCCCTCGAACCGGAGGCCGCGCGGCTCCTCGGTGCCGCCGACCAACTGGAGGCCGTTGGCGTAGGTGTTCACGAACTTGTAGTCCCACAGCGTGTTGTACAGGCCGCCGGGGGTCTGCACGCCCTGCGCCTCGTAGTGGACCGGCGTCGTGTGGTCCATCCCCGCCCCGAGCTGCGCGATGTCGATCACGTGGGCGCCGCGGTCGGTCATCTCGCCGCCGCCGTAGCTGAGCACGAAGCGCCACCAGAAGTGGCAGCGGCGCGGCGTGTAGTCGACCATCGGCGTGTGGCCCAGCCAGAAGTCCCAGTCGAGTTCCGCGGGCACCGGCTCGGCCGGCGGGATCGTCGTGAGCGCCCGAGCCTCGTTGTGGTGGCCGTCGCTGCACGGGAGGTTGATCCGGATCCGCTCGAGCGTGCCGATCCGGCCGTTGCGAACCAGCTCGCAGGCGTAGCGGATCGACTCGGTCGAGCGCTCGTGGCTGCCGGTCTGGAGGATCCGCCGGTTGCGCCGGACGGCATCGCAGACCGCGCGGCCCTCGGCGACGGTGTTGACGAGCGGCTTCTCGCAGTAGATGTCCTTGCCGGCCTCGGCCGCGGCGATCGAGATCAGCGCGTGCCAGTGGTCGGGCGTGGTGACGGTGACGGCGTCGATGTCTCCCCGCGCGACGACCTCGCGGAAGTCGCGGTAGGCGTCGCAGCCCTTCCAGTCGGTACCGGCCGCCTGCGCGTAGTGGCCCTTGACGTCCTCGAGCCCGGCGTCGAGGTGCGACTGGTCGACATCGCAGACCGCGACGACCTGCACCTCGGGCTGGCCCATGAAGGCCCGCATGTCGTGCCGGCCCATGCCGCCCATCCCGATGCAGCCCATCACGATCCGGCTGTTCGGCGCGACGGCGCCGTCCTTGCCGAGGGCCGATGAGGGGACGATCGTCGGGAAGGCGACGACCCCTGCCGCGATCGCCGCACCGCGCCCCAGGAACTGCCGACGAGTCACGCGTCCCTTGCCACTCATGCCACAGGTCCTCCCTCTGCCGGCTTCGACGCCGGCTCTCAGCACTAGCCCTCGCGGTACCGGTAGGCGAACCGGCCGTTCGGCGCCGCGTCTCCGTGGAGGAGGCAGTCGAGGATCGAGCCCTCCTCCTGCATGTTATCGATCCACTTGAAGCGGAAGTCGAGCGGGCCCCGATCCGGGGTCCATCCGAGCACCGCACGGGGGATCGACAGCTCCATCTCGTTGCCACGCACCTCGAAGCGCACACGGGCCAGCGGCTCCCAGGCCCAGCCGCCGAGACTGCGCTCCAGGACGCTCGCACCCGACGCTTCGACCGTGCGGTTGACGACGTACTGGTAGCCCTCCCAATCGGAGAGTGCGTCACCGGTCCCGAGGAAGAGCATCATCCACGCCGGGTCGGTCGCGGGGCTGAGCGGCTCGCGGGTGCGGACGTAGAAGTACAGGTTGGCGTCATCGCGCGCGACCTTCGCCGAGACGATGTCGTTGCGGCCGGTGTTGTCGGTCAGTTGCCCCACCGAGCCCCAGCCGGGGTGGTCGCGGTGGGTGGTATCGAACGGGTCGTCGAGGTACTCGGGCCGCACGTCGGCCCAGTCCGCGATGTCGCCGTCGATCGCGAGGGTCTTCGGCGCGCCGGCGGCCGGCGCGGGGCGGACGCCCTTGAAGCGGCGGATGAAGTCGATCATCTGCCAGTAGTAGGCGTCGGTGTGGCCGCCTCGCATGGGCTCGATGTCGCGGCTGTACTCCTGGCTGTAGGTGTCGACGAAGAAGGTCTCCCCCTGGGCGAGCGGGCGGCCACAGAGGTGCGTTCCGCCCTCGTTCAGGAACCGCTGCGCGACCCACTCGTTCCAGCCGGTGATGAAGACGAACTCGGGATCGACCTCGAGCGCGCGGTCGATCTGCTCGGCGAAGTACAGCCCCTGCTCCGGGTGGCGGTCGGCGGGCTCGGGCTGGCGTCCGCCGTGGAAGCTGCGGCCGATGTTCGTGGTCGGGTGCTGAGCCACGGAGACCGCGACCTGCTCGGGGCGGTCGGCCGCCTCGTGCCATCCGTAGGCTTGCGGGTAGGTGGCGAGCCACGGCCACTTGTCGCGGCCGTCGGCGAACCAGCCGCCCGGGTCGCACCAAGCCCAGGAGTGGCGGAAGGTGAAGAAGCTCGCGAGCGGCTCCGGCATCCCCTCGGGGCTCGCCATGAGTAGCGGCTTGCCCTTCCACGAGAACCACAGCTCCGGGTAGAGGTTCTTGCCGTAGAACTCGTCCCACAGCTTGCCGGCGGTCTGCACGGCCGCGGAGTTGAGCAGGAAGGCGATCTGCGGCGTGGGCCGACCCTCGGCGCGCATCGCGCGGTAGACCTCGCAGATCCTCAGGTAGACACCGGGGTACGTGGCCGCGTTGGTGGCATCGAAGACCGTCACGTCGACTCCGGCGTCGGTGAGCATCTGGGCGTGCTTGCGGATGACCCACTCGTCGTCCATGAGGTAGTAGCCGAACAGCGGCTCCGACCAGTGGTGGAAGGCTTGGACCGGCCCCCACTGCGGGTCGGTGGGGTTCGCGGCCAGGATCTTCGTCATGTCGAAGGGGCCGATCGCGGGGACGCCCCCGCCGTGGGCATCGTTCGTCAGCCACAGGAAGGAGAAGATCCCCACGAAGCGGTCGGGCCGCGCGCCGGGGCACTCGCCGGGACCCGCGAGGGTCCGGCCGAGCCCGTCGGTCGCGACCCATGTGTCGCTCATGGTGTCGAGGAGCGCATCGTCCGGCGCCGCGTCACCCACAGGTCCGCCTCCTCCCGTCTGTGCGAGAGCCTGCGCGCACACGAGGGCCAGGAGGCCGCCCCACAGGAGCCGGTGCGTCGCATGCATCGCCATCGTCCTCCGCGCTGCCGTCACCGGCCTGCGGTTCGCCGTCGGCGGGGCAATGCCTGCGATTCTGTTGGGGGAGCAGAGCAGGGCCCACCCGCGCGGGCGCGCGGGCGGGCTGGGTCATGCCGCTCCTAACTGGAGCAGCGTCCGCTGGGCGCTCAACTGAAGCCGGAGCCGCCGCGTCCGCTCGACTTGCCCTTCGGCCCGCTCGCGAACCCGGAGAGCCGGCGGCGGACCTTCGTGCTCTGGCACGAGGGACAGGCAGCGCTGTCGCCGACGTGCGGGACGCGGGTCTCGAACTCGGCGCCGCACTCGGTGCAGGTGAACTCGTAGATGGGCATGGTTGCCACCTCCGCGAAAGCATTAAAGCCGCATATATGCATATGGTAATGAGTCGCGCGGGCGGGGTCAAGCAAGCCCATGGCAGCCGGCCAGGCGCGACGAGCGGGGGCTACGACTCGAGGAGCGCCCGGACGCAGGCGAGATCCTCCTCGGTGTCGACGCCGATCGACTCACGGGGGGTCAGGACACAGCGGATCCGGTAGCCGTGCTCGAGCACGCGGAGCTGCTCGAGGCTCTCGGCCTGCTGGAGCGGGCTCGCGGGAAGGGCGGCATAGGTGAGAAGGAACTCCTTGCGGTAGGCGTACAGGCCGATGTGGCGGTAGACGGGCTGCTCGGCGATGGGTCGGAGCGTCCGACAGAAGGGCACCATCGACCGCGAGAAGTACAGGGCGTCGCCCGCGAGGTCGACCACCGCTTTCACGCAGGCGGGGTCGTCGAGATCGCGCGCTTCGCGGATCGGCGTGACCAGCGTCGCCATCACGCGCGAGGGGTCCTCGGCGAGCGGCGCCACCGCGAGGTCGATGTCCTCGGGGTCGATCAGCGGTTCGTCGCCCTGGATGTTCACGACGATCTCGGCCTCGAGGGCTCGGACGGCTTCGGCGATGCGGTCGGTGCCGGAGGGGTGGTCGGGCCGCGTCATGACGGCCTCGCCCCCGAAGGAGCGGACCGCCTCCTCGATCCGCGCGTCGTCGCACGCGACGAGCACCCGCGAGAGTGAGGCGGCGCCGAGGGCGCGCTCGTAGACGTGCTGGACCATCGTCTTGCCGGCGATCTCGATGAGAGCTTTGCCCGGCAGACGCGTGGAGGCGTAGCGGGCGGGGATCACGCCAATCGCGGTCACGCTCACTCCTCGATTCCTACCCTTCCCGGCTCGGCCGCCAGTTGGCCGTGGAGTTGCTCGGCCGCGTCGGCCAGCAGCTCGACGAGGCGCTGCCGACGGCGCGCCCGGTCATGGCTGAGCCGGTCGGGGTCGCGCGCGATCTCGTACTCGGCGAGAAGGCCGAAGAGGAGGGCCAGGAGCGGACGGAGCGAGGGGTCGGAGTCGACGGCGCGGCAGGCAGCCAGGCCGAGTTCGTCCCAGCGCGCCACCGTGTCGAGCATCGCGTCGTCGCCCTCGTCCTCCTGGACGTACACCTCGAGTTCCCCGAGCAGATCCAGCAGCTCGGCGACAGCCTGGTCGTGCTGCTCGGCCGCGTCCTCGTCGGTGGCGGGGCGCTCGTCGCGACGGCGCGTCTTGCGCAGCGACTCGAGGACAGAGCCCCCGGCCGCCTCGCCGCCCTCGATCGAGATCAGTTCCCCGCTCTCGAGGTCGGCCACCGGGCTGCCGACCGCGTCCCGGGCCAGCTCCCGCAGCGAGGGGAGGGTCAGGCGCTCCGTATCGGCGCCGACGCCGATCGCTTCCTCGTGGGCGTCGGGATCGAACTGCGGCATCGGCATCGCCTTGCCGCGCAGGCCGGCTGGGGTGAACCGCTCGCCGTCCGCAGGGGCCTCCACCGTGAGAACCTCGTCGCTGGCGTCGAACTCGGCGACCGGCACGCCTCGGAGCGAGCGAGACAGCTCGGCGAGCGCGCGGAGCGAGGTCCCGCCGGCGGCCGGCTCCTCCGAGGCCTCCGGGGTCTCGGGACCGCGCGCGGCAGCCTGCCGAACGCGCGCCGCCGCCTCGCGCACGCGCCGGCCTCGGCCGGCGCGGCTGGGCTCGCCCCATGCGGCCTCGGCCGTGGCCTGCAGGACCCAGCGGCTGAGTCGGACGATCTCGAGGACCGGGGCCACAGGCAACGCGGCCGGGGCATCGGCGCCCGAGGGCTGGCCCTCATCGGGCCACGCATGGTATTCGGCGCCCCCGTAGCCCTGGCTCGAGGCGCAAGCCGCGGCGTCGAGGGTCTCAGCGCGATCGGCATGGTCCTCGGCCCAGGTGGGGACACGTTCGGGCTCCGGGTATGCCGGGGCCGACGACTGCTCCGCCTCGACCCAGGCCGGCGCTTCGGCACGCGCGCCGCTCCAGGCGATGTAGGAGAGCGCGGCCCGAACGGCGGCCTCCTCGGCCTCGAGATACGCGCCGGGCTCGGCCGCGAGGCCTAGCTCCTCCGGCGTCTCGGGCTCGGCCTCCTCATGCTCCTCCGGCTCCGGAAGGACAGGGAGGTCATCCTCCGGCCACGAGCCCACGGCCTCCTCGGAGACGAGCGCCGCCGTCTCCGCGCGGAGGGCCTCCTCCGCCTCGAGCCACACCGCCGGGTCCGAGGCGAGGCCCGTTTCCTCGAGCGGAGCCGCCTCGACCTCAGGCGCGGTCTCCGTCTCGGTCGCGGCCTCCGGGAGGCTCTCCTCGGGCGCGTCCAGCACCGCGGTGTCCTCGTGCGCGGCCGGCGGGCCGGGCACCTGGCCGCCACATCGGGGGCCGGGGTGGTAGGCGGGCGGCAGCGTCGTCTCAGGGACGGACGGCTCTTCGAGCACGACGGGTTCGGCCGCCGGCTCCGCCGGTGGGGCGGGTGGGGCGGCCTGCGGAGGGCGCTCCACCCGAAGGCGACTGCGCGTACCCACGGGCGCGGGACGGACCTGTGCCTCCGAGGGGCCCGCTCCGGCGCCGGCCGCGGTGCGCCCCACGATGCCGGGGAGGATTCCCCGCCTGCGCGGGATGACGCGAGGACCGTGGGGAGTAACCGGCGACCCTGTGCCGCCGTCCTCCGCCTCGGTGGAAGCCTCTTCCTCCTCGGCAGGGGCCTCCGGCTCCGGGGTCTCCTCGGCCTCGACCTGCGCCTCTTCCTCCTCGGCCAGGTCCTCCGGCTCCGGGGACTCCTCGGCCTCGACCGGCGCC
>CAZRDB010000132.1:0-815 GCA_964598695.1 uncultured Armatimonadia bacterium
CGTCTTCCGTCGCGCCCGGCCAAGGTCGCGTGACGCGCAGCAGCCAACCCTCCGCGAGCGGCTCGATGCGGAACCCCGTTGCGTGGCGGACCTCCACTGTCGGGCGCTCGGCCGACGGGCTCGAGGCGGGCGGGAGCTGCGAATCGGCGGCCCGCGGCGGGCCCGCGCGGTGGCAGCCGGCGAGAGCGGCCGACAGCGCGAGCGCTGCGGCAAGTACCAGGCGAGTGTGGGGGGAGACTGGGGTCACGGGGATCGCGCTTCCGTTTCGTCGACCGGGTATTCGGGGGGAGGGCCCGTGGCTCCTGTGGGGCGGAGTCCACCGGAGCCACGAGCGCCTCGGGATCACTGGAGGTCGTACGCGCTGTCGTCGTCCGAGAGGTCGCCGAGCGTTGGGTCGTTGGCGCTCCGGTGGTGGAGGCGGGTCGCTCCCTTGGCGTGACCGTCGCAGTAGGTGACGTTCGCGACACCGTTGTGGCGGAAGTGCACCGAGGGACCGGTCCATGGGTAGGAGGGGTCGCTCGGCGCCCGGAGGTACTTGGTCGCGGCGAGGCCGGGGATCGAGGCCTCCCAGTAGGCGGCGTCGGCGAAACTGGCGGTCTCAGCCGGCGCCTGGATGGACCCGATGGCCGCCGGGTAGAGTGGGGTCGCCGCCGCGACGTCGCCTCCGATGTAGCTCACGTTGTAGGCATAGCCGGTGTAGGGGTCGCCCCAGGTCTCGGCGCCGCCCTTGAACGACGGGCACTGCGCGATCTGCTCGTTCTTCGTGTACGGCTCGAGCAGTCCGCCGGAGTAGGTCCCCGTCGCGTAGTCCACGG
>CAZRDB010000132.1:827-14201 GCA_964598695.1 uncultured Armatimonadia bacterium
TAGTAGTACGAGATGCAGGCCATCTCGTCGTAGTCCTGGCCGTACATCGCCCAGGCGGTCCCGATCTGGCGAAGGTTCGAGAGACAGCTCGTCTGGCGGGCCTTCTCGCGGGCCTTCGCGAAGACCGGGAAGAGGATCGCGGCGAGAATCGCGATGATCGCGATGACAACCAGCAGTTCGATCAGGGTGAAAGCACGGGAGTGGATGCGCCGTAGAGATCGAGGCACAGCGGAACTCCTCCTGTCCACGCAGGAACTGAGTCACTACGGGATCGGGGGCCGTCTCCTGGCTTCCGGGTCTACCTACTAGCTCGGGCCTTCCCAGCTCCGCCTACAGGGCCAGTGGCCGCACTCCGAGCGTTCGTCTCCGGTCACAGTTGCGGGACAGCCACGGATTCTCACCGTGTTCCGAGGGGTCACGAGGATCCCCCTACCCACCGATCGCCGACACGTCCGCTCCGCCGAGGGCAGGACGGACGTTCGTCAAGGCGGAGTGTAGGGACGGTCCAAGGGGGTGTCAAGGACGATCGCCGGGCACCGCTTGCGGCGGCCGTGTCGTCTCGCTACACTCCCCGCTCGGCGCGGGGGCGGCCGGGAGGACCCACATGCCGTCGCAACGCATCGCCGAGACCATCGCCCGCATCGCCTCCCCGTGTGCCACGGCCGAGGCGGCCGCTCGGGCGCGGCAGGACTCGCTCACCAAGCCACGGGGCGCGCTGGGACGCCTCGAATCGCTCTCCGTGCAGCTCGCCGGGATGGCGGGTCGCCTGGACTGGCTCCCCCGGGAGAAGGCGGTCTTCACGCTCGCCGGCGACCATGGCGTGGTCGCCGAGGGCGTGAGCCTGTTCCCGCCGGAGGTCACCGTGCAGATGGTCGCCAACTTCGCGGCGGGCGGCGCCGGCGTCTGCGTCCTCGCGCGGCACGTCGGCGCCCGCGTGATCGTGGCCGACCTGGGTGTCGCGGGCGACGTGAGCGGCTGCGCCGGGGTGCTCGACCGCAAAGTGGCGCCGGGGACCGCGAACATGGCCGTGGGTCCGGCCATGACCCGCGAGCAGATGGTCGAGGCCGTCGAGGTGGGCATTGGCCTCGTCGAGGACACGCACGGGCTTGATCTGGCCGCGACGGGCGAGATGGGGATCGGCAACACGACGCCCGCGACGGCGATCGCCTGCGCGCTGTTGGGCAGGCGGCCGGCAGAGACGGCCGGCCCCGGGACCGGCCTGCCGCCGGAGCGGGTGCGGGCGAAGGCCGAGGTGATCGAGCGCGCGCTGGCCGTGAACGCGCCAGACCCCCGAGACCCGTGGGATGTGCTCCGCACGGTGGGAGGCTTCGAGATCGCGGGTCTCGTCGGCGTGGTGCTGGGCTGCGCGGCCCGGCGGATCCCGTGCGTGGTCGACGGCTTCATCTCGACCGCAGCCGCGCTGGTCGCCGTACGGGCGTGCCCGGCGGCACGCGACTACCTGCTGGCGGGCCACCGCTCGGCCGAGCCCGGCCACGACCTGATGCTCGCGGGACTCGGTCTCGAGCCGATCCTCGACCTGGGACTCCGCCTGGGCGAGGGCACCGGCGCGGTGCTGGCGATGTCGGTCGTCGAGGCCGCGGCGCGGATCCTCGTCGAGATGGCGACCTTCGCCGAGGCCGGCGTCTCGGAGGCGGAGTGAAGCGCGTGGAGCTGGTGAGCTACACCGTCTGGGGCCGGGAGTGGTTCGAGGGCGGTTGGTCCGGTCTCGGCGGCTTCTTGCGGGAGAGCGGCCTGGCCGGGCTCGAGCTGCTCGGTCTGGGGGCCGACGACCCCACGCTCCGCCCGCCGGCCGAGCTTGTGGTCGGTTTCCACGCGAAGACCCCCTCGGAGCCTGAGGCGGATCGCGCGGCAGGCGCACTCGCGCCCCAGCTCCGGCTGGCAGCCAGGCTCGGCGCCGCCTACGCCGTGGTACACCTGAACAGCCTGCCGCCCGGGGCGGCCCTGCCGGTCACCGGGTGGCCGAGCGACGCGGTCGCCACGCGGCGTCTCAGCGATACCCTCCGGCGCGCATGGGAGCTGGCCGGGGGCCCCTACCTCTCGCTCGCGCTCGAGAACTCCTTCGGGCCCGGCCCCCGTCTCGAGCGCCCGGCAGAGCTGGGCGCCTTTCTCGAATGCCTGGCGCGGGACGGGATCCCGGCGCGGCTGACGGTCGACGTGGGCCACCACCTGCTCGCCCTCGCGCTTGCGGGGCGGTGGCAGGGCCGGGGCCCCGGCGAGGAGGAAGCGCTGGGGGCCGGACTCGAACTAGCGGGCGAGCTGCGCGCGCACGGTCTCGCCGTGGAGGTGCTCCACCTCCACTGGCCGGGGAGGCTCGCGGCCCCGGCGGCAGTGCTCGAGCATGCGACGGAGCGCTACGTCGGAGCATCCGACAGCGACGAGCGCCGACGGATTCGCGGGGAGCTGTTCGAGCGGCTCGACCGCCACCAGCCGTTCGGGTCACCCGGCGCGCGCGCTCTGGTGGAGGCGCTGGGTCCGACCTATGTCGTGCATGAGGTGGCGGCGATGTCGCCCGAGGAGCTGGACGCGATGCTCCGCGCACAGCGACGAGCCACGGGAGGGGTCGCGGGATGAGCGCGGGTCTGACGATGATCGTGGGCGGGGCCCGCTCCGGCAAGAGCCGCCTCGCCGAGAGGCTCGCACGCGAGGCGGAGGCGCCTGTCGGCTACATCGCGACCGCGCTGGCGTGGGACTCGGAGATGGAGGAACGGATCCTGCGCCACCGCGGCGATCGTCCGACGGAGTGGAAGACGATCGAACTCCCGGAGGGGACGGTCGAGGCGCCGGAGGCGGCTTCACCGCTCGCCCGGGCGGTCCGCGAGGCCGGCTGCCGGACCCTGATCGTCGACTGCCTCACCGTGTACCTGGCACGCAGGCTTCACAGATTCTATGGCGAGGGGGAGACCCTCCAGGCACGACGCCAGGAAGCGGCCCAGGCCCTCGTGTTCGCGGATCTGGAGGCTCTCGTGGCGGCACGACGGGAGACCGAGAGCGAGCTACTCGTGGTCAGCAACGAGCTGGGCTGTGGGATCGTCCCGCCGTACGCCTCCGGGCGGATGCTGCGCGACGTCGCGGGGCTCGCGAACCAGTGGCTGGTCGCGCGGGCCGACCGGGCCTACTTCGTGGTGGCCGGCGTGCCGCTCGACCTCAAGGCTCTGGGAGGGGTGTAGGCGCGATGTGGCCTCGGCACCTGCGGACCTTCACGGCAACCCTCGGGCTTCTGACGCGGATTCCGGTGCCGGCGGTGCCGCCCGTCGCGGCGGGGGCGATGCTCTACTGGTTCGCTCCCTGCGGGCTTGTGGTGGGGCTGGGCGGTGCTCTTGCGTATTGGCTGGGGACGTTGAGCGGCTCGACCGTGCTCGCGGCCGCCCTCGGCTGCACGGCGCTGCTCGCGCTCTCGGGCGGGCTCCACATGGATGGCCTGATGGACACCGCTGACGCGATCGGCTCGAACGCCGATCGTCCCCGGATGCTGGAGATCATGCGCGACAGCCGTGTTGGCGCTTTCGGGGTGATGGCCTTCGTCTGCACGCTCCTGCTCAAGGTCGCCGCGCTGTCGGCACTCGAGCCGGCCCGGGCAGCGGTGGTGCTGGTCTCCGCGGCGGTCGTGGGGCGCGCGGTGCAGGTGGCCCTGTGCTGTGTGGGTGGGTATGCGCGCGACGGGGGGATGGGGGCATCGTTCTTCCACGAGGCGCGGCCGGCCCACGTGGGCTTCGCCCTTGCGGTTGCCGCGCCCCTGGCGCTCTGGGGACCGGGGCACGCGCTGCTCCTGGCGCTCGGCGCGGGCCTGTCGCTGCTGGCGGCGCGCTCGGTGGGACGCCTGTTGGGGGGCCACACGGGCGACACCCTGGGGGCCAGCTCCGAGATCGCCGAGTGGACGGTCATCCTCCTCGCGGGGCTCTGCGCCGGCGGGGGATAGACCCGGCGGGGCCCCGATCGGGCGCCCCGCCGGGCGTCGCGACTAGGGCTCGCGGATCAGGTCCGCGGATACGTCGATCTGCGCGGGATCCCGCGGCATCGGGACCGGCAAGGGCCCAGCGAGCGGGGCCCTCTGCCAGGGCGGGTTGGCGGGCAGGGCGAGCCACACCTGCCAACCGTTGCCATGGGCGTAGTCCCGGTAGTTGGCGTAGCCCGAGTCCGAGGGCTCCCACTTCGCCTTGTTGCCTCCGATCCACACGTAGAGGTCGCCCCGGTGGCCCTCCACACGAGCCGCGTAGACTCCCTTCGCCCGTGCGTTGTCCTGCGGGTGCAGGGCGCTCGAGGCGTGGACCCCCGCGACCTTCCGCGCGTTGATCAGGGCCTTGATCTTCAGTCGGAGATCATCGCCCCACTCGAAGTAGTGCTTCCAGAAGACCGTCGGCACCCCGGGGTGGGTGAGGATGTACGCGTAGGCCTGCTCGATCTCCCATCCGTTGCGGAAGTGGTCCGTGAGGTGGTCGCAGTCCGGCTTGCCGTCCTTGGTGCGATAGCCCTGGTCGTGGTTGCCGACGAACGTGACGCAGCGGCCCTTCCACGGGAGGCCGTCGGTTTCGTCGGCCAGGAGCCCCGGCGTCACCGGCTCGCCCTCGCGGCCGCGCGCGTTGCGGGGGTACAGGGCCCCGTAGTTGCCCTTGTTCGCTTTCAGAGTCCAGTAGGTGTTGTAGTCGAACACGCTGCTCGACGAGGCGAGGTGCTTCCAGCCCTTCGCGGCCGCATCGGATGCGGAGTGCCACACCCAGCCCCGCGCGTGCGAGTCGGAACTGAAGTCGTACTCGCCGACCGAGAACTTCGGCTCGGTCGCCCGGTTGTACAGGGCGACCCACTTGGCCGGGTACCCGCGGACCATGTCGTACCGCCAGCCCCGGTACCCGATGGACTGAAGCAGGAGCAGGTACCGCACGATGCCCTCGCGGACCTGGGCGTTGGTGTGGTCAAGGTCGCGAGCGCCGCAGCGTTCGCAGGGGCCGTCGTACGGGGGACTCTGCTCCGGGGCGCCGCGCGGCGGGGGAGGGGACGCGCCCGCGATCTCGGGACGCGCGAAGTACTCGTCGTCGGAGCAGATCGCGCCGGTGTCCCACGGCGGGTCCTCGAAGTCGGCCCAGTCGCGAGCGCCGACGCGGTGGTTGATCACCACGTCCGCGACCGGCTCGATCCCCGCCTCGAGCAGCTTCTCGAGGAGACGACGCTGTTGCTCGGCCGAGCCGTACTGGTTGTCGAGGGTGAAGAGACGTCGCGGCGCATAGCCCTCGCCGCAGTCCCCCGCATCGCACGGCGGGGGCAGCCAGACCAGATCGAACCGGGCATCGCGGATCTCGCTGACCCGGTGCCTCACGATGTCGTACCAGCGGGTGGGACCGTAGGTCGGATGCTCGGGATCCCCGCAGCGGCAGGAGTCCCAGTGGAAGGCCTGGAGCATGACGCGCTCGTCCTCGAGGCTTCCCTGTGCATGGACCGTCCAGCAGGCCGAGCATGAGAGGAGCAGGGCGAGCGTGAGTGCGGGAACGCGAATGCTGCGCCACATGGCGATCGACCTCCCTCGGTGCGGTGGGCGTGGCGACGCGACGCGATCGAAGAGGTGGCGGAGCCGTGGGGGGCGGTCCGCGGGGCAGTGGCACCAGATGGCCCAGTCGTTCGGATCCCCTGCATCCGAAGCGTGCCCGAAAGCCCGTGCGTACGGCAGCATAGGCCGCGCGGGGCCGGGAGGCAAGCGATCGCCCCGCGCGGCGGGCCGCGGAATCGCGCGAAAAGGCAGAAGGTGCTGCCTGCGGGAAGCGGAAATGCCTGCGCAAGATGCAGTCGAGTGCAAGGGAGGAGCCCCACATGCGCCTTGCGAGCATGCTCCGCTTCCTGGTCTTCGCCGCACTGCTCTGCGGGCTGGCCAGTTGCATCACGACGACCCCGGGCCAGCCGTCGGACGGCGGAACCGCGACCGCCGCGTTCGTGGGGGCCGACGTGTGCGCGGGTTGCCACCGCAGCTCACACGCCGCGTGGACCGCGACCGCCCACTCCCAGGCGCTGCCGACGCTCGAGCGGATCGGCCAGGCGGAGAATGCCTACTGCCTACCCTGTCACACCGTCGGCTGGGGCGTCGCGGGCGGCTACACGAGCAGAGCCGACACGCCCCAGCTCGCCAACGTTCAGTGCGAGAACTGCCATGGCGCCGGGGGCAACCACGTTCGGAATCCCCAGCAGGTGGCGATGGCGGTCCCTCTCGAGGCGGACGTGTGTGGCCGGTGCCACCAGGGCTTCCACCACCCGTACCTCGAGGAGTGGCGCCAGTCGAAGCACTCGTACGCGCTGGAGGGCCTGAAGGGCTCGAGCCACGCGTCGGACGAGTGCCTCTCGTGCCACTCCGCGGAGAAGGCCCTTGCCGGCGGCATTGATGTCGTTCTCGCGCTCCAGAACGAGACCGTGGTCGCGAGGAACGGCATCACCTGCGTGGTCTGCCACGCGCCGCACGGCTCGCCCAACGACGCGGAGTTGCGCTCGCCCAAGGACCAGCTCTGTGGCGGGTGCCACACGAGCCCGAGCACGTACGAGAACCTGCTCGCGAGCCTTGCTCAGACGCCGCCCAGCGCGCCGAACCCGCGCCACGGCAAGCGCGAGGTGATGCTGGGGATCGGCGGCGCCGACGAGGCCGGCAACGAGCTGCGCGGCCCGAACTCGGCGCACACGACGGCGACGGCCGCCCTGTGCGTGGACTGCCATGTCTACCGGGTGCCGAACGAGGACCCGACCGTCGACAACCCGGTCGGGACGGGCCACACGTTCGAGCCCGAGATCCCCGCGGCGTGCGCGGAGTGCCACGCCGACGCGGAGACCACGCTCCCGGCCGCGATGGAGGAGATCCAGGACGCCACGCGGGCCCGCCTCGCGGCCACGCGCGCCTACTTCACGGCCAGCGCACCGGAGTACATCGACCCCTCGACCCTCGACGCCGCCGACCAGGTGCGCTACCAGATCGCGAAGTATGACACCAACCTCGCCGTGGCCGATGGCAGTGCTGGGATCCACAACAACGCCTACGTCAACCGACTGCTGGACATCGCGGACGGCATCTTCACCTCACTCGCGCCGTAGCGCGAGTCGTGTCGTGGAGGAGTAGCCAAGCCATGATCGAGCGAAGCCGACTGGGCAGAACGGGCGTCCTCCTCAGCCTGGGGGTGGTCGCACTGGGCGTCGCGTTCGCCTCGGCCGCCCAGACCGCGCCGGAGGGAGAAGACGACGGCCATCGGACCGACCCGCGGATGATCGCGGCCGCCCCCGATCTCTACGCCGTCGGCTCGATGCTGTGCGTCGATTGCCATCCCGAGCAGGTGGAGCGATCCGGCGCCGTGCGCCACCTCCGGATCGTGACGCGCGAGGAGGAGGAGGGCCGGTACGGGGGCTGCGAGGCCTGCCACGGGCGTGGCAGCGCGCACCTCGAGACGGCCGACCCCGCCGTGATCTTCGGTTCGACGGACGAGAGCAGGGCGTGGATGGCAGACGGCTGCCTGGTCTGTCACCCGACGATCTCGCGGAGCGCCTGGGTCTCTTCCGACCACTGGGAGGCCGGCGTCACCTGCAACGAGTGTCACTCCATGCACGAGCCCGAGTCCGGCGCGCATCTGCTCAAGTACGACCCCCTGGTCGGCCAGGCCGAGCGCGATCTCTGCTTCTCGTGCCACGAGAGCGTGGAGGCCGGGTTCCACCAGTACTCCCATCACCCGGTGCGCGAGGGCCGCGTGACGTGCTCCGAGTGCCACGATTCGCATGCCCCATCCGTGACCGACGGGGAGCCGGTGGTGGAGCCGTGCGTCGAGTGCCACGCCGACAAGCAGCCCCCGTTCGTCTTCGAGCACGAGCCGGTCGCGAGCGATCTCGCGAATGGCTGTCTCACGTGCCACAAGGCGCATGGCACGCCGAACGACTCGCTGCTGCGCCTGCCGGGTCGCGCGATCTGCCTGCAATGCCACACCGAGCAGGCCGTCGCGCACTATGGCGGCGCGACGTGCTGGCAATCGGGGTGCCACGAGCAGATCCACGGATCCGACACGAGCCCGTACTACCTCGAGTAGCGAACGCGGAACCGCCCCGTGGGACAACGGAGGACGCGAACCGTGACAACGAGCCGCCTGGCGCAGTGTGGGGTCGGAGCCGTCGTATGCGCGGCCTGGCTTGCGCTCGCCGGCCCTGGATGGGCCGGGGGCGCTCCGCTGCCTGTCGACGGCGCCGGCCGGTCCGCGGCCGTCGCGGGCGAGGAGCCGGCCGCACCGGCCGCCACGCCGGCGCCGCGCGACAAGCTCCTCATCGTGCCCGAGGCGGTGCTCGAGGATGCGGCGCGCGACCGGACGTTCGTGACTGCGGGGTCGGTGGTGACGGGGGTCTCCGGGAACGCCGGCCGCTACCGGCGCTACTACTACACGGAGCCGTCGCGCGCTTTCGTGCTCGACAGCCTTCGCGCGATGGGAACCGATGGCGACCGCGAGGTGATGTACGAGATCGGTCTCCGTGGTCCCGGGCTGCACAGCAGCGGCGCCGACCTGTTGGTGCGCGGCTTCGATGCGGCGACCACCCTCCGTGCGGAGTGGGACCGAAACGACTTCCTGCGCGACTTCGGCCCCGCCGCCGGGCCCGCGACGCGAACCAACCTCGCGGTGCTCGGCAGGGCGCGGCTCGGAGGCGAGACGTGGGTCGACGTGACCTATGCGCGGCGGGACTACGCGAGCCCGCTCGGGAGCACGCGGCCGGTCGGGTTCCGCACCGACGAACTGGGAGCGCGGGTGGACTGGACCTCGGGCGACACCACGTTCCAGGCCGCCGTGTCCGTCTCCCGCTACGTCGATCGGACGGCGGGCATCAGCCGCACGGGCGGCTGGCTGCGGGCGAACCGCGTGACCACGCGCGCGTCGGTCTCGGCCGCCTCGGCCGACGACGCCGACCTCCAATGGCGGGTCGCGGCCGGCTGGCGGAGCGCTCGCTACCCGGTCCTCGGCGGGCAGCGAGCGACGAGCCTCTCGACGGCCGCCGGGGTGCAGTACCGTGCCGGGGGCCACATGCTGCTCAACGCGGCGGTGTCGTACGTGGCGGCGCCGCGGACCATCACGGCCAACACCTACAACCCGGCCTCGGCGACCGTGCGACTGTCCGGCACCTACACCGGGCTCCGCCACCTGCGCACCTCGTTCGGCTACGAGCGGCGCATCGGGCGGCGCTACTCCGTCCGGCCCGACCTCACGACGCCGCAGGGATTCACGGAGAGCCAGACCGTCGACCGGCTGTGGCTCACGGGGCGGATCAGGAACCGGAGCAAGTTCACGCTGGAGTACGCGCTGCGGTACCGCCGGGTGGACGGCTCGGTGACCTCCTACCTCGGCAACCAGACCGCGGTGGTTCCAGTGCTGCTCTACCCCGAGCAGACGTCGTTCGAGATCAGCTCGAGCTACCCGGCCGACCTCGGTCTCGTGGCGGCCACGCTCTCGGTGGGGCGGTTCCGCAACCCGGGGCGCGGCGTGGTGGTGGGCAGTGTGGGGTTCAGCGCGCTGTGGATGCGGAGTTGGAGTGGTCGCTGGAGCGCGCTCGCGCAGTACGACCACATCCGCTACGTCTCCTCCGGCGCGCCGGGGGCCACGGTTGACTGCGACCTGGGGGGCTGGACCACGAGCCTCAGCTACGCCCACGGCAAGGCGTCGATCACGGGCTCGTACGCCACCTACCGGACGATCGGCACCTTCCGGGCCCTCACCGCCGACGCGCGCCTCACGTGCTCGTACCGGGCCGCGCACGACCTGAGCCTGGGCCTCACGCTGGCTCGGCAGATCGAGAGCGGGACGGGGCCTCTCGCCTACGACGGCCACTCGGTGGTGCTGACCGGCGCCTACGAGTTCTAGGCGCTCGACGCGAAGGGAAGCGGGAGGAACTGGCCATGGCGCAGCACGCGAGATCGAGCCGTCTGTGGCTCTCGTGCGCCTGCATCGGCCTCGCGGCATGGCTCGGCGCCGTCGCCCTCGGTCAGCCGGGCGGGCCCCGGATCGGCTTCGTGAGTGACCGCGACGGCAACTGGGAGATCTACACGGTCGCGCCCGACGGAACCGACCCGGTGCGGCTCACCCACAACCTGACGCCGGACGTGCACCCGGTCTGGTCGCCCGATGGGGCGAAGGTCGCGTATCAGTCGAAGCCGGGAGACAACTGGGAGATCTGCGTGATGGACGCCGACGGCGCCAACGTCCGACAGCTCACCAACAGCAGCGCGTGGGACTACCATCCCTCCTGGTCGCCGGACGGGTCGCGGATCGCCTTCCAGAGCGATCGGGACGGCAACCCCGAGATCTACGTCATGCAGGCCGACGGCTCGCAGCAGACCCGGCTCACGATGGACCCGGCCAGTGACTTCCACCCGAACTGGTCGCCGGACGGGAAGGTGCTCACCTTCCACTCCTCGCGCTCCGGCGACTTCGACATCTACGCCCTGGAGCTGGAGACGGGCCACTTGACGAACCTCACGGCGGACCCGAGCTACGACGCGTGGGCTGAGTGGTCGCCCGACGGCACCCGGATTGCGTTCGAGAGCTACCGTGACGGCAACGGCGAGATCTACACCATGGCGGCAGACGGAACGGGCCTCGAGCGCCTCACCGCCAGCCCCGGCAACGACAGCCACCCCGCCTGGTCGCCCGACGGCGCGCACATCGCGTTCCAGACCGACGCGCGCGGCGAGTGGCAGGTCTGCACCATGTCCGCCGATGGCAAGGACGTGCGCCGCGTCACCTCCGGCCCGTCGACCTCCTGGTGGCCGACCTGGCTCCCGGCTCCGCGGTAGCCCTGCGGCTCCTCCCCTTGCAGGGGCCGGCGCTCCCACCTCCGAAACTGACCCTCGGGCGGCTGCCGCGATCGGCGTGGGCCTCGGAGGTGTGGGTCGGATGATCCGTCTGTGTGTTCCCGTGCGAGATGACGCCGAGGTCGCGGCCTCCGTTGCGGCCGGCGCCGACGGTGTGGTGCTCGCGTCTCCCGCACTGCTGGCCACGGGGCGCTCGGCCGGCGTCGCGGTCGGCGCGGTACGGTGCCCATTGGCGCTGCCGTACGAGACACCGCCCGAGCAGCCGGCTGTTCCCGCGGGCACGACGGTGCTGCTTGCGGCTCCGACGCCGCAGCCCGGTGACACGCGCTCGCTCGAGCGGGTGAAGGAGTTCCGTCTCGCCTGCATCCGGGCGCTGATGCACCTGGGGGAATGGGCCGAGCGGAACGATCTCACGGTCTGCGTCGCATCGGGTGTGGAGACCTTCTTTGAGGGCTCTCTCGAGATCACCGAGATGCTCCGGGCGGCCCAGACTCCCGCGCTGCGGTGGACGCTCAACACGTGCGACGCGGAGGCCTCGGGCGAGGGAGTCAGCGGCGCGACCGATGTGGGCGGCGATCTCCTCGGCCATGTCGTCGCGGAGGACTGGACCGGCACGCCCGGCGAGCCCCTTGGACGATGCGCGCCGGGGCAGGGGAGTGTCCCCTTCGGCCGCCTGTTCGAGCAGCTCGACTTCCTCGGCTATGAGCAGGCGATCGAGGTCGCGGGCGGGCCCGCGCGGTGGGCCGCGGCGATCTCGGTGTTGCGGGAGGCGCGCGACGGCTAGCGAGCGGATCGCCATCCTGCTCCCGGCGAGGCCCTCGGAGGAGGACGAAGCCATCGCGGCGCGGCTCGCGGGCGAGATCTCCGCCGAGGTGCTCGTGCGGGGCCGCCGAACGGTGCGAGGGACGTTGGCGGAGGGGTACGACGGAGTCGTCAGCCTGACGCGGGAGGGGCCCCGCTACCACACGGCCGCGATGGCCCATCCCTTCTTCCACCATCCGGGGCTGGCGCGCAACCGCGTCCTCGGGCTGCGGAAGGGCGAACCGGACACGCTCGTGCGGGCCGCGGGGCTCGAGCCGGGGATGCTCGTGCTCGATGCCACTCTCGGCAAGGCGGTCGATGCCACCGTGGCGGCGTGGGCGATCGGGCCGTCGGGCCGCGTGGTGGGGATCGAGAGCCACCCGGTGATGGCGGCGCTCGTTCGGCTCGGACTGCGTGGCCCGGCGACGGCCTGGCCGGAGCTGGAGGACGCGATGGGGCGCATCGAGGTGCGGACGGGCGACCACCAGGAGATCCTCGAGGGGCTCCCCGACCGCAGCTTCGACGTGGTCTGTTTCGATCCGCTCTTCCCCGACCCCGTGGTCGGCTCGCAAGACATGGACGCTCTGCGGGAGCTGGGCCGGGAGGGGCCCGTCGCGACCGAAGCACTCGCGGAGGCGTGTCGCGTCGCTCGCTCCCGCGTCGTACACAAGGTGCGGGCCGACCGCCCCGTCCCGGAGGCGCTCGCGGAATGGCCGCTGGTGCGGGGGAAGCGCGTCGTGGGGTACCGGGTATGGTCGGTCGAGTAGCGCGCACGTTCGCGGCTCTCGCGCTGGCGGTGGCCTGCGCCGGCTGCCCACCCCGCGTACGGACGGGCGACGAGCGGGCCATCGAGGCGGCGCTGACGCCGCGAACCGCCTACGCCCACCATGCGCGCGCGATCGGTCCCGTCACCCTGCACGATGAGGAGCTGGGCCCGTTCCGCCTCGCCGGCGTGGAGGCCGTGGAGTCGGCGGAGGTCGACCGCGCCGCGCGCGAGTGCCTTCAGGCCCTGGTCGAGAGCGAGACCGTCGAGATCGCGCTGAGCCGCGCGCGGCCCCACGACTCGGAGGGGCTCCCCCGCGCGGCGGCCTACATCCTCGGGGGCGGACGAAGGATCTGCGTGAACGCCGAGCTGCTGCGGCGCGGACTCGCCAGGGCCGAGCGCGACCCCGTTCGGGAGTTCGACGTACGGAGCTGGTCGCGCGAGAGGCCGGGGGCACTGCCGGCGCGGGCGGAGAGGCGGCTGCCGGAGGGCGAGCGGAACGCGGAAGTGGTCGCGACCCCGAGCGGGAAGTGCTACCATCGCCCCTCCTGCCCCCACGCGAAGGGCGGGAGCCCTCTGTCGCTCGAGGCCGCGCTGCGTCGCGGTCTGGAGCCCTGCACCCGCTGCCGGCCGCCGAAGGAGTCCCCGTGAGTCGCCGCTACTTCTACCTCGTCTCGGCCCACGAGACCGACAGCGATGTCGCGCTGGCCGAGGCCCGGGCGCTGTTGGGCGAGGAGAGGCTGAGCCCCCGCGTCTTCGCCGCCCGCGAGCGAGTGGCGGTCGCGCGGTCGGCGTTCGTCACGGTGTGCGGCGAGCTGATCTGGAGCGGCCTCGAGTTCGAGGATCTCCTCACCGAGCTGCGGGCCCGACCGATCTGCGCCCCGGGCTTCCGGATCGACGCGGAGAAGTACCCGCGCGGCGAGGGGCCGTCGCGGCAACTGCTCTGCCGGCGGATCGGCGACACCTTCGAGGGCGCGCCGTGCCTCGATCGGCC
>CAZRDB010000133.1:0-6056 GCA_964598695.1 uncultured Armatimonadia bacterium
CGGTGGAGTCGGTCTGCATGCTCGTCGTCGGCTTCCTGCTGTTCGCGGTGGCGCTGCCGTTCCAGGCCAAGGTCTTCCTCGCACCCGACGTGCTGGCGGCCCACCCGGAGGCTCGCTACTACCCCTGGCTGTGCCTGATCGCGGTCCCCCTGCTCCCCCTGCTCCACCCCAAGGTGTTGGAGTGGGCGGTCCGGAAGGCGCTCACGCGCATGGGGCGGGAGCCGATGGCCGTCCACCTCACGGGCGCCGGCGTGGCGCGGATCCTGGGATGGTGGGTCGTGGCATGGGGGATCCAGGGCGTGAGCTTCCACGTCCTGACGCTCGCGGTGGTGCCGGAGCTGCCGCTCTCGGCGCTGCCGCTGCTGGGCGCGACCTACGCGTTCTCGTGGGTGTTCTCGATGGTCAGCTTCCTGACCCCGGCGGGGCTCGGGGTGCGTGAGGCGGCGCTGCTCGTGCTCCTGGTGCCGCAGCTCAGCCCCATCGTGGGACCGTCGGCCGCGGGGCCGCTCGCCGGCGTCCTCATGGCCGGCTCCCGCCTCTGGACGACCATCGCCGACGGCCTGAGCATCGGCCTCGCGTTCGTTATCGACCGCATCCTCGTCCGGGGCCCTCGGCCCACGGCGGCCGAGTAGGCGCGACCGCTCACCGCACGGGTGGATCGAGCCGCCCCCACGGCTGCACCGGGGGAGCCCCCAAGTCGGCGACGGGAACGCAGCCGGCCGGCTCGGCCGCTGCGGCCCAGCCCTCGAGCGGCCCGGGCGCCGCGCGCCAGTCGGCGCCGGTGCGGATCGGCGCCGTCGATCCGTCCGGCAGTTCCGCCCGCCCCTCCGCGAGCAGTCCGGCCGGCCCTCCGAGGTTGCCCCCGTGGAGCGCGATCACGTTCTCGCCGGCACGGAGCGCGGTGCTGAGGTCGAAGCGGTGCAGGGTCTGCCAGGCGTCGTCGCCCGCGCCGACGCGCTCCCCGTTGACGTACAGCTCGAAGGTGTTGTCGGCCGTGACGGTCAGCCAGGCGCTCCGAGGGGTGTCGGCGAGCACGAGCGAGCCCCGGAGCCACACCTCCTCGGCCTCCGGGTCGGGGCCCCAGATCCAGTGTGCCTTCCACTGCCCGGACCCGGCCGAGAGCGGCTCCTCGGGGAACCGCACGGGCGCCGGCGGCTCGCGGAAGACGACGCGCCCGTCGGCCCCCAGCCCACGGGTCCAGGTGAACTCGTATCCCTCGGCCCGGCACCGGAGCGTGACGTCGCTCGGCGTGACGCGCAGGTCCATCGGGAGGCCCCGGTACGCGAGGTTGCGGACCTCGATCCACGGGAGCGCGCCGGGGAGCCTCGGCGCGATCACGAGGCCCTCGGGCGTCGGTTGAACGCCCATGGCGGCATGCAGGAGCCAGCAGGGGACCATGCCGCTCTCCGGGAACGGCATGTCCGTCCCGGTTGAGCCCGGGTCGATGAGCTGGGGGTGCTCGCCGCGGATCAGCGGCGGGCCGCCGCAGAGACGGTCGTCCATGCGCCAGCGCCCGAGGATCTCCTCCCACCGCTTCCAGGCGCTGTCGGGGCTCAGGAGCCGGGTGCGGGCGACGAGGTCGAAGTAGCTGGTGTAGAGGATCGCTCCGCCATCCTGGCACTGGTCGCCGAACGCGGTCCCACGCCAGCCGTACATCCACCAGGGCTCCCGCGGGCAGTCGGGCTCCAGGCTACCCGTCTCGGGCTCCCAGCGCGGGTTGTGGAGCGTGGTCGCGCGGGGAGCGAAGATCCAGCGCGAGTAGGTGTCGGCCTCGCCCGAGCTGGTGGGCTCGGTCTCCATCCACCGGTAGATCCGTGCGGCCTGCTCCGGGCTCGCGAGGCCGTAGGCCATGGCCTCGAGGTTCACGAAGGTGAAGCCGTAGTCATGGCGTGCGCCGTCGATGTCGACACAGCCGATGAACCGGCCGGCGTCCTCGTCCCAGAAGGTGCGGCTGTAGGCCTCGCGCGCCCGCGCGGCCAGGGCGCGGTACTCCTCCGGTGCGCGTCGGGCGGCGGCGCCGGGCTCCTGTGCGAGCATCTCCTCGATCTGCGCCATCGCCTCGAGCGAGGCGTACCAGACCACGTTGGCATAGGCGTCGAGCCCGCCGAAGGGGAGGATGTCCCAGTAGTTGTTGCCGAGGCCCTGGTGGCGGCCGTGCACGTCCTTGCTGACCGTGCGGATCAGGCCTGCCTCCGCCCCCTCGAGCACCGTGAGCTGGTACTCCATCGCGCGGCGCAGGCGCTCGGCCTGCCGTACGAGCAGGTCGCGATCGCCGGTCCACAGCGCGTAGCGCCAGCACGCGAGGATCCAGCGGGCGTTGCTGTCGGCGTGGCGGGTGTCGTAGGGGGGGCTCTCGGGGAAGGGCCAGCCGACGGTCGCGCCCCAGGTATGGACATAGCCCTCGGGGGTCATCGGGTTGCCCTCGAGGAGGTTGCGCTGCTCGTCGAGGTGCGTACCGAGGTGCCAGAACCGGGTCTGGGCGATCCAATCGTACCAGGCCGACGGGCCCCAGGCGGGCGGGTACGTGAGCGCGCGCTCCCAGAAGAAGCGGTTGGCCTCCTCGGTCGCCCGCGCGTCGGGGAGCACGAACCGGGGCCAGTCGTCGGGGACGGTGTCCTCGCGCGGGAGGAAGTCGAGCGACCACTCCGTCGGAGAGCCCGCGGCGCACGAGAACTCGAGGAGCGTCTCCTGCCCTCGGAGGTGCCAGCGGAGCTGGGGATTCGGTGCCGAGAGGCGCAGGTCGTGGTCGCCGGTGCCCTCGGCCTCGATCCACGAGTGGCCGCTGAGGGTCAGCTCGTACCAGCCCTCGCGCTCGACCCAGCGCTTGAGCTGCTGCACGGGCATGTAGCGCATGGCGTCGGTCAGGAACCGCGAGAAGGGCACGCTGCGCGCGGTGCAGTCGTAGCCGGTGTTGTCCCAGGCGTACAGCATCTCGAAGGGGATCGACGGGACGGGGTCACCGGCCGACGGCTCGACGGAGAGGACGGCGCGGAGGGTGCGCTCGGCGACGACGTACTCGACGGTCGCGGCCCCCACGGTGCGGCGGTGCGCGACACGGAGGACCGGGAGCGGCGCATTGGGAGCGGGATGGCCGTCGTGGCAGGGGACGCCCGCGAGGCCGTCGGCCCCACGGATGGCCCAGCAGCCGACCTGGCCCTCGGGGTCGCTCAGCTCGAAGCAGTACGTGCCCCCGGGCTGGGGCGCGAAGTCGAGCGCCTGCCAGGAGTTGTCGCGGATGTCGGTCGCGCGCCTCTCGGCGACGACCTCGCCCTCCGGGCCGCCGAGACGAAGCCGCAGGGTCACGGCGCTGTCGGTGCCCTGCCAGGTAGGCACCCGTGCCTCGACGCGGGCGAAGGAGCCGGCCGGGACGGCGAAGGTGCGGCCGATGGAGCCTCGCTCGAGGAGCCAGGGCTCGGTCGCCTGGGGGCTCTCCAGCCGGCTCTCGACGGTCGCCTCAAGCCCCTCGACGCGAATGCCCGTCGGCGTGCGCTCGGTCCGAGTCGCCGGCCCGGGCTCGATGCCGCGGAACCCGGCGTCGAGGATCCGGCTCGCTCCGGCCGTGCCGCGGCCCGTGGGATCGACCCACAGGCCGGCGAGGCGGCCGCCACGGGTGCGGAATCCGACGAGGTCGCCGGACCAGTCGGCCTCCTGCGCGGCGGCGGCCACGGCGAGCGCCGCGAGCGCGACACAGGAGATCAGGGGAGCGAAGCGCGGCAGTGCGCTCCAGTGCACGGCCATGGCAGCACCTCCGAGAGTCTCTCGTCAGACACGCTAGACGCCGTGGGCGATGCGCCGCACGAGGCGGGGAGGGAGGCCCGCGGCGGCCATCAGGGCCTGGGCATGAGCGATGTCGTACTCGGCGCGGACGAACTCGGCGCGGTGGGCATCGAGATCGAGGATGAGCGCGGCGGCGCGGGGGTCGCGGTCGCGGGGCTGCCCCACGCTGCCCGGGTTGAGGAGGAGCCGCGCGGTGGGGGCGAGGTCGAGGGTGGCGCCCTCCGTCTCGGCGGGAACGCGGTGCACGACCTCTCCCCCCGCCTCCTCCCTCGCGTAGAGTGCGGGGAGGTGCGTGTGGCCGAAGAGGGCGACGCGCTCCGCGAAGGCCCGGAACTCGGCCTCGGCCGTGCAGCAATCGAACAGGTAGCGGTCCGGGTTGGAGGGCGCCCCGTGGCACAGGAGCACCCCCTCGACGACGTCGGTGGTCGGCAGCTCGGCCAGCCAGTCGCGGCTCTCGGCGGGCAGCGCGCGAGCGGTCCAGAGGAGCGCCTCGGCGGCGTCGGCGTTGAACCACGCGAGCGACCGCGTGTCGATCACGGCGCGATCGTGGTTGCCCGCGATGCATGCGGCGCACGAGGCGCGCACCAGGCGGACGCACAGGTCGGGCTCGGCGCCGTAGCCGACGACATCGCCCAAGCAGACGATCCGCTCGACCGCGCGCTCGGCGAGGGAGGCCAGGACGGCCTCCAGCGCCGTCGCGTTGCCGTGGATGTCGGAGATCACCCCGAGTCTCACGCCGCGCACCCCCCGCAACCGTTCGGGGGCAGGGGCTCGAGGCGGAACAGCGCTCGCGCGTTGCCGCCGAGGATCGCGCGCTTGACCTCGTCGGAGAGTTCGGCGAACAGCACCTGGCCGAGCTTTGGCCGTGGGTCGATGAACGGGATGTCGCTGCCGTACAGGATCCGCGAGGCGCCGACCGTCGAGACGAGACGCTCGAGCGCGCCGGAGTGGGACTGCGAGCCGGTGATGTCGAGGTGGATGTTGGGGGACTCCAGCGCCACCTGCGCGGCGGCGCTGTAGCCCGCGGGAGTCCCCCCCGCGTGGCCCATGAGCATCCGCAGCTCGGGGAAGCGGCGCGCGATCTCGCCGAAGGCCTGGGGGCTGCACTGGGAGCAGCCGTCCCAGGTGTGGATCAGCACGGGGACATCGGCCCGGACGGCGTACTCGAAGACGGGCTCGTAGCGTGACGAGGCGATCGGGACCTGGTGGAGCGAGGGATGGAGCTTGACGCCCACGCAGCGGGCGCCGGCGACGTACTGCTCGAGCTGGGCGCGGATCTGGCGCGGCGAGCGGTTCGGGTTGACCGTGCAGTAGGGGAGGAAGCGACCGGGCGCCTGGAGGGCCATCTCCACCGCCAGCCGGTTGGCCTCCGCCTCATCCGGCCCGAGCCCGATGTGCGGGGAGACCAGCACGACCTCGATGCCGGCGGCATCCATGGTCCGGAGGAGATCCTCGCACCAGGCGCCATGGACGAGGAACTCACCGTAGGGGCCCGCGTGGCCGTGGACGTCGACGATCCGGAGGTCACGGAGCGACTGGCCCGAGCGCGCGCGCTCGCGGAGGGTCATGGCAGATCTCCCCGCTCCAGCAGCCGCCGCAGGTTGCCGGCGGCGATCGCCTCCGTGTGCTCGTCCGGGAGGTCGGCGTACAGGACCCGGGCCATCGCGGCGCCCGGGTCGAGGAACGGGTGGTCGCTGCCGAAGACGAGCCGGCCGGCGCCGAACCGCGCCACGACCTCTTCCAGCGCCCGGTGGCCCACGTACGAGGAGGTCTCGAGGGTGAGGCCCCGGTGACGCGCGAGCATCGGGAGCACGGTTCGCCCATGGCGATAGCCGACGCGTTCCAGGATGACACGCAGGCCCGGGTGGCGGGCCATCGTCTCGTCGAGCCGCTCCCACCCGATCTCACCCAGGGCGATGCAGACGGGGATCGCCGTCTCCGCGAGCGCGGCGAGCAGGCCGTCGGAGACGGTCGGCGTCAAGGAGTAGCCGTGGCGGCTGGGCGCGAGGCGGACGGCGCGGGCCTTGGTCTCGCCGAGGTACCGGAGGATGGCCTCGGGCTGATCGGACCAGGGCATCTCGCCGGAGCCCGGGGGCAGGAGGACGGCGCAGGGGACGAACAGGGGCCTGCGCGTGGCGACCAGGCGCATCTCGGCGTTGCCGGCGAGGGGGTCGTGCTCCTCGGCCCAACTGTGGGTGCACAGGGCGCCGGCGTTGGCGTACTAAGCGTGTAGACCGGAAACTTAATCGGGAGGTGGGGCGACCACCACAACATGCCCC
>CAZRDB010000133.1:6066-14192 GCA_964598695.1 uncultured Armatimonadia bacterium
GGCACGAAGCATCCAGGAACTCCAGCCCGCCGGGTTGCTTCGCGTCGGCCGACGGCCTTCCCTCCACGCGCGGGAGGGGTTTGGGGGGGCGGTTCGAAGGGAGTTCTGTTGTGTGAGGGGAGTGTCATCTATGCGAAGCGTGCTCGAGAGGCTGCGCGACCGGGCGACCGCATTGGGCGCCTCGTTCGCGGACGCGCGCGTGGTGGTCCAGGAGTACACCTCGATCTCGCGCCAGGACGGTCGCGCCGACCGTCTCTCCGGGGGGAAGTCCGAGGGTCTGGGCGTGCGGGTGCTCCACGACGGGGCCTGGGGCTTCGCATCGACGAACCGGGTGGACGCGGCCGGGGCGATGGAGTGCCTCGAGACGGCCGTCCAGGCCGCGAATGCGGCTCCGAAGCGCACCGACGTGGTGCTCGCGACGCTGCCGGCCCACGAGGCCACGGTCTGCGACGAGTACGAGACCGACCCGCGGAGCGTGCCGGCCGAGCGCAAGATGGACCTGCTGCGTCGCCACGAGGAGGAGATCCTCCGGATCGCGGGCGCGCGGGCGGTCAACAGCTCGGTCGGTCTGAGTGACTCGGTCACCCGGACCATGGTCTGCAACACGCAGGGGACCTACGTCGAGACCGAGCAGACGCGGGGCCGGATCGGCTGCTCCGTGGTGACGGCCGAGGGCTCGGTCCGCCAGCAGGCGAGCGAGCACCGGGCGCGGCTCGGGGGCTGGGAAGCGATCGAGGAGGTCGCGATCGAGGGCTTCTCGAGCAAGGCCGCCCAGCGCGCCGTCGATCTGCTCGCCGCTCGTCGGGCGCCGGCCGGTCTGTTCCCCGTCGTGCTGCACCCCTCGGTCGTAGGCGTGTTCATCCACGAGGCCTTCGGCCACAACGCCGAGGCCGACCTCGTGCTGGCGGGCGACTCGATCCTGGGCGGCAAGCTCGGGACGCAGGTCGCCTCGCCGCTGGTCAACGTGCTCGACGACGCGACGATCCCGCGGGTCTGGGGCAGCTACGCTTTCGACAGTGAGGGGACGCCGGGCCAGCGCCGGACGATCATCGACGGCGGGATCCTCGTCGGCTTCATGCACACGCTCGAGTCGGCCGGCCGCATGGGCGTGGCGCCCAACGGCAGCGGGCGGGCCGACGGCTTCGCCGCGATGCCGATCGTGCGAATGAGCAACACGACCCTCGAGGCCGGCGCCACGCCCGTCGAGGAGATGATCGGCGGCGTCGAGGAGGGGATCCTCTTCGAGAACGGCCAGTGGGGCTACGTGATGTGCGAGAAGGGCCAGTACACGCTCAGCGCCGGCAGCGGTCGGATGATCCGCAAGGGCGAGCTGTGCGAGATGGTGCGGGATGTCTGCATGTGCGGCACCGTGCTCGAGACGCTGCACAAGGTGGACGCGATCTCCCGGGAGTGGGAACTCTCGTGGGGCGGCGGATCCTGCGGCAAGAACGGCCAGTCGATGCCGGTCAGCGGCGGCGGGCCCTACGTGCGCGTAACCGACATGCTCGTCGGCGGCCAGGAGGGCTAGCGACGGCTGAGAGTGGGGAGTCACGGATGCAGGACCTCATCGACGCCGCGCAAGCGGCATGTGACGCGGCGGTGCGCGCGGGCGCGGAGTTCGCCGACGTCTCGGCCTGGGCGGGCGAGAACCGCTCCGTCGATCTGGAACTCGGCCAGGTCAAGGAGATCGTGGCGCAGACGCACTCGGGGCTCTCGGTGCGGGCCTTCCGCCGGGGCGCGTGCGCCTGGACCTCGGCCAGCACGCTCGACCGGGAGACGGCCGCGACGGTCGGCGCCTCGGCGGCCTCGCTGGCCGCGATCGGCGACCCCGACCCCGACTTCCGGGAGCTGCCGGCGGGCGGCTCCGACCTGGTGGTGCCGGGGCTCTTCGACGAGGCCGTCGCCGGTCTCTCGATCGCCGACCTGATCGGCTTCCTCCTGCCCGAAGTCGAGGGGGCCCTGGCCGTCGCCGCGGACGCGACCGTCATGGGCGGCTGCGGTTGCTCCTGGGGCCGCAGCGTCCTCGTCAGCAGCCGGGGCTTCTCCGTCTCGCGGACCGGCTCGAGCGTCTCGTGCTACCTGAGCGCGGTGATCCGCCACGGCGACGACGTCGGCTCGTTCCACGAGTACACCTACGGCCGCACGATGGACCGTTTCGCGCCGCGGGGGATCGGCCGCGTCGCGGCGGAGGGCGCCCAGCGCTACCTCGGGGCCCGCCATCTGGCCTCGGGCACGCTGCCGATCATCTTCGGCTTCCGCGCCGCGGGCGGGATCCTCACGATGCTCGCCGGCCACGCGAACGCGGAGGACGTCCAGCGCAAGCGCAGCTACCTCGTGGGCAAGCGCGGGGAGACCGTGGCCTCGCCGGCGGTCACGCTGGTCGACGACCCGTTCATCCCCGGCGGCGGCGGAAGTTCGGCCACCGACGGCGAGGGCGTCCCGCACCGCACGCTCACGCTGGTCGATCGAGGCGTGTTGACGACCTACCTCCACAACTCCTACACGGCCGGCAAGGGCGGCGAGGAGAACACGGGCCACTCGACGCGGGGCGGCATCGCGCCGACCAACTGCAACCCGGTGCCGGGCGAGCGCCCCTTGGCGGAGATGATCGCCGAGGTGAAGGACGGCGTCTTCGTCGATGTCGGCCACCTGAGCGTGAACCGCACGAGCGGGGACTTCTCGCAGGTTCTCGACTTCGGCGTCAAGATCGAGAATGGCGAGCTGGCCTACCCGGTGAAGGAGACCATGATCTCGGGGAGCTACCCTGAGTTCCTCGCCCGCGTCGCGGAGATCAGCTCGGACTACCGCGAGGAGCCGGGCGCGATCCTGCCGGCGATGCGCGTGGACGACGTGCGCGTGGTGGGCCGCTAGGGGACGAGCAGACGGCGCGCGAGGGCGCGCCGCTCCGGAGGTGCACGGAATGAGGGTGGATCCGCGCCCGGTGAGCGCGGTCGCGCTGGCGGTCTCGGTGGCGGCGGCGTTGCTCCTGGCCGCCGCGGGGTGGGCCCAAGCGGAGGAGGGCCTCTCGCCCGATCCGACGATCTCGGAGCGCGACCCCGGGATCATCTCGGCCGAGCTGCCGGTCGCGGCGACCGAGGACGAGCCGGAGCGCGTCGAGTCGAAGTACGACGCGATGGCTCGGGCCGCAGACTCGACCTACCGGCCGGGCCCGATCTTCTCGCGCGGCCCGGACGACCCGGTCCTCTACCGCGGCCCGTTCGTGCTGCGCAAGCGGCCGGTGCCGGCCGAGCACAAGTTCCCCTGGGACTACGGCCGGCGTTTCACCGAGGTCAAGCAGTTCCGCTACTACCCGTTCCTCGCCTGGGACGTCTACCTCGACCGCGGCGACTGCCTGCAGCTCCTCGCGACCAACTACCTGTTCAACAGCGCGTTCCCGCCGCTGGGGACCGACTGCATCCGCGTGGGCGCCAAGTCGGGACTTGCCTACGTCGAGGTGATCGACGACCAGGGTGCGACCGCGAAGTACCTCGTGCTCCGGCTGCGCGACAAGACCCTCAAGGTCACACGGATCGAGGACACCACGGGCATGGGGGTGTTCGCGGTGTACACGATCTCCGGCTACTCGGGCGCCCGGTTCGCGCAGGACTACGTGCCCTCGGAGACGCCGATCCGGATGACCATCCTCGCGAGCGAGAGAGCCGCGGCGCGTGAGGGCGAGCACCTCCGGCGGCTGCTCGACGGCTGGGAGGACGCCGAGTTCCACGGCTACTGGACCCTGCCGGAGAAGCAGCACGTCCGCCACTGGGGCGGGATCTCGATGCCGCGGGAGCTGCGCGTGGTGGACGCCGAGGGCGACGGCCGGGCGACGGCGACCCCGATCGACATCGGAGCGTTCGGTCTGATCTTCGAGCAGGCGCTCACCTACACGGGTCGCGGCTACGCCCCGTCGCCGGGCGCCGACTACGCCTTCCCGCTCTTCTTCCCCTCGGCCCCGGAGACGCCGCGCCGCCGCACGCAGGGGTAGGCCGGGGCGCGAGCCTCACATCCGATCGAACGGGCCGGAGCGCCGCGGGAGCGCCCCGGCCCGTTCCTCCTCCGGCGAGCCCTACGGCTTGCCCTCGTAGTCGATGTCCTCGAGCGGGGGCATGTAGTGGTCGCGCTGCGACGGGGCCGAGGCGACGGGCTTGGCCCAGCGCACGGCGTTCGCGATGACCTTCTGGACGTTGGCGTCGTAGTAGATCGGGTAGGTCTCGTGGCCGGGGCGGAAGTAGAAGACCTTGCCGCGGCAGCGGTGCCAGCAGCAGCCGCTCCGGAAGACCTCGCCGCCGGCGAACCAGCTCACGAAGACGAGTTGGTCGGGGGCCGGGATGTCGAAGTGCTCGCCGTACATCTCGGTGTTGGGCAGCTCGAAGTACTCGGGCAGGCCCTCGGTGATCGGGTGCGCGGGGTCCATGACCCAGAGACGCTCCTTCTCGCCGATCTCGCGCCACTTGAGCATGCAGCCGGTGCCCATGAGCAGGCGGAAGGGCTTCGACATGTGGGCCGAGTGGAGGCCGATGAAGCCCATGCCGTCGAGCACCCGCTGGCGGACCCGCTCGGCGACCTCGTCCTTCACGAGGTGATGGGCCATGTGGCCCCACCAGGTGATGACATCGGTGTTGGCGAGGACCTCCGCCGAGAGGCCGTGGTCGTCGTCGGTGTCGAGCGTTGCGGTCGTGACCTCGAACTTGGGGTTCTCAGCGAGAGCCTTGGCGATGACGGTGTGCATGCCCTCGGGGTAGAGCTTCTTGACGGTCTCGTTCGTCTTCTCGTGCCGTCCTTCGTTCCAGACCAGGACGCGGATCTTGCCCATAGGTGTCCGGCTCCTTCCTTGCACTTGGGCTCCGTAGGGAGCCGGAGGGGGGGTTCGCGACTGCGGGGCGAACCTCCTTGGCCGGGTGAGGTCCGGCGAGGGCTTCGTCGCTCCGGGCGCGAACCGGTACCGGGTCTCACGAGGAGCGTGGTGTCTTCGTGTCTTCGTGCCTGCTCGCGCTGTGGCTCTGTCTCTCTTCCTGCTCCACCCCGTCGGCTCCGCTCGTGCGCCTGACGGGCTCCGACTTCACCGGCGGCGCGGCCTCGCTGTACGGGGCCGAGAAGGGCGGCGCCCTTCGCGTGAACTACGTGTACGCGGAGTCGACCGGAGACCACTCGCGGATGGCGACCCGGTTCGAGTGCCCTCCCCTCCCCGCCGAGCCCCTCGCGCTGTTCCTCCGTGCGCGACTGGATGACGGCCACACGCCCTGTCCGGTCCGCGTGAGCGTGAACGGGGAGGCGGTGCTGGAGGGTCCCCACCTGTTCCCCAGCGACGACTGGGGCTGGCGAGCAGCGCCGCTCCCACCCGGCACGCTGCGGCCGGGCCCCTGCGAGATCCGTGTCGAGAACCTCTCCGTCGATGGCGCCATCGGGATGCCGCCGTGGTTCATGCTCGCGCGCGCGGTGGTCGCCCCCGTCGACTGGGCGCCGACCGACCGGGCGCCGATCGAGGAGGACTTCGCGGTCGACCTGCCCAGCGCGCGGCTGCCGCTCCCGACGCCGCTTGGCGCCGGGCGGACAGAGCCCGGATTCGCGATCCGCGGCATCAAGGGGTGGCTGTGGAGGCCGGAGCAGTACCTCGCGGAGATCCCCGTGCTGGCGCGCTACCGGATGAACTTCCTCATGAACTGCTACGGCAGCATGGCCGACATCGAGCACCACGCGTGGGGGGCGCCGGAGTGCAACCGGTGGTGGGAGCCGCTTCCGCTCGAGAAGCGGGCCGCCTACGCCGAGGTCGTCCGCGCCTGCCAGCGCCACGGGATCGCGTTCTGCTTCAGCATGAACCCCAACATCGGCAGCCGGCGTCTGCTCCGTTACGACAGCGAGGAGGACCTCGACCTCCTCTGGCGCCACTACCGGGGCTTCCAGCGCCTGGGGGTGCGATGGTTCGACATCCAGTTCGACGACATCACGGGGGGGATCGATCCGGCGGGGCAGGCCCGGTTCACGAACGCGCTGCTCGCGCGGCTGAGGAGGCATGATCCGGAGGCGCGGATGCTCTTCTGCCCCGTCTACTACTGGGGCACCGGGGAGGAGCCGGCGGCGCGGGCGTACCTGGAGGTCCTGGCCGAAGAGCTAGACCCCAGCGTGTACGTGTTCTGGACCGGCGACGCGGTGGTCGGGCGGGTCACTCGCGGGGCGGCGGAGTCGTACCGGCGGATCGTGGGCCACCGGCTGTTCCTGTGGGACAACTACCCGGTGAACGACGCCAACCCGACGATCCACCTCGGCCCGGTGCTCCACCGGGATCGAGACCTGTGCGCGGTGGTCGAGGGCTACCTCGCCAACCCGCTGGCCTCACAGAACGAAGCGAACCGGATCCCGCTGCTCACCCAGGCCGACTACGCGTACAACCCCTGGGAGTACGATCCCGCGCGGAGCATCGGGCAGGCGATCCTCCACCTCTCGGAGACGCCGGAGCAACGCATGGCGCTCCGGGACCTGGTCGAGCTGTACCCGGGCATGCTCCTGACCGGCGCGGGAACCGGCCACAATCCGGTGCGGGCGCGTTTCGCGGAGATCACGGCGCAGCCGCACCGACGTGTTCTGGCAGAGGCCTACCTGGCCCACGTCGAAGGGGTCCTGGATCGGTTGGCCACCGCGTTCCCGGGCCGGTTCGCCGATGCACGCGCGACGCTCGCGGCCGATCTCGACTGGCTGCGGGAGATGCACCGGCAGACCTACTCCACTCACCCTGCTACTGGGCGGTGAGTTCGCCGGAGCGGATGCGGGCGGCGACGGAGCGGAGCCGCTCGACGGTGCGCTCCCGTCCGACAGCCACGAGCACCTCGAAGACGCCCGGGCCCTTCGGGCTGCCCGAGACGGCCATACGGGTCGCGTGGATCGCGTCGCCGTTGTGCCAGCCGCCGGCCTCGCACGCCGCGCGGAAGCAGGCCTCGGTCGCCTCGAGATCCCAGGCCGGGCAGGCGGCGAGCGCGGTCGCGATGCCCTCGAGCGCCTCCGGGGTCTCCGGCTTGGCGAGTAGGCGCTTGCGGGTCCCCTCCGGGTCCATGGGGTAGTCGTCGCGCAGGAGGTAGATCGAGGAGTCGGCGAGGTTCTTGAGGGTCCAGGCGCGGCTCTTGAGCAGCTCCGTCACCTCGAGCAGGCGCGCCCGCTCCTCCTCGGTCGGCGGATCGGCACACAGACCGGCGGCCTGGAAGAAGGGCAGGGCGTGGGGGAGGATCTCCTCGGCCGCGATCGCCTTGAGGTGCTCGGCGCCAAGGAACTCGAGCTTCTTGGGATCGAACACGGCCGGCGACGAGCTGACCCGCTCCAGCTTGAAGAGCTCCACCAGGTCCTGGAGCGAGAAGATCTCGCGCTCGTCGCCCGACGACCAGCCGAGCAGGGCGAGGTAGTTCGTGACGGCGCTCGCGAGGATCCCCTGCTCCTTATAGCCCGCGATCGACTGCACGCCCGGGTCGCGCTTCGAGAGCTTGCGCCGCTGAGCGTTGAAGATCATCGGCAGGTGGCAGAAGGCGGGGAGCGGCAGGCCGAGCGCCTGGTAGAGCAGGATCTGCTTCGGCGTGTTCGAGGCATGGTCATCGCCGCGGATCACGGTCGAGACCTCCATGCTGGAGTCGTCGATCACGCAGGCGAAGTTGTACAGCGGGAAGCCGTCGGCCTTGCAGATGACGAAGTCGTCGAAGTCCTCGGACCGGAACTGCATGGTCCCTTTCACGACGTCGTCCCACGCGATGACGGTGGCCTCGTCGGGCAGACGGAAGCGGATGACTTGCCTCTCGCCTGCCTCGATCCGCTTGCGGGCCTCGGCCGGGTCGTAGTCGCGGTAGCGGCCGTCGTACTTGGGGGCGACGATCCCGTTGGCGCGCTGCTCCTCACGCATGGCGGTCAGTTCCTCGGGCGTGGCGAAGCAGTGGTAGGCCTTGCCCTCGGCGAGCAGCCGGTCGATGGCCGCGCTGTAGAGCGGCAGGCGCTCGGACTGCAGGTACGGCCCGTAGTCGCCGCCGACCTCGGGGCCCTCATCCCAGTCGAGCCCCATCCATCGCATGCTGGCGAGCAGGTCGGCGGTCGCCCCGGGCGTGTTGCGCTCGCGGTCGGTATCCTCGATGCGCAGGATGAACGTGCCGCCGACG
>CAZRDB010000134.1:0-9911 GCA_964598695.1 uncultured Armatimonadia bacterium
CGAGCCTGCGGCGCCCGGCTGCCGCGCCATGCTCTCGAACGCGGAGGCGGCGGCCTTCCCCTGGCCGAGGCCGGCCCCGATGACGGCGATCGGAAGACCGAGCCCGACCGCGAGCGCAAGTAGCCCGAAGTAGATCATGCGTGAGACCTCCCTAGTTGCCTGAGCACTTACGAAGCACCGTGCTGTGGAGCGTGACGCGCCTTCCCGCCCGCCTCGCCGTGCTCCTCGTCGTGGTGCGCGGTGAAGCCGGCGATGTACGAACAGGTCAGCGCGGTGAACACGTAGGCCTGGAGCAGGCCGGTGAAGACGGCGAACAGGCTCATCGGCACATGCAGCGGCAGCGACGCCAGCCCCAGCGTCAGCGCCAGCAGGTGGAGGACCTTGTCCTCGCCGCCGATGTTGCCGAAGAGACGGAACGCCAGCGAGAGCGGCCGGGCCAACTCCCCGATCACGTGGATCGGCACGTTGAGCGGCGCGAGCCAGGCCGGCTCGCCCACGAAGTGGAGCAGGTAGCTCTTGAGCCCCGTCTTGCGGATCGAGACGAAATGCACATACACGAACGCCGTCAGCGCGAGCGCCGCGGTCGTGTTGATGCCCGTCAGCGCGCTCTCCTCCGAGACGCCGACCGGCGAGAGGAAGCCGGGGACGAGGCCGATCCAGTTGGCGATCGCGATGAACAGGAACAGGCTGGAGATGAACCAGGCGTGGCGCTTGCCGCCCGGCCCGATCGCCCCCTCGGTGAAGTTCTCGAGCGACTCCACCACCAGCTCCATGAAGCCGGCGACGTTCTTCTCCGGGAGCCGCGACAGCCGCCTGCGTGTCGCGAGCGCGAGCCACAGCATCAGAAGACCCACGAACCAGGTCGTGATCACGAACGGCTGGAAGAGGCTCTCGGCCAGCTTGCCGGCCGCCTCGTGGGTCATCCCGCACGACTGGAAGATCGGTACGAAGAGGTCGTGGATCGCGACCGCGATGCGGTAGAGGACGGTATGCTGCTCGCCCCACAGGTGGGCGTGACCACCGTGCGCCGATCCACCCGCGGAGGCCTCTGCCTCCGCAGCCTCGCTCACGAGGGATGCAAGCCACGTCGTCGGTGCCACGCTACCCTCCGCTCATTCCCTACCGGATTCGCCGGGTTCCCCGGCGGAACCTTCTTCCGCGCGGTAGGTTTGCGCCCACCGCGTCCACGCCCGACCGAGCAGCTTGAGCGCCGCCACGAGGGCCGGGAGCGCGACGCCCGCGGCGATCGCCGGCCCGTTCAGATCCCACCGGGCCACGAACAGATACATCAGGCCGCCCAGCAGCGGCAACTGCAGGCAGCCGAGGCCGCCCAGCACGCGCGCCGCCGCCTCGCGGCGGGGCTTCGTCCACTCCGATCCCGGCGGCCCGAGGCGGCGCAGCGCGAGGTCGTAGAGGACGACAGCCAACACAGATACGGCGGCCCCTGCGAGGACTCCTCCCCAGATCGCGCGGACAACCGCGCGGCTGGCGAGCACGTAGGCAAGGAGGAGCGCGAACCAAACGGTCTCGCGCAGGACGCGGCGGACGAACTGCTCGTCGGCGGTCACTCCCGATCCCTCTCCTCGCGTGGCTCCGAGTCCTCGTCGGGCAGCGTGTCCCGGAAGGGGCTGTGGCGGTCCTCGGCCTCCATCCGACGAGCCATCTCGAAGATCGTGCGCATCCCCGCCACGGTGCCCAGCGCGACGAAGGCGACGGTACACCAGGGCGGCTCGAGCCCGAAGTGGCGGTCGAGCCACCACCCGATCGCGAAGCCGATGCCGATCGAGGCGGCGAGCTGTACCCAGGCATCGAGGCCCTGCAGCCCCGGGGGGGGGCGGCGATCGCCCATCGAGAGGGCTCCTTCCCGCGCGGCCGGCGTCGAGCCGATCCGCGAGGGAGTGTTCCGTGGCAGCGGCCGGGCTCCCTCCCGTCCCTGCCTGTGGCGGAGCCACGAGGCCCTCGGGGCGCTGGGGCCTGCGCATGGCCGGCTGCCCGCCTAACCCTCCACCCCGCCGGCCCTGCCGGATCCCACGCGCGGGCCGCGCCCGAGTCCCCCCCTGAAACCCTGGTCCTGCCGGAGGCGTCCCAAGTCAAGAGGGTACGGGAGCGTTGCCTCCCCCTCACGCCCCTGGGAGGCGGTTGTGCGCGTTGGCTAACACGCTCGTCATCCGAGCAGGGCAGCCGAGACCGGTGCTGTTTGCGGTCGCGCTGGCCGTTCCCGCCATGGCCGCGATCTCCTACTCGCTCAACACGGGGAAGCCGGCGGGCGATCTGTTGCTGCCCCTCGGTCTCGTCGGCCTGATCGCGCTCGCCGGCTACGTCTGGATGCGGATCCGGATCCCCACGGCCGACCAAACCCTCTACTGCGTGGCCGTCGTGCTGATGGGCATCGGCCTGGTCGTCGGCGCCCGGCTCGACCCCGCCCGCTTCAACAAGCAGCTCATCTGGACCTCAGTGGCGATCTCCGCCATCGTCGCCACGGCTGTCCTGGTCCGCCGACCCGAGCGTCTCGCGGCCTACCAGTACATCTCCGGCGCATTCGCCCTGGTGCTGGTGCTGCTGCCGGCCCTGCTCCACCGCGTCCTGCCGGAGAGCGAGGGGATCCGCGCCGACGAGGTCAACGGCGCGCGGCTGTGGATCCAGATCGGGCCACTCTCGCTCCAGCCGGCCGAGTTCGCCAAGATCCTGCTCGCCATCTTCCTCGCCGGCTACCTGATCGAGAAGGGCGAGGCGCTCGCCCGCTGGCCGTACCGGATCCTCGGGATGCCCGCCCCGCCGCTGCGGCACGCGGCGCCGATCATCCTGCTCTGGCTCGCCAGCCTCGGCCTGCTTGCGGCCCAGAAGGACCTCGGCTGCGCGCTACTCGTCTTCTGCCTCTTCCTCGCGATGCTCTACTCGGCCACGGGCCGTGTCGGCTACCCCGTCGTCGGCCTCGCCTTCTTCGTCGGCAGCCTGTGGCTGCTGATGCGGGCCGGCGCGTTCTCGCACGTCCAGACCCGTGTGCACGCCTGGCTGAACCCGTGGGACGACCCCCACCGGAGCGGCTACCAGATCCTCCGCTCGCTGTTCGCGATCGCGCAGGGCGACGTCCTCGGCGCCGGCCTCGGCCGGGGCTACCCGACCTCGATCCCCGAGGTCTCCACGGACTTTGTTTTCTCGGCGATCGCCGAGGAGCTGGGGCTGCTGGGCGCGTGCGCCGTGATCCTGTGCTTCGCGATCCTCGTCGTGCGCGGCTTCGTCGCGGCCGGCCGGGCGAAGGACGACTTCTGCGCCCTGCTGTGCGCCGGCCTGACCGCGGGCCTCGTCACCCAGGCCGCCATCATCATCATGGGCGTCACCAAGTTCCTCCCCATGACCGGGATCACGCTGCCCTTCGTCAGCTACGGCGGCTCGAGCGTCGTTGCCAGCGGGATCGTCCTCGGCCTGATGCTCCGGATCTCGGCCGACCCCAGTCCGATCCCGCGGCCGGCGGGCGATCGGCCCCGCACCAGCCCCCTCGCCTGGATCCACCTCGCCGTCTTCTGGCTGCTCTCGCTGTGGATGGGGTACTGGATGCTCTGGCGCGGCCCGGCCCTCAACGTCAACCCGCTCAACCCGCGCCTCGCGATGGTCGAGGCGAGCATCGAGCGCGGCCGGATCCTCGACCGGGACGGCGAAGTGCTCGCCGCGACCGACCCCAAGAGCCACAAGCGCACCTACCCGGAGGGGCGGGCCGTCGCCCACGTCGTCGGCTACCGCCACGCCCGCTACGGCAGCGCGGGGGCCGAGGCCGACGCCGCGGGGTGGCTGCTGGGGCTCGACCAGCGGGACGGGCGGATGACCGACTTCATCACCCAGGTCCAGAAGAACGCCCGGAGCCTCCCGAAGCGCGGCAACGAGGTCCGGCTGACGATCGACCTCGACCTGCAGCGCAAGGGCCACGCGCTGCTCGGCGCCCGCAACGGCGCGATCGCCGCGATCGATCCCCAGACCGGCGAGGTGTTGTGCCTGGTCAGCCGGCCGACCTACGACCCGGACAAGCTGGCGGAGATCCTCGCGGCCGCCGGGCGCGAGCAGGGCTCGGGGGGCGGCGCGAGCGCGGTGCTGCTCGATCGGGCGACCCACGGTCTCTACCCGCCGGGCTCGACCTTCAAGATCCTCGTGCTCGCGGCGGCGCTCGATGCGGGCGTCGTCCGCCTGAGCGACACCTTCGACTGTGAGGGCGAGGAGGTCATCGACCACGACCGGATCCGCTGCATGAACCGCGCCGGCCACGGGACGATCACGGTGGAGGAGGCGCTCACCCAGTCGTGCAACCTCGCCTTCGCGAAGATCGGCCGGCTGCTGGGGCCGGAGCGGTTCGTGCAGTACTGCGAGGAGTTCGGCTTCGGTCTCGCGCCGCCGGGCTTCGCGCTGGAGCCGAGCCGGGTCCCCACCGGTGAGAAGATGACCCCGGCGATGCTGCTCGAGTCGAGCTTCGGCCAGGGGGCGCTGCAGGTGACCCCGGTCGAGATGGCGATGATCGCGGGCGGGATCGCCAATGGCGGACGCGTGATGGTCCCGCAGGTGATCGGCGAGGTGCGGCGGCCGGACGACACGACCGCCTACCGCATGGAGCCCAAGGTCTGGCGCAACGCGATCAGCCCCGCGGCCGCCGCGCAGGTGGCCGGACTGATGCGCGATGTCGTGAGCGAGGGGACCGGGCGCGGGGCGCGGATCTCGGGGATTCCGGTTGCGGGCAAGACGGGAACGGCGGAGAATCCCTCGGGCGCGGCCCATGCGTGGTTCGTCTGCTTCGCGCCGGCCGACAACCCGCGGATCGCGCTGGCGGTCGTCGTCGAGCACGGCGGGGGCGGCGGCGCCGTTGCCGCCCCGATCGCGCGCGAACTCGTGCGCACCTACTTGCGCCCGTAACCCCGAAGGCGCGGAGGAGAGACGCTACATGGTGGGCAGGACCTTTGCCAACGGTCGCTACGAGGTGTTGCAGCAGCTCGGTGAGGGGGGGGCCGCCCTCGTCTACCGGGGCCACGACCATCACCTCGGCCGCGACGTGGCGATCAAGGTGCTCCGGCCCGAGCTGGCGGGCGATCCAGAGTTCGCGGAGCGCTTCCGGCGAGAGGCGACCGCCGCGGCCGGTCTCTGCCACCCCCACATCGCCCAGGTCTACGACATCGGCTGGGAGAGCGGCCTCTCGTACATGGTGATGGAGCTGGTTCCCGGCGGCTCGCTGCGCGACCGGCTGCAGCGCTCCGGGGCACTGGCGCCCGACGAGGCATTGCGGGTGGCCTCCGAGGTCGCGGCCGCGCTCCAGCACGCCCACGAGAGCGGCATCGTCCACCGCGACATCAAGCCCCACAACATCCTGTTCACGCGCGACGGCAGCGTGAAGGTCGTCGACTTCGGCATCGCCCGGGCACTGGCGCAGGCCAGCATCAGCCAGACGGGCACGATCGTCGGCTCCGTCCACTACCTCTCGCCCGAGCAGGCCCGCGGCGAGCCCTCGGTCCAGCAGTCCGACCTGTACTCCCTCGGCGTCGTGTTGTTCGAGATGCTAACCGGGCGCGTCCCGTTTGATGCCGACACCCCGGTCGCCGTGGCCGTGCGCCACATGCAAGACATCCCGCCCGACGTGCGGACGCTGAACCCGCAGATCCCGAGTGCGGTCGCGGCGATCGTCCATCGCGCGCTCGCGAAGGACCCCCACGACCGGTACCGCAACGCGCTCGCCATGCAGCAGGAAGCCGATCGCACGCGGGGGGCCCTGCTCTCGGGCGCGGCTCCGGCCGCCGGACCGACGCTCGCCGACCAGGCGACGCGGCGGATCGCCCGGCCGTCGGTTCCACCGCCGGTGCATCCCTCGCTGCGCGCGGCCCGTCCGCCGATCGAGCAGCCGCTCGAGCCCGACGGCCTCTCCGGCCTGACCTGGGCGCTCGTGACGCTGACGATCCTGGTGGTCGCCGCCGGTGTCGGGATCCTGATCTGGGTCAACCTGCCGCGCCACGCAGGCGGCTCGCCGCTCACCGGCCCCCAGGCCGGCCAGGCCGCGGTCTCGGTCGCGATGCCCAACCTGCGCGGGATGGAAGTCAGCGCGGCCAAGAACGAGTTGCGGCGCCAGGGGATCGACGACAGCCGGGTGCGGATCGACTACCGCAACAGCGAGGGAACGCCGGCCAACACCGTGCTCGACCAGCGGCCCGGCCCGGGCGTGACCTGGAAGACGGGCGATTCGGTCACCTTGACCGTCGCTCAGGCCACGGCCGACGACCAGGACAAGACCGCGCCCGTGCCCGATTGCGTCGGCATGGACGTGCGGGAGGCGAACAAGCTTCTCACCCAGGCCAAGCTGACGCCGAAGGTCGAGTACAAGGAAGTGACCGGCGACGAGGTGGCCGACTCCGTGATCGACCAGTGGCCCTCGGCGGGCTCCACGGCCAAGATCGGCACCGAAGTGCGGATCCGGGTCGCGCGGAAGAAGAAGGTCGAACCGGCCGAGCCCGAGCCGGCGGGGCCCGAAGGACCGGCCGCGGAGCCGACCGGACCCTCGAAGCCGGCAGACGGGGGCGAGAAGCCCTCGGACTCCGGCGCCGGGGAGGGCTCGCCCACCACGCCGGGCTCGGGGTCGAACGGCGGCGGGGGCAATGGCGGGGCAGGCAACGGCGGCACACAGCCGGGCGGCGACACGCCGAAACCGACCGACTCGCCGCGCAAGCCGGCGCCGCTGTAGAGGACGGACCGGGAGGCTCGGGATGCAGAGAGGCAAGGTCCTGGCGCTGTCGCTTGCGACGCTCGTCGCCGCCGCGCTGTTGGGCGGCTGTGGGCGTGGGGGCGGGACGACGACCGGCGCGGGCGGCGCGGCGACTCCGGCCGCCGGGGCCAAGCAGGTCGTTCGCTTCGCCTCGGTCTGGACCGGAGAGCCGCGCAAGTCGACGCTCGAGGCGATCGCGGCCGACTTCCGCGCCGCTCACCCGGAGATCGACCTGCGGATCGAGTACCACCAGCCTGACCAGTACAAGCAGACGATCCGAACCGCCGCCGGGGCCGACGACATGCCCGACGTCTTCTTCGTCTGGCCCGGGGAGTGGCTCGCGAGTTTCGTCCGCGGCGGCAAGGTGCTGGATCTGACCGACGAGCTGGCCAAGGACGGCTGGGGCGACCGCTTCCTCGCGAACGCGACGCCCCTCTTCCGCCAGGAGGGCCGGACCTACGGCGTCCCGCTTCTGATGCAGTGCGGCTACTTCTACTACCGCAAGGCCGACTTCGAGCAGCGCGGGCTCGCGCCGCCCTCGACCTGGGCCGAGTTCTCTGCCGTCTGCGAGGCCTTCCGCGCGGACGGCGTCGCTCCGATCGGCCTTTCGAACGTCGACCGGTGGCCCGTCCATCACTACGCGACGATCCTTTGGCAGCGGATCGTGGGCGAGGAGCAACTCGCGAAGGACCTCGATCGCGCGACCGGTGGCGCCTTCGACGATCCCGGCTACCTCGAGGGGCTGCGCCAGCTTCAGGCGATGATCGACGGCGGCTGGTTCAGCGAGAACCCGAACGGCACGACGCGCGAGGCGTTCCGGCAGCTCTTCGTGACCGGCCGGGTCCCGATGATCTTCTCGGGCACGTGGGACCTCGGGGTGTTCCAGGAATCGAACGAGGCCCCCAAGGGCTTCGGCGAGCAGTGGGACCTCTTCCCCTTCCCGCGGATCGAGGCGGGCAGGGGCAACCAGGAGTACATGATCGGCGCGGCAGACGGCTACGCGATCTCGGCCAAGGCCCGGAGCCCGGAGGCGGCGCTCACCTGGCTGCGCTACTTCACCTCGCCCGAGGTCTCCGAGCGGCTGGTCTCGGGGCTGCACGAGCTGGTCTGCGTGAAGGGCGCCGTGAACGAGAAGACCGCCGACGCGAAGCTGCTGCGCTACGCCCGGGACCTCGAGAGCGCGCCGGGCGTCACGCCGTGGGCCGATATCATGTTGGAGAGCACCGTTCGCGAGGCGTTCCTCAACTCGCTCCAGGGGATGCTCGACCACTCGGTGACCCCGGAGCAGGTGCTCGAGGACCTGCGTGCCGCCCACGCCAAGGCGCGCGCCGAGTTGGCCGGCGGTACGGGATGAGGCCCGCGGGGAGCGAGAGGACGGCGTGGGGCCGGCTCCGGTGGCGGCCGTACGCCTTCGTGCTCCCGGCGCTGCTGGTCTTCCTGACCTTCGCGGCCGGCCCGATCGTTGCCGGACTCGGCCTCGCCTGCTACCGATGGGACCCGGTCGAGAACGTCCGCCAGTTCGTCGGGCTGCGCAACTTCGCCGAGCTGGCCGCCGACCCCGTCTTCCGGACCGCCCTCCGCAACAACCTCGTCTGGATCCTCGCTTCGGTCGCCGTGCAGGCCCCGCTCGCGCTGCTGCTGGCCGCCTCGCTGGTCGACGCCTCCCGCACCTCGCGGGCGCTGCGGACCCTCGTCTTCTCCCCGCTGCTGGTGCCCGGCGTCGCCGTGGGCCTGCTCTTCGCGTGGATCTACGACGCGCACTTCGGGGCGCTCAACGCCGCGCTGTCGTTCCTCGCCCACCGCCCGGTCTCGATCGGCTGGATCGGCCACGAGCGGCTGGCCTTGGGTGCACTGATCGCCGTCGCCTGCTGGCAGTACACGGGCTTCCACACGATGGTGCTGCTCGCCGGGATGCAGGGGATCCCGCCCGATCTTCACGAGGCCGCCGCGCTCGATGGCGCCGGGTGGGGCCGCCGACTCCGCCACGTGACCCTCCCGCTGCTCCGGCCGGTGTTCCTCACCGACCTGCTGCTCATCGCCATTGGTTCGGTGAAGATCTTCGACCTCGTTCAGGTGATGACGAAGGGCGGCCCCAACAGCGCCACCCACGTCCTCTCGACCTACATGTACTCGCAGGCCTTCATGAACCAGCGACTCGGGATGGGCGCCGCAGTGGCCGTCGTGATGCTCGCGGTCACCCTCGCGCTCGCCCTCGCCCATGCGCGGCTCGCGCGGGGCGAGAGGGGAGGGGAGTGATCGTGGCCCGCCCCTTCGCACGGCGGCTCGCCCTGGTCGGCGCGCGGCGCGTGCTGCCCGTCGTCGCCGGGCTGTGGGTGATCCTCCCGCTCGTCTGGGCCGCTGTCAGCTCCCTCAAGCCGGCGACGCAGCGTTGGGCCTCGCCGCTCTCGCTGCCGGCGCCGGCAACGCTTGCGAACTACCGCGCCGCGCTCGAGGGCGGTGTGCTCCGCTGTTGGCTCAACTCCGCGCTCATCACGGTGGTCTGCGTCGCGGCGATCCTCCTCCTGGCCTCGCTCGCCGCATACGCCTTCGCGCGGCTCCGGTTCCGCGGGCGCGAAGGCCTGCGGACGCTGCTGCTCTCCGGCATGATGGTCCCGGTCCACGCGGTCCTGATCCCCCTGTACATCCTCGCGACCCGGCTCCATGTGAACGGCACCCCGCTCGCGCTGCTCGGACCCTATCTCGCGTTCGGCCTGCCGCTCTCCATCGTGCTGCTCTCCGCCTACTTCCGGGCGATCCCGACCGAGGTCGAGGACGCGGCCCGGCTCGATGGCTGCTCCGACCTCGCGATCTGGTGGCGGATCGCCCTCCCGATGTCCCGGCCCGGCCTCGCCACCGCCGCCATCGTGCAGGGCGTCTGGGTCTGGAACGAGTTCCCCATTGCGCTCGTGCTCTGCGCGAAGGAGCCGTGGCGGACGCTCCCCGTCGGCCTGACCTTCTTCCAGGGCGAGCACGTCAGCGACGCGGGCGGGATCCTCGCGGGCGTCGTCCTCGCCTCGCTGCCGCTGTTCCTCGCCTTCCTGCTCTGCCAGCGCCTCGTGATCCAGGGCATGACCGCCGGCGCCGTGAAGGGCTAGGGCCGAGTGCTATAATCGCGCGAACGGGCTCCCGCCACGGCCTCGGACGCCCGCACTCTCATCCCCAGGAGAACCCAGTGGCTCAACAGGAA
>CAZRDB010000134.1:9921-14072 GCA_964598695.1 uncultured Armatimonadia bacterium
CTCTCCGGCAACGAGGCACTCGCCCTCGGCGCCTGGCTCGCGGGGTGCCGCGTCGCGGCCGCCTACCCCGGCACGCCGTCCTCCGAGATCCTCCCCGCCTTCGCCGAGTGCGGCAAGCAGCTCGGCGGGGCGGTCTATTGCGAGTGGCCGACCAACGAGAAGGTGGCTCTCGAGGTCGCCTCGGGCGCCTCGATCGCCGGCGCACGGGCGCTCGCGGCGATGAAACACGTCGGCCTCAACGTCGCGGCCGACCCCTTCTTCACCCTGGCCTACACGGGCGTCGGCGGCGGGCTGGTGGTTGTGAGCGCCGACGACCCCGGCCTGCAGTCCTCCCAGAACGAGCAGGACAGCCGCTACTATGGCCGCCACGCGGGCGTGCCCGTGCTCGAGCCGGTCGACAGCCAGGAGTCGCTCGACTTCACGCGGCTGGCCTTCGAGCTGAGCGAGCGGTTTGACCTGCCCGTGCTGCTGCGGACCACCACCCGCGTCGCCCACGGCAAGAGCCCAGTCGCCTACACCGCGGAGCGCGCCGAGAGCGAGCCGGCCGGTCCACCGCGCGATCCCGAGAAGTACGTCATGGTCCCCGGCTACGCGCGCAAGCGCCACGCCCTGCAGCTCGCCCAGCTCGACGCCCTCGCCGAGTGGGCCGAGACCGCTCCCGTGAACCGCGAGCTGCCCGGCGAGGGCCCGGTCGGGTTCATCACCGGCGGCGTGAGCCTGCTCCATCTCCGCGAGGCCCTGCCGACCGCGCCGGTGCTCCACCTGGGCCTTTCCTTCCCGCTCCCGGCCCGTCGCATCGCCGAGTTCGCGGCGCGGTTCGAGCGCGTGATCGTGGTCGAGGAGTTGGAGCCGTTCCTCGTCGAGAGCATCCGGATGATGGGGCTGCGCGTCGAGAAGCTTCCGGATTCGCTCCGCATGGGGGAGATGACCCCCACGCGGCTCGCCGAGGGCCTCCGTGCGTTGGGGATCGACGTCGCGGGCCTCGAGCCCGTCGCCCCGGACGCCGTCCTCGACCTGCCCCCGCGGCCCCCGGTGCTCTGCCCGGGCTGCATCCACCGCGCGGTCTTCACCGTGCTGCGGAAGCTGCGCGTGTTCGTCACCGGCGACATCGGTTGCTACACGCTCGGCACGTTCGAGCCGCTCTCCGCGGTCCACACTTGCCTCGACATGGGCGCGAGCATCAGCCAGGCGCACGGGATCTCGCGCGCGATGGGGCCCGACCAGCGGGTGGTCGCCGTCATCGGGGATTCGACCTTCACGCACATGGGGATCCCCGCGCTGCTCAACGCGGTCTACAACCGCAGTCGCATGGTCTGCTTGATCCTCAACAACGGCACGACGGCCATGACGGGTGGCCAGGAGCACCCCGGTACCGGCGCCACCCTTCAGGGCGAGGCGGGCGCGGGCCTCGACTTCGCCGCGCTCGCCAAAGCGCTCGGCGTCCGCTACGTGCGCGAGGTGACCGGGGTCGACCTCGAGGGTACCGAGGCGGCGCTTCGGGGGGCGCTCGAGCACGACGGCCCCAGCGTGGTCCTCGTGAGTCGCCCTTGCCCGCTCCGGTACCGGATCCGCAGTGAGCCGTTCGCGGTCGATGCCGCCACCTGCACCCTCTGCCGCGCCTGCCTGCGGATCGGCTGTCCGGCCATCTCGCTCGATCCCGGGGCCGACGGCAAACCGACGATCGACCCCGCTCTGTGCACCGGCTGTGGCCTCTGTGCCGAGACCTGTCCCGCCTCCGCCATCCGGCGTCTTTCGGAAGGGGTTGAGGCTCGATGACCCTCAACGTCCTCTTCGCGGGGGTCGGTGGCCAGGGGATCGTGACGGCCAGCGACCTGCTCGCCCAGGCCGCCCTGGGGGCAGGTTGGAGCGTGCGGAAGGCCGAAAGCCATGGCATGGCCCAGCGCGGCGGCAGCGTGGTGAGCCACGTCCGCCTGACCGACCAGGAGGGCGCCCTGGCGCCGGTGATCCCCGATGGGTGCGCCGATCTGCTGATCGGCCTCGAGCTACTCGAGACGGCGCGCGCCCTGTGGATGCTCCGGCCCGAGGGGCGCGTGATCGCCGACGCGCGGCGGATCGCCACCGCGGCGATCTCCTCGGGCAAGACGGCCTACCCGGAGACGCTCGAGCAGGAGCTGGGCCGGCGTGGCCTGGTGCTCGACGCCACCGGCCTCGCGGCCGCGCGCGGGGAGCCCCGCGCCGCGAACGCCGTGCTGCTGGGCGTGGCGAGCGGGCGGCTGCCCCTCCCGCGCGCGGCGTGGGAGCGGGCTTTCCGGGAGCGGATGCGCGGCGCCGCGTTCGATCTCAACTGGTCGCTGTTCGTGGAGGCGGCCGAGCGCGAGGCGCGGTAGGCGATCAACGCGGATGGAGTGAGGGTGAGCGGTGGCATGATCTGGGATCCGCACTACGAGTGCATGCCGATCGAGCAGCGACGGGCGCTGCAGGCGCGCCGCCTGCGCGAGACCGTGGCGCGGGTGATGGCGACCGTGCCGCTCTACCGTGAGCGGCTGGGCGGGGCGGGCGTGCAGCCGGCCGACATCGCGAGCGTGGACGATCTCCGCAGCCTGCCCTTCACGACCAAGGAGGACCTGCGGCAGTCGTACCCCTTCGGGCTGTTCACGACGCCGCTCGATGAGGTCGTCCGCATCCACGGCTCCTCCGGCACGCGCGGCAAGCCGACGCTCGTCGGGTACACGGCCGAGGACATCGACCTGTGGGCCGAGGTGATGGCCCGCGCGATCTGCTGTGCCGGGGGCACCCGCCACGACATCCTCCAGATCGCCTACGGCTACGGGCTGTTCACCGGCGGCCTCGGGCTCCACTACGGCGGCGAGCGGTTGGGCTGCACGGTCATCCCGACCAGCTCGGGCAACACGGCGCGCCAGCTCACGCTCATGCAGGACCTGGGCAGCACCCTGCTCGCCTGCACGCCCTCCTACGCGCTCACGATCGCCGAGGCCGCGCTCGAGCAGGGGGTCACGCCCGATCAACTCCGGCTCCGGAGCGGGATCTTCGGCGCCGAGCCGTGGTCGCAGGGGATGCGTGAGCAGATCGAGCAGCGGCTCGGCCTCAAGGCCTACGACATCTACGGCCTCTCGGAGATCATCGGCCCGGGCGTCTCGAACGAGTGCGAGGCACAGCAGGGGCTCCATGTGTTCGACGACCACTTCCTCCCCGAGATCGTCGACCCCAAGACCGGAACGCCGCTCCCTCCGGGCGAGCACGGCGAGCTGGTCTTCACCTGCGTCACGAAGCGCTGCCTGCCGCTGATCCGCTACCGCACGGGCGACATCAGCATGTTGACCGTCGAGCCGTGCTCCTGCGGCCGTACGCACCCCCGGATGGAGCGGATCACCGGCCGGACCGACGACATGCTCATCATCCGCGGCGTCAACGTCTTCCCCTCGCAGGTCGAGGAAGTCCTCATGCGGTGCGCCGGCGTCGAGCCCCACTACGTGATCCTCGTCACGCGGGAGGGCCACCTCGACGCGATGGAGGTCCAGGTCGAGGTCTCGGCGGAGATGTTCTCGGACATGGTCGGCAGTCTCGAGCGGCTCGAGCGCCGGATCAGCGCGGAACTGCAGTCGGTGCTCTCGGTCTCCGCCCGCGTCCGGCTCGTCGAGCCGCACTCGATCCAGCGGTCGGAGGGTAAGGCCAAGCGCGTCATCGACAAGCGCCAGGAGGTGTAGGGGATGGCTCGCGCTCTCTGCACGAAGCAGGTCTCGGTGTTCCTGGAGAACAAGGCCGGTCGCCTCGCCGAGGTCTGTGAGCTGCTCGGCCGCGCGGGGCTCAACCTGCGCGCCTTCTGCACCGCCGACACCGCCGAGTTCGGCATCCTGCGGCTCATCGTGAACGACCCCGACAGGGCGCAGGAGGTCCTCCAGGCCGAGGGCTTCACCGCGCGCGAGATCGGCGTCCTGGCGGTGCGGCTCGACGACCGGCCGGGGGCTCTCGGCGCGCTCCTCAGCGCTCTGGGAGCCGAGAACATCAACGTCGAGTACCTCTACGCCTTTGTGACGCCTGTCGACGGCCAAGCGGTCGTGATCCTCCGCGTGCTCGATGAGGTAGTCGAGCACGCCGCCGAAGTCGCCGAGATGAAGGGGCTCTCCATCCTTCCCCCCGAGCGGCTGTACGAGCTGTAAGGGGGCGCGACC
>CAZRDB010000135.1:0-13948 GCA_964598695.1 uncultured Armatimonadia bacterium
CACTGCCGCTCTCCTTTTTGCACCCTCAACTATTTCAGAAGGACTCATTAGTCGTCGAAGACGACGCGCTCCGGTCGGCCGGACTCGCCCGAGCGCCACGCGGCCTCGGTGAGCTGGATGGTGCGGAGCCCGGCGATGGCGGGCGCGAGGTTCTCGGCCTCGCCCAGGATCGCCGCGATCCAGTTGGTGTCGGGGTCACTGCCGTGCGGGAGATCGTTGACCTTGTGGGTCTCGCCCTTGGCGTTCTGCTCGTACAGCTCGCCGTTGCGCAGCAGCAGGGCGCCGTTGGCGGCGATCCAGGAGATGTCCTCCCACCAGGCCGGCGCCCGGCCGACGACGCTCAGGGCGCCGAGGGCGCCGTTGGTGAAGCGGATCGAGGCGGCGGTGAGGATGTCGACCTCGGTGCCGACGTTGTCGATGTGGGCGAAGACCTCCTCGGGCACCAGGCCGGAGGTCCAGAGGAGGATGTCGACGAGGTGGCTGCCGGAGTCGTTGAGCTGGCCACCGCCGGAGAGGGCTTTCTCCTGGCGCCACTTGCCCTTCTGCGAGGCCCACCAGTCCTGCGACTGGAAAGCCTGGACGTAGTGGAGGGGCCCGAGCCGGCCGGAATCGAGCGTCCGCTTCACGTAGAGGAAGGCGGGCTGGGTGTGGCGCTGGTACGAGACGGCGAAGGTGCGGCCCGACTCCTCGATTCGCCGGAGCAGCTCCTTGGCATGGTCGACCCGACAGACCATCGGCTTCTCGCAGAGCACGTGGAGCCCTCGGGCGAGCGACTCCATCGCCTGCTCGAAGTGGAGGGTGTGCGGCGTGTGGATCTGGACGGCGTCGAGGTCCTCACCCTCGAGCATCGCGCGCCAGTCCTCGTAGACGGCGCAGGCGGCGGCGCCCGGGTTGCGCTCGACCATCGCGGCGATCATCTCGGGGTTGGTGTCGCAGAGCGCCACCACCTCGGCGTAGGGGTTGTCGGCCAGCCGCCGAAAGTGCCCGCGGGCGATCCCGCCCGCCCCGATGAACCCGATCCGCAGCACCGCTTCCCGCGCCATGGTCGCCGCTCCCTCCCCGATCGGCGTCCCGCCCCGGCCTCCACGGGCTGTATTGCCCCTCGCGGTCGAGAGGACCTGCCCGCCGTCGGCGCGAAACGAACCCGCGGCCCAGGCGTCCACAGAGAGGGGCCGGGGAGACCCCTCGCGGGAGGGGCAGTGCTCCAGCGACACGCTGGCAAGGAGGAGTTCTTGTGAAACGGTATTCGGGAGTTGCGCTGCTGCTGGGCGTTCTGCTCTGTTCGGTGGCCGCGTGGGCACAGGCGACGGAGCCGACGGAGGCGGAAGCCGACGGGGAGAGCGCCGTCCTCGCAAAGGCTGTGAACGGGTTCTTCGAGTGCGCCCAGCGCCAAGACGCGGCCGGGCTGACCCAGGCGATCGCGCCGGAGGCCCAGATCCTCCTCGCGTACCAGGGCGAGCAGTTCCTGAGCCGCGAGGACTTCGTGACCTTCGCCACCTCGGAGAGCATCGCCACCCTCACGGTCTCCGACCTCGAGTGCCGGGTCCTCGCGGGCCTCGGGTTCGCCTACGGCAAGATGTCGATGCCGGGCTTCGTCGACGGCTTCTTCTACGGCGTCTTCACCAAGAGCGGCGACTCGTGGGTTGTCTCGCTCCTGACGATCGACCCGATGTCGGCGTTCGTGGCCGAGTCGGAGGTCACCGAGATCGAGGGCCTCGTCAAGGCCTTTGGCGAGGAGGCGGCGGAGGGCGCGAAGCAGGGCTCGCTCCAGCCGGTCAAGGACCGCATCGATGCCGAGCATGCCGTTCTCCTGGTCAGCGTCGGCCAGATGCTCATGCCCCCGGCGATCGGCCGTGACGCCGTCCTGACCATGCTCGGCATGGCCGAGTCGCAGATGTCGCAGATGCCCGCCAACGCGCAGCTTCCGATCCTGCCCACCGCCGGCGAGGATGTCCCCTACCCTCACGGGATGTATGTGGGCAACAACCTCGTCGTCGTCTGGGCCGAGCCGACGGTCTCGATGACCCCGGGCAGCGAGACGCCGGTCTGCTCGGCGCTCATGGGCCGCATCGTCGGCGGCGAGCTGAAGATCATCGGCATGGCCGTCAGCGTCGATCTCGCGATGTAGTCAGGCGAACTTCCTGTCTCGCAGGTCCCGGGAGGGGTCAAGGAGCCTTGAGGGGCTCGCTGGCCCCTCCCATTCCATCTGTGCTCCGAGGAGGCCCGCCATGAGAACCAACGCCTGGTTGGTAGTGCTTGTGCTCATCGCCGCCCTGCTGGCGCTCGGCTGCCAGAAGACCGAGCCCGCCGCCCCGTCCGCTCCGTCCACGGCCGGGAAGCCATCCGCCACTGCGGCGGCCAAGCCGCCGGCGCCGCCCACGACGGGCATGAGCGCGCCGACCCAGTCCGAGAGCGCGGCGGCCGAGAGCACGCCCGCGAAGCCGGCCGCCACGGGCGAGATCGTGTGGCTGCCCTACGAGAAGGCGCTCGAGAAGGCGCGAGCCGAGAACAAGCTGGTCATGGTCGACTTCACCGCGGAGTGGTGCGGCTGGTGCAAGAAGCTGGAGTCCGAGGTCTACACGCAGCCGTCGGTCCGGGCCAAGATCGACCAGTTCGTGCCGGTGATGGTGGACGTCGACAAGCAGAAGGACCTCGCGGAGCAGTACAACGTGGAGGGCATGCCCTACATCGCCATCGTCGATGCCGACGGCAACCTGCTGGCCGACCAGAACGGCTACTGCGAGGCTCCCCAGTTCGAGGCGTTCCTCGACAAGGGACTCGCCGCGAAGAAGAAGTAGGCGTGAGACCGTCCGACACCTCTCACGAAGCCGCGGCCGGCCCCCTCCGGACCGCGGCTTCGTCGTTCCCGACAGGAGGCAGCCCGGTGCGTCTGGGGCCCCGTGATCGCCGCGCGCGGCCGGCCGGGTCGGCGCCGATCGTCCTGGCCTGCTGCGGCCTGCTCCTGGCGGCCGCCGTGCTGGTGGTCGGCTGCCCCCGCAAGGGCCGCACGGCCGGCGGGGAGTCGACCGCGGCGAGCGAGTCCACCCCGCCACGGGGCCGCGGCGCGGCCAAGCCTCCCTCGACGACCGCGAAGCCGGCCGCCACGCCCTCCGCTCCCGCGCGAGCCAAGCCGAGTCAGGCCGGCGCCAAGCCCTCGGGGCAGGCGGGCGCTGCGGTCCCGGCGACGGGGATCGCGTGGGTCACGGGCCTCGACCAGGCGCTGGCGACGGCGAAGCAGGACGACAAGCCCGTCCTCGTGGTGTGCGTCTACCGCGATATGGGCGGCTCGACGGCTCTGCGGGGCGAGGCGTTCCTCGACGCCGCCGTGCGAGAGCTGTGCCCCGAGTTCGTCTGTGTCCAGCTCGACGTCGAGAAGGACCCGGCGGGCGCAGAGCGGCTCGGGGTGCGGGCGGCGCCCACCGTCTACGTGCTCTCACCGGGGGGAGCGGTGCTCCACAAGACGCAGGGCTACGGAGGCCCGGCGGGGCTTGCGGCGGCCCTGCGCCAGGGTCTCCGAGCGTTCCGTGCCGGCGCGGCGGGCGCGCCGGCGGCAGGCCAAGGCGGGGTCGGTCGCGAATAGGCCGACGCTACCCGTGAGAGGGGCGTGAGACCCACTTGGGCGAGGACCTCACCAGACTGGCCGCACTGCAGCGCCACGACAGCCGGATCGGTGCGCTCGAGCAGTCGTTGCGCGATCTCGACGACGGCACGGAGCTGGCGCGGAAGATCCAAGCGGCACTCCGCAAGCTCGCGTCGCTCCAGGAGGCCCAACGCCAGAAGGAGGCCGACACGAAGGCGGCCGAGCTGGCGACGTGGCGGATCGAGGAGCGGGCGAAGGCCGAGTCGGGCCGCCTCGAGCGCGGCGAGACGCGGGGCCACAAGGAGGTCCAAGAGGCGCAGGCCCACCTCGAGAACCTGGCCTCGCAGCGGCGCCGATCGGACGACTCCGTCCTGGAGGCCATGGGCGAGGTGGAGCGGCTCACGTCGGAGATCGCGGAACTCGAGGGCAAGGTCGCCAAGGCGAAGAGCCGTCTCACCCGGGTGCGCGAGACCCACAAGCTCGAGACGGCGCGGCTGGAGCAGGAACTCGCCGAGGCTCGGGAGGCCCGTGGGCCGGTCGCGGCCGAGGTCCCGCCCGCCCTGTTGCGCCAGTACGACGCGATCCGCAAGCGCCAGGGCGTCGAGGGGCTCGTCTTCCTCACGGAGCCGGTCTGCCCCGCCTGTCTCACCTCGATCTCGGCGCAGCAGTTCGACCGCCTGGCGCTGGCGAGCCAGGTCATGCTCTGCGAGAACTGCGGCCGGATCCTCTACCGCAACGACAGCGAGTAGCGCCCGGGCCTACCGGAACCACTCCGCCAGCTCCTCGCCGCTCGGGCGCCCGGCGCGCAGGGGCCACCGCGCGCGGGTCGCGGTCTCCATCGTGGGAGCGGCGTTCCAGAGCATCACGCGCTCCGGCCCCGCCTCGGCGAGCGCGGTTGCGAGGTCGCCGGCCTGGCGGAGGAGGGGGATCGGCAGCGCGCGGAGGAACGCCCCGTCGTCTCCTCGGTCGAACCCCGCCAGATCGGCCGCGGCCGACCACTCCCGCGGCAGGTAGGGCAACGCGAGCGTGGTCCAGAGGCCGCCGGCCCCCAGGCCCACCACCCCGATTTCCTGCCGCTCCGCCCGCGAGCCACCCAGGTAGGCGGAGGCGGTCAGGATGTCCTGGACGCGCTCGGCCGCGTCGACCCGGTTGTAGGTCGTGAAGTACTCGGTCCCGGCGGCCCGTTCGGCACGACCCGCCGGCGCCTCAGCCTCCCCCACCCCGAACGGGTCGATCGCGAGCACGGCGCGCCCCTCGCGCAGCAGCGCGCGGGCGAGCGCCCCGGGGCCGCTCCCATCGCCGTCGAGGAAGGTACGCTTGCCCTGGTCGCTCACGAGCAGGACGGCGCCGGTCGCCGGGGCGTCGGACGGCTCGAACCAGACGGCCGGGATCGCGTCGCCCACCCCCGCGCGGCCGATGGTGTGGCATCGGGCGGTCCACGTGGGCGCCCCCTGCCGCCCACACTCGCGCACCACGAGGCGCTCGGGGGCCGGTCGCTCGACCTGCAGGGCGTGGTCGTAGGCCGGGCGGAGGGACCGTGCGGTCTCCCGCCGCTCATCGGGTGACGGTGCGAGCAGGCCCTCGACCAGGCGCCGCTTGCCGGCCACGAGCGACTCGGTCAGGCCCGCGAGATCGGCGGTGTCGGCGGGGGGCTGGCGGTCGGTCCACAGGCGGAGCGCCTCGTCGGGCTCGGGCTCGAACGGGGCCTCCTCACCGCCGGCCGGGTCGGGCGTGCCGAAGAACGCTTCGTGGAAGAACCGGTACGCGTGCTGCCGGCTGGCCCGGTTGTAGTTGTGCCCGGCCTCCTCCCGCGCCCAGCGGACCCCCTCGGGCTCGCCGTAGAGCGAGTAGATCGACCGGACCATCGGTCCCTCGACGGTCGGTGTGTCGGCGCTCCAGTCGCCGGTGCAGGAGATCAGGAGCACCGGCTTGGGGGCCATGATCGAGATCAGCTCCGGGTTGAAGGTCCCGACCCGCAGCGAGGGCGGGTTCTCGCAGATGCAGCCGCCCTGGAAGTGGGCCGAGACCATGTTCACGGGGGCCGCGGCGGCGATGCGGGGGTCGACGGCGGCGAGGAGGAAGGTCTGGGTCCCCCCGCCGCTCGCCCCCGTGACGCCGATGCGCGTGGGGTCAACATCGGGGAGCGAGCAGAGGAAGTCGACGGCCCGCACGCTGTTGAGGGTCTGCAGGCCCGCGGCGCTGACGCCCCAAAGGGCGAGGCGCGGGTCGTCCCACGCGTGGGGGAGCCGATCGGAATCGAGGAACCCGACCATGTCGTAGGAGAACGCCACGATGCCCCGCCGGGCGAGGCCGATCGCGCGGCCGGGCGCCGAGCACTCCTCGGAGTGCTCGATCCGGCCGCGCGTCCAGTGGCCATGGGGGCACAGGACCGCCGGGTGCGGACCGGGCGTGCCGAGAGGCCGGTAGAGGTTGCCGGTCACGTACAGGCCGGGCCGGCTGGCGAAGAGCACCTTCTCGACCGTGTAGCCGTCGCGCTCCACACGCCCGAACACCTCGGCGGCGACCGGCGCGGGCTGGGGCATGGGCCACAGTCCACAGGAGACGCGCGCCTGGTCACGCAGCCAGGCCCGGCGCGCCTGCCACTGCCCGAGGTCCGCGTAGGGGGGCAGGGAGTAGGTCGCGTTGAGGTTGCGGATCTCGCTCCAGCGGGCGTCCGCCGACGGGGCGGCGCCTTCGAGACAGCGTAGCTCGGCCACGGCGGCACTCCCCTGCAGGCACGGCAGAACGGACACCAAGCACAGCATGGCCAGGCGGGCGCCCGGCGATCGGCGACTCAACATGCGTGCTCCTCCCCGGCCCCGTCGTCGCTCACGAGCCCAGTGCGGCGTGGGTCTCCGCGAGCTGCGCGATGATCGGGATCCTCTGTGGGCACTTCGGCTCGCACTCGCCGCAACGGATGCAGGCGGCGGCGTTGAGCTTGGCCTCATCGCTGCCCTCGGGCCGCTCGGCGGGCATCCGTCCGTACTCGCGGCGGGCGGTCTCGGTGAGGCCGTAGACGCGGTGGTAGTTCATCAGCGAGAAGCAGCGGGGGATGTTCACCCCGTGGGGGCAGGGCATGCAGTAGCGGCAGCCGGTGCAGTAGAGCTGGGCGAATCGCTGGGCCTCGTCGAGTGCCGCGCGCATCGCCTCGCGCTCGGCGTCGGCGATCGGCTCGTCGCGGCAGGCGGTGGCGACGTTCTCCTCGACCATCGCGAGGGAGCCCATCCCGGAGATGGCCGTCGAGACGGCGGGATTGGCGAAGACGAAACGGAGAGCCGCCTCGGGGGTGCTCGCGACGCCGCCCGGGACCATCCGGGCCAGCTCGGGGCTCAGCCCGGCCAACCGGCCGCCGCCGACGGGGCCCATCACGATGACGCCCATGCCCCGCTCGGCCGCGCGGGCGATGCCCTCCTCGTTGCCCCGGTCGAGGAGGTTGTACTGGACAATCATCGACTCGAATTCGCCGGTGTCGATGATCCGGAGCAGGTTCTCGGGGGAGTCGTGGAACGAGAAGCCGATGTGGCGGATGAGCCCCTGATCGCGGGCCTTGTGGGCCTCCCGGAGGAGCTTGGCGCCCCCCAGGAGGTGCGTCTCACACGACTCCCAACTGAGCGCGTGCCAGATCGTGTAGACATCGATGTAGGGGGTGTCGAGGGCGGTCAGCGACTCCTCGAGCCGTCTCCACCATCCGTCGGCGGTCTGGTCCTCCCAGCAGGGATTCTTGGTCGAGAGGATCACGTTCTCGCGGCGGCCGCGGAGCGCCTTGCCGCACTTCGCCTCACTCATCCCATAGCCGCGCGCGGTGTCGAGGAAGTTCACCCCGAGGTCGAACGCGCGGTGCAGGACCGCCACCGCCTCGTCGGTGTCCTCCGGCAGGCGCATGGCCCCGAAGCCGAGGAGCGAGGTCTCCAGACCGGTCTTGCCGAGTGCGCGGAACCGCATTGCGGGCGTTCCCTTCCGAGTGCATGCCGTGCCGTCCGAGCCCGTTGGGGATACGTCAGTCTGAGGCGCCGTCCTCTTCGCCGCCGGTGCGGGGGGCCGCCTTCCGCCGCCTCCGGCTGCGGCGTTCGGCGGCGATCTCGGCGAGCCGGGACTCCGAGAGCACCGGGTAGGCGAGGAGGACCGTAGCCCCGATGTACCACCCGAGGCCGCCGCCGGCGAGGACGTCGCTCAGGTGGTGGCGGAGCAGGACCATCCGTGCGAGGCAGATCGCGGCGCCGACTGCGTACCAGGCCCCTCGCCACCGGGGCCAGTAGGCGGCGCCGATGGCAGCCATCGCGAGGCCGAACGTGGCGTGACCGGAGGGGAACGAGCCGCCGTAGCGGAGCGGATGCCAGACGTTCGCCCAGGCGCCGGTATCGAGAAGCACGTCGCCCGGGCGTTCGCGGCCGGCGATCAGCTTGGTCAGCTCGCAGGCGATGCTCTGGAGCAGGCCGGCCACCAGGACCGCCCCGATGAACGCGCGCACGCGCAGCCGCTCGGGCAGGAGCGCGGGGGCCAGGGGCCGCAGCCACGGGCGGCGCTCGAGGAGTGCGGCGGTGCGCGCCCGCAGGCGGCCGCCGAGCAGGCTGACGTAGCTCCAGAGGAGGATCGCCCAGACGGCCAGATAGCCGACGGTGAATGCGTCGGTGATCCGGTGGCTCAGCAGCCGGAGGAACCCTTTGCGGAGCCCCAGGACCTCGGTCCCGAGACGGTCGTCGTGCTCGGCGAGGGCTGCGAACAGCGCCACCAGCGGCCCGTCGAGGAGGAAGATGGAGAGGAGGGTCGTCGCCGCCAGGAGCAAGATCCAGTGCGGTCTCACCTCGGGGAAGCGGCTGTAGCGTGCTCGTAGGGAGCGCCACCACCGGCTGAGGCAGTCGGCAAGCCGTTGGGTCGGTCTCACGCAGTCCTCCTCGGGCCTCGGCGGGCGCCGCCGATGCCGGTACCTAGCCGAAGCGGCCGGTGATGTACTGCTCGGTCCGCTCGTCCTGGGGCGTGGTGAAGATGCGGGTGGTCGGTCCCCGCTCGATGATCTCGCCCAGCAGCATGTAGACGCACTCGTCGGAGGCGCGCGCGGCTTGCTGCATGTTGTGTGTGACGATCAGGATCGTGTAGTTGTCACGCAGCTCGCGCATGAGGTCCTCGATCGCCAGCGTGGAGGCCGGGTCGAGAGCCGAGCAGGGCTCATCGAGCAGGATCACCTCGGGCCGAACGGCGAGCAGGCGCGCGACGCACAGCCGTTGCTGGGCGCCGAGCGAGAGTTCGGTCGCGGGGGTGTCGAGCCGGTCCTTGACCTCGTCCCACAGCCGCGCCGACCGCAGGCTCGCCTCGACCACCTCGGCGAGGGGGCCGCGGGCCTTGAGGCCGTGGGCCCGGGGGCCGAACGCGACGTTGTCGAACACGGAGAGCGGGAACGGGTTCGGCCGCTGGAAGACCATCCCGACGCGCGTGCGAAGCTGGACGGGGGTCATCTCGCCCCCGTAGACGTCGACGCCGTCGAGCAGCACGGTGCCGGTCACGCGGACGCAGGCGACGAGGTCGTTCATCCGGTTGAAGGTGCGAAGCAGGGTCGACTTGCCGCAGCCGGACGGCCCGATGATCGCCGTGATGGTGCGTGGGGCGATCTCGACGTTGACCTCCTTGAGCGCGTGGAAGCCGCCGTAGTGGAGGTTCAACGCGCGGGTGGCGAGCTTGGGGGCCGTCGCCTCCATCAGCCGTACCTCCCCTCGAAGTAGTCGCCCGTGCGCTGGTCGCGCGGGGTGGTGCAGACCTCGCGGGTGAGGCCGTGCTCGACCAGCTCGCCGGTCAACAGGAAGGCGACGCGGTCGGAGGCGCGGGCCGCCTGCTGGGTGTTGTGGCTCACGAGGACGATCGTGTAGTCGTGGCTGAGCTTGCGGAGGGCCTCCTCGACCTTGAGCGTGGAGATCGGATCGAGTCCCGAGCAGGGCTCGTCGAGCAGCAGGACCTCGGGCTGCTGGGCGAGGGCGCGGGCGATGCAGAGGCGCTGCTGCTGGCCGCCGGAGAGCGCGAGGGCCGAATCGCCCAGCCGCGCGCTCACCTCGTCCCACAGGATCGCGTCGCGCAGGGCCCGCTCGACGATCTTCCGGAGCCGGTCCTTGTCCCGGATCCCGGCCATCCGCGGCCCGTAGGCGATGTTGTCGAAGATCGACTTGGGCAGCGGTGTGGGCAGGGCGAAGACCATCCCGACGCGGCGGCGGATCTCGCAGGGCTCGGTGTCGTCGTCGTAGACGTTGAGGCCGTCGATCCGCACGCTGCCCCGGGTGACGCGGGCCGAGGGGACCCGGTCGTTGAGCCGGTTGATGGTGCGCAGCAGCGTCGTCTTGCCACTGCCTCCGGGGCCGGTGAGGGCGAGGATCTCGTTGCGGTAGACCGGGAGCGTGATCTCGCGAAGCGCCTCGACGTCGCCGTACGCGACCGAGAGGCCCTCGATCGCGATCTTGGCCACCGGGGCGGGTGGGGTCTCGTCAGTTGTCGCCTGGGGCGTGGCCTGTGCCACGGCTCTCCCTGTCCGTTCCTAGGTCGTGTGGGCGCGGAACCGGATCATGATCCAGTTGGCGACCGTGTTGATCCCGAGGATGACGATGACCAGCACGGCGGCCGTGCCGTAGGCGTTGGGCATCGAGATCCCCTCGCGCGCGAGGATGTAGAAGTGGACCGCCATGGTCCGGGCCGGGCTGAACAGCGAGGTCGGCATGTGGAGCGACGAGCCGGCGGTGAAGATGACGGCGGCGGTCTCCCCCACCCCGCGGCCGACGCCCAGGACGATGCCGGTCACGATCCCCGGGATCGCGCTGGGCAGGACAACCTGGGTGACGGTCTGCCACAGGGTTGCGCCGGTCGAGAGGCTGGCCTCGCGGTAGGAGTCGGGGACCGCGCGGATCGCCTCCTCGGCCGTGCGCATGATCGTGGGGAGGATCATCACGGCGAGTGTGAGGCCGCCCGAGAACACCGACCAGCCCATCTGCAGCTTGATGACGAAGAAGATGAAGCCGAAGAGGCCGAAGATGATCGAGGGGATCCCGGCCAGGCACTCGGCGCCGAAGCGGATCACCCGCGTCAGGGCGGTCTCGCGCGTGTACTCGGTCAGGTAGATCGCGGTGCCGACGCCCAGCGGCGTCGCGACCAGCACGCCGAGCAGGGTGACTGCGAGTGTGCCGACGATCATCGGCAGGATGCCGCCCTCTTTGCCCATCTCGCGGGGGTAGTCGAGCAGGAAGCGGAGCGAGAGGGCCGGCAGGCCGTTCCACAGCACGACGCCGATGATGAACGCGAGCACCGCGAGCGTGAACAGCGCCGCGGCCCACAGCATCCACACCGTCAGCTTGTGCTTGGCCTCCACACTCACCGGGAGGAGCCTCGCTTTCCGCGGATCGCGTGCATCGTCGCCGCCGAGTTGAGCGCCATGATGAAGACCAACAGGACCACACCGGTCGCGAACAGCGCCTGCTGGTGCTCGCCCGAGGCGTAGCCCATCTCGAGCGCGATGTTGCTGGTCAGCGTGCGCGCGGGGTCGAGGGGGCTTGTCGGGATGATCGCCGCGTTGCCGATGACCATGATCACGGCCATGGTCTCGCCGACCGCGCGGCCCATGGCGAGGATCACCGCGGCGAGGATGCCGCCCCGCGCGGCCGGGAGGATCACGCGGCGGATCGCCTGCGAGTGGGTGCAGCCGAGGGCGAGCGCGCCCTCCTTGTAGGTGCGGGGCACGGCCTCGATGGCGTCCTCGGCGATCCCGATGAGGGTCGGGAGGACCATCACCCCGAGGATGATCGAGGCCGCAAGCACCGACAGACCCGGTCCTCCGAGGGAGTTCCGGATGACCGGCACGAGGAACAGGACGCCCACGAAGCCATACACCACGGAGGGGATCCCGGCGAGGAGTTGGATCGCGGGGCGAACCAGGTCGGCCACCCTCCGTGGCGCGATCTCGGCGAGGAAGACGGCGCAGGAGAGGCCCAGCGGCACGGCGATGACCATCGCGCCGACGGTCACGGCGACCGAGGCGATGATCATGGGCAGCAGGCCGAAGCCGCCCTTGGTGGGGGCCCACCGCCCGCCCAGCAGGAAGGCGTCGAGCCCGTGGCGGAGCATGACGGGGACACCCTCCATCAGGATGAACAGCCCGATGAGGGCGAGCATCGAGACCGCCGAGAGCGCGGCGGCCAGGAGGACCCTCTCGATCGTCTTCTCGGTCTGGCGGATCGTCATGGGGCGGTCTCCCCCACGGCGATGTAGCCGGCCCGCTCGACGAGCTTCTGGCCGTCGGGCCCGAGCGCGAAGTCGACGAACTGGCGCGCCGACGGGCTCGGCTCGCCCTTCGCGAGCAGCAGGAAGGGACGGGCGAGTTCGTAGCTCTCGTCCTGGACCGACTCGATCGTCGGGTGATGGCCGTCGTAGTCGACGAGACGCACCTCTTCGGTGACCATCCCGAGGCTGATGTAGCCGATTGCGTTGGGGTCGGTGGCGACGATCGCGCGGACGGTGCCGGTCGAGTCCTGCACGAGCGCCCGCGGCGTGATGTCCTGTTTGTCCATCACGCCCTCCTCGAACGCGCTGCGGGTGCCGGAGCCCTCCTCGCGCGTGATCAGCGTGATCGTATCGCGGCCCGGCCGGGCGAGCGGGGAGCCGGCGCCGGGGATCTCGCTCCAGCGGGTGACGCGTCCGAGGTAGATCCCCTGGACCTGCTGCTTGGTCAGGTTCGCGATGGGGTTCGAAGGATGGACGATCAGCGCGACGGCGTCGCGCGCCACGACGATCGGGGTGAGGGCCATCTCGTCGGGCTTGAGCGAGCGCGAGGCCATGCCGACGTCGGCGGCTCCGTCGAGCGCTGCCTTCACCCCGGCCGTGCTGCCGCCGCCCTGCACGTTGACGACGCGATCGGGGTGCTCGACCTGGTAGTACTCGGCGATCAGCTCGGCAACCGGTTGGACGGAGGTCGAGCCGGCGAGCACGAGCGCCGTGTGGCCCTGCGGCCTGCCTTTGCAGCCGGCGGCCAGCACGGCGCAGAGGATCCCCGCGACCGCGATGCCGAGGGGAGCCGACGCGCCGAACCGGAACCGACGGGTTCGAGCCGTGCTCATTCACCAGCTCCCGGTTCGGGCGAGGCAGGCGCCGGCCCCTCCGTGGTCACCCACGGCTTGCGCCGGCCGGTCTTCATGTAGGCGACGCGCTCGCAGATGTTCTTGGCGTGGTCGCCGACGCGCTCGAGGTACCGCGCGATGAGGATGTGGTGGGTGGCCTCGCGGATGCACTCCGGGTCGCTCCGCATCCGCTCGACGGCCAGCGCCTCGATCCCGTGCCACAGGGCATCGATCTGCTTGTCCTGCTTGCGGACCGCGCGCGCCAGCTCGACGTTGCCGATCTCGTAGACGTGGAGCGCGTCTCGGACGATGCCGAGGGTCAGCTCGCCCATCTGGTGCAGCTCCGCGATCTCCCCGCGCTCGGGCTCGTCGAAGACCGCCTCGGCCGCGCGGGCGATCGCCACGGCGTAGTCGCCGATCCGCTCGAGGTCGGTGACCATCTTCAGGGTGGCGGTCACGGTGCGGAGGTCGCTGGCAACGGGCTGCTGGAGCGCCAGGAGGCCGGTGGCCGCCGTCTCGATCGCCTCATCCAGCTCGTCGGCCTCGGCGTCGCGCTCCCGTACCTCCTGGGCGAGCGCGCCGTCCTTGCCCCACAGCGAGACGAGCGAATCGGAGAGCATGCTCGTCACGAGCTGGCCCATCGTGAGCGCCGATGCCTTCAGCGCGTCGAGGTCGCGGTCGAATCCTGCGCGCAGCTGTGTCATGCGTTCCTCTCGCTCCCCGAGACAGGCCGACGCCCCCGCGCGGTGTCGGACCATTGTACCGAGCCCGCGCCAGGAGGCAACCCGTCGTTTGCGGCCCGGGCCGTCGAGGCTGGATCGCGTTTCGTTCGAGCCGGCTGGCCGCGGCGCCCGCGGGCGCCCGTAGCACAGACTCGGAGACCCAATATAGGCCGCCCCGCCGCGCGGCGCCACCGGCGTTCCGGGCGACGGAGGCTACGCGCGCTCCGCGAGCCCGCGGAGCGCCTCGATCACGAGCCTCGGGCTGGCCTGCTTGTGCGCGGGGATCCCCAGCGCTTCGGAGAGCGCCTCCTCCGTGAGACACGCGCACTCGGCGAGAGTCCGGCCCTCGAGGAGGGTCGTGAGGTAGGAGGCGCAGGCGATGGTAGGGCCGCAGCCGTGGCACTGGAAGCGGGCCTCGGCGATGCGGCCATCCGCGAGCCGGACCTCGATGACCACGAAGTTGCCCTGATACGGGATGCCAGCGGTTCCGGTGAGGTCGGGCGCCTCGAGTTTCCCGCCGTTGCGCGGGTTCAGGAAGTGGTCCATCAGCAGCTCGGAGTAGCTCA
>CAZRDB010000136.1:0-13925 GCA_964598695.1 uncultured Armatimonadia bacterium
CGGACGCTCGAACTGGAGCTGCAGCTTGGCGAGCAGCGCGCTGGCCGTCTGCCACGCGAGCCACTGTGCATCGGCGGGGTGGACCAGGTAGTAGGCGGGGAGCCGCGACAGCAGGCGCACGGCGTAATCGTACTCCTCCTGCCGCACCGCGCTCACGCGGGCCAGCACCGCGTTCCGGGTCTCCTCGGGCAACGGCAGCCGGTCGATGTCCACCAGCAGGTACTCCGGTGGGGCCTCGGGGTCCTGGACGACGACGAGCGTGCCGGCCGCGAGGTCTCCGATCCGCTGGCTGCGCTGGGTGAGGAGAGCGCAGACCGTCCCCACCCCATAGGCGAAGGGCAGGCCGTCGACGCCGCGCAGCAGGTTGCGGATCGCGGAGTGCAGGAAGGTGATCTCGCCCCCGTCGCTGCGGACGACCCGGATCCGCAGCCGGCGTTTGCCCACGCTTTGGCCGTTCATCGTCATCTCGCAGAGCACGAAGTAGCTCCACCAGATCACGAGGTTCGCGACGAGGACGACGCCGACCACGAGCCCGGCCATCTCGCCCAACGCCATGCCGGTGGCAAGGGCGATCGCGCCGCCGATGAGGAACAGGATCGCGCTCAGGCCGGCCATCACGAGCATGTCGATCGCCGTTGCCAGGGCCCGGTGGCCGAGGCCCGCGACCTCGAAGGTCACCACGACGTTCTCGGGGGTCTCGATGGCGAGTTGCTGGCGGAGCGCGTCGTTCACCGGGCCTCACCCTCCCGGGGCTCCGAGGACGCGATTCGCGACTCGAGCCTCCGCATCGCCTCTTCCAGACGATCCTGTCGGATCGCGGTGGTCATGTCGTGCCGGGTCTTCTCGACCACGCCGCGCACCGTGTCCAGCCGCCGTTTGAGGCCCCACAGGACCGCGTCCGGGTAGTCGAAGGTCATCAGGATGCCGTAGATCTCGTCCATGCGGGCGAGGATCGCCTCGGCCGAGGCGGTCTCGCCGCGCCGGATACGGTCGACCACCTGCCGGCGGATCTCGGTCGCCCCCTCGGCCAGGCCGTTGAGGTAGGCGGCCGGCGGGCAGCCGATCTCGTCGGGCAGCGGCCATGGTCGGCCGTCGGCGAGGCAGAGCGTCACTCGGGCCTCGACGTGCTCCTTCTCACCGTCCATGAGGAACGGCGCGGTGGCGATCTCCGGGTACGGCGCGATCTGGGCGCGGAACTCCCGGAGCGCCTCGGCGTCTGCCCGGATCGCCTCCTCGGCCTCACGGAGTCGCCCCTGGTGGATCAGCCGGATCGCGCTCGCGCTGTTGCGCGTGAGGTTGCGGCCGAACACGAGAGCTTCCTCCCGGGCGCGGTCGGTTGCGTCGAGCTGCGCTCGGATCCCCTCGGCAATCTCCTCGAGGGGCTTGCCTGTCGACATCGCGAACCCTCCCCCACTCGCCTACTCCGCCGCCTCGGACGCCGGCCGGAGGTACACCGCGTGCGCGACGGCGTAGTCGCGCGAGTGCGAGATACTCACCAGCACCTTGCCGCCCTCGGCCGCCCGCGCCGCCGCACCGGTCAGCACCGCCTGGGGCTTGCCCAGCGAGTCGTTCTCGATCGAGACCTCGCGCCAGCCGAGCGAGCGGCCCAGCGCCTTGGCGACGGCCTCCTTGGCCGCGAAACGGCCGGCGAAGTGCGCGTACATCGAGGCCGGCTTGGACTGGCAGTAGGCGATCTCCTGCTCGGTGAAGACGCGCGCCGTGAACAGGCGGCGCTCGGTCACCGCCGTCTCGACGCGGCCGATCTCCACAATGTCGACACCCATGCCGGCAACGCGCACGCCACTCTCACACTCCCGATGTCTCCACGGTCAGGGGGGCCCGGAGCCCCCGGGGGAAGTCCACAGCCCCGACGCCCCACGGCGCCACGGCCCCGCGAGCGGCGAGACCGGTGCTCTCATCGAGGGGGGCATCCTGACAGGCGCTGGTGCACGGGGCCGGCCGCATCAGTCGTAGACCGTAACCCTTCGCGTCGAGATCCGGATCCCGCCGGCGGCGATGCTGTAGGGGCGGATGCCCGAGGCGTGTCCGGTCCCGCGCGACTTGAGGATGTACAGACCGCGCCGGATCTCTCCCTGGGCCGAGACGTAGCACAGGCCGATGATGCTGTCGACGATCCCCGCGATCGGTGTGCTGGCAAGGGCCGAGGGCTCCTGCGCGCTCGGCGGACCGCCCAGCAGCAGGCAGGTGACACCCTTCGCGTGGAAGCGGTGGACCATGCTGTGGATGAACTGCGCGAAGCGTGCGTCGTCGTGGAAGGCCTGCTCGATCTCCTGGGCCGAGTCGAGGACGACGCGCCGGATCCCGTTCTGCTCGACGCTCGCGAGGATGTTATCGAGCAGTCGGTAGGGGTTGACGACCGCGGGGTGCCAGCAGACGACATCGACCGGAGCCGCCTCCGGGTCCGGCTCGGAGATCCCGAGCGAGGTCGCGATCTGCTTGAGCTTGGCGGGCCGACTCCGCAGCGAGACGTACAGCCCGCGTTCGCCCTCGTCGGCGCCGCCGTAGAGGAACTGCATCCCCAGCACCGTCTTGCCGACGCCGGCCGGGCCGGCAACGAGCGTCGTGAAGCCGCGGACCAGGCCGCCCTCGAGCATCTCGTCGAGCCCGTGGACGCCGGTCGCGAGGCGCCTCAGATCGGGCGCGGCCGGCTCCTCGTCGCAGCCCGGGCCATCGGTCTCCTCGCAGTTCGGGAAGACCGTGAGGCCGCCGGGCCCGATGTCGAAGACGTGCTTGCCGGGGATGAAGCTCTGGCCGCGCGCCTTGGTGACCTCGATGAAGCGCATGCGCCGGGTGTCGTCGACCAGCTCGTAGGAGAGCCGGAGTGCGGCGTCGGAGGCGTACTGCTCGAAGGTGACCTCCTCGACCGGAGCGCCTCCGCCCCGGAATCGCACCTCCTGGGTGAGGAAGGCGGTGAAGCCGTGGCGTCGCAGCATGTTCACGACGGTGTTGAAGATCTCGCGCCGCTGGGAATCGGTGTCGGCGAGCCGCTGGAAGTGGGAGACCGAGTCGACCAGGATGCGCGTGGCGCGCGTCTCGCGGGCGATCTCGGCGATCAGGCCGCCGGAGCCGACCATCTCCTCCTGGAAGACGCCCGGCGAGGTCGGGATGATCCGGAGCTTGCCCTCGTCGATGACCGACTGCAGATCCCAGCCGAGACCGGCGGCGTCCCGGATCATCTGTCGCGAGAACTCCTCGAAGGTGACGATGATGCCCGGCTCGCCCGCCTCGACGATCCCGCGGTAGATGAACTGGAGGCCGAGGTTGGTCTTGCCGGCGCCCGGCGTGCCCTCCACGAGGACCGCGCTGCCCGGGACGAAGCCCCCGTGCAGGATCCGATCAAGACCGGTTACCCCAGTCGAGACCCGGTCGGACATCCGGCTACTCCTCCGTCATGCGGCGCTGGACACGGCGTGCCATCAAGCCGCGTGGGTTACTACTTCGGGGGGACGAGAGGCGGCACCTGCCTTCCGCCGGGCGGCGGGAGGGCGCGGGCTACCGGTAGCCCTTGTTCCACAGCTCCGCGTAGGTGGCGCAGACCTTGCGGACGTAGGGTGGCGTCTCGGAGTTCCGGGGGTACCCGCCGGCGCGGTAGTCGGCGCCCGGCCCGGCGTTGTAGGCCGCGAGGGCGAGGGGGACCTGGGCCTGGGCGCCGCGGCTCGCATAGCGGCGCAGCATGTCGGCGAGGTAGTGGGTGCCGCCCCAGAGGTTCTGCTGGATGTCGTAGGGCTCTGTGACCCCGAGCCCACGGGCGGTGCCGGGCATGAGCTGGCACAGCCCCATCGCGCCCGCGTGGGAGTGGCTCCGGGGGTTGTAGTGCGACTCGGCGTACATCAGCGCGGCCATCAGGGGGCGCGGCACGCCGTAGTAGGAGCAGGCCTGGAAGAGGCTCGTCACGAGGGTGCGCACCTGGTCGGCCGAGAGCCGCGGGTTGTAGTACAGGGCGAGATTGCAGTAGGCGGCGTACTGGAGCTGCTCCGCGGCTGCCGGGTCCTGGGCCGGCTGCGCCGGCTGCCCCCCCTGCTGCGGCGGGCCGTAGTAGGGCAGGCCGGTCGAGGCATCGGTGCCCACGTACGAGGAGCCGCCGCCCTGGGCGGAGTAGACGGTCCGCGGCCCGGTCGCGACGTAGGGGTCGGTGCTCGGCTGGGCGGAGGCGAGGCGGGGACCGAACGAGGTCTGGCCGGCCTGGCCCGCGGCGCTCGGGTCGAACGAGGCGAGCGCCGCCCACGCGAGGGCGATGAGCGGTTGCGCGAGCAGCGCCGGGTCGCGCGGTACCTCGAGAACGGCTCGGATCCGCAGCCCCCGGTACAGGTTGGGGTGCTCCCAGGTCCACAGGGCGAGCCGTCCGCCGCAGTCGGAGATCACCGAGGCGTAGACGTAGGAGCCCTCGGCGCGGACGATGTCAGCGACGACGCCATCGACACGGACGGCGCGCGTGGCGCTGTAGGCGGCCGGGTCGGCGTAGACGGCCGAGAACGTGATGAGGGGGTTGACGGTGTACTGGGACTCGGTGCGCAGCACCCAGTCGGCCAGCTCGAGGTCGAGCGCGTCGGCTCGAGCGGGGAGCGGAAGGCTCAGCGCGAGAAGGCCGAGTCCGAGGAAGAGCGTGGTCGGGCGCGTTCCATGCCGCATGTCGGTCACTCCGCGGGGCAGTGGCCCCAGTTAGGAAAACGACGCCGCGAGGGCGTCGGCTCAATGCGGAGTTGGTACCCCCAAGGGGAATCGAACCCCTGTTACTGGGATGAGAACCCAGCGTCCTAGGCCGCTAGACGATGGGGGCACGGCATCACGGGGCATAGCCTACCGGATGGGCGCCGCATTGTCAATCCGCATTTCGCGCACGCGCAGGCGGGCTCGCCGTCGACCTCGCGCGTCGGCGGCGCCGCCGGTAGGATCTTCGCCGCGTCGCCCAAGGCTCCTCCGGGCAGGCGGTGCGGCCGCGCGCGGCGAAGCGGAATGGCGAACGCAATCCGGGAAGGAGCGAGACCCATGGCGCAGTTCGAGATCGTCGAGCGCGAGTGTCTCAAGATGGTGCGCGTGGTGCTCAACCAGGAGCACGTGCGGGCCGAGGCCGGGGCGCTGCACTACATGAAGGGCTGGATCGAGATCACGAGCCAGGCGCCGTCGGCCGGCGGGTTCCTGAAGAGCATGATGACGGGGGAGTCGGTGTTCAAGCCGATCTACTCCGGGACGGGGGAGGTCTTCTTCGGCCCGCCGTTCTTCGGGGAGTACATGGTGATGGAGCTGACGGGCGAGGAGTGGATCCTCGAGCGGGGGGCGTACGTCTGCTCCGACTACTCGGTCGAGGTTGGCGCGTTCGCCAACCGCGCGGCGACGGCGCTGCTCGGGGGGCAGGGCTGGGTGCAGACCTCGGTCAAAGGCCAGGGCACGGTCGTCGTGCAGGCCCACGGCGCGATCCAGCGGATCGACCTGCAGGGCAACGAGAAGCTCGTGGTGGACGGCCCGTTCGCGGTCGCCCGGAGCGCCAGCCTCTCCTACTCCGTGCAGAAGGCGACCAAGTCGCTGTTCGGGTCGCTGACGTCGGGCGAGGGTCTGCTAAACGTCTTTGAGGGCACGGGAACGGTGTATCTCTCGCCGGTGCCGAACATCTACCAGCACCTGATCAACGACATCGGGGCGCGCGCCGCCGCCGCCGCGAGCAGCAAGAGCTGAGGGGGCGGACGGCCTGCCGGGCGCCGGCGCCTGCCCGTGGCTGCCGGTGCACGGAGCCCGGGCAGGGCTTGACAGGCGGCCGTCCGCTCTGGTATACCGGCAAGCGGTTGCCGGTATTGATATGCCGATTGCCGGTCACACACGACCAGCGAGCCGGAGCGGACCCGAGGGAACCGGGGCGTTCGAGACGCCCGGGCGATTTGGGAGAGTGCGCGAGGAACCCCGCCCGATTACACCCGTCCAAAAGCGGTGGAGGTTAAGTGTGGCGAAAACGGGAAGAATCGGTGTATGATCCGGGAAGCGGCACGCGTCGAGCGGCCCCGGCTGCAGAGCGCGGCTTCCACTACACTTCGGGAGGCGAGTGACATCCCACCGATGTGCGTCGGACGAGTGCGTAAGCCGGTCGGGGGCCGCGCTCCGGCCAACCCGGCCAGCTTACGTCCCAAGCAGTACGCGGTTCTGCGGTTCCAGCCACATGCCGCGTCGTGCCTTCCTCTCGTCGGCCGCCTCGGGTTCCGATCGGTACCCGCCCCCCTGAGAACAGGAGGTGACGAGAGCGAGCGTTTGCGAGCCTTGTGCGGTACTGCAACTACTGCTAGAACAGGAGGCCAACCCGTATGACGCCTGCAAGAAAGCGCGGGTTTACGCTCATTGAGCTGCTTGTGGTAATCGCGATCATCGCCATCCTCGCGGCGATCCTCTTCCCGGTCTTCGCGAAGGCCCGGGCGAAGGCGCGCCAGACGTCGTGTCTGTCGAACTTCCGTCAGACCACCACGGCGTTCATCTCGTACTGCCAGGACTACGACGAGACCTTCCCGAGCTTCGACAGCGCCTCGAACCCGGGCGGCTGGTATGACAAGGTCATGCCGTACATGAAGAACGTCGAGATCCTGTGGTGCCCCGAGGCGCAGATCAAGGATGCCGATCTGTGGTTCAACCACTTCGGTCTCAACTGGATGTACATCGCGCCTCTGCAGAGCTTCACGCCCCCGAGCGGTGCTGCCGAGACGCAGTGGCTCGGCATGCCGATGGGCGCGTGGGCTGCTCCGGCGACCTCGGTCCTCGCGATCGACTGCGGCTACTGGGATTGGGGCGACGGGTACTGGTGGAACCAGCAGATCGGCTCCAGCCGGATCCAGGCCCCGACCTACGTGAACTCGGGCATCCAGTACTGGTATGGCGTCTGCTGGGCGTATCCCGACATGAGCCAGCCCAACCGGACCTACGGCTGGGGCCAGGCCCGTCACAACGACGGCTGGAACAGCGCCTGGGTCGACGGCCACGCCAAGTGGATGCGGCCGGACCGCATGCTCGAGGGAATGGGCGGCTCGGGCCCGGGCTCCCGCTCCATCACCGACGCGAACCTGTGCCTCTGGGATCGCGGCTAGACACGACGCCCGCATCGGCGTTCGTTTCCAAGACGAAAGGTGTGGTTCGCGTGCGTCGTTCTCTCCGTTGGTTGACCGTCTCGTTCGCGCTCGTGGGGTTCGTCGCCCTCGTGGCCTCGGGCTGCGGCACGAAGAACACCAAGGACATGAAGCACGACCCGCCGGGCAAGGCTAGTCCCGGTGCGGCGAGTCCTGCCGCGAAGTAGTCGATCGTGGGATGCTTCATCCCGGACAAGCCTGCTGGAGGTGTGTCGTGTTCCGAGTCGCGATCGCAGTCGGTCTCGTAGTTGCCGTCTTCTCGCTGTGCCTCTGTGGCTGCGGCAAGAAGGCCAACGACCCGTCGGGAGCCGAGAAGTCGGGCATGCAGCCCGCCCAGAAGCAGCCGCCCGGCGTTCCGGGCAGCCCGAGCAAGTAACGCCCCTCGCCGCGCGCATGGCGCGGCGTCCGCGAAAGTCCCCTGCCGATGGAGGTGTCGTGAGGATATGTCCCGCACTCCCGCAAGAAGGGGTTTCACCCTGATTGAGCTTCTCGTCGTAATCGCGATCATCGCGATTCTTGCGGCGATCCTGTTCCCCGTCTTCGCCAAGGCGCGCGCCAAGGCCCGCCAGGCTTCCTGCCTGTCGAACTCGCGCCAGCTCGCGACGGCCCTGGCCTCGTACCAGGCCGACAATGACGACTGGCTCCCGCAGTTCGACGCCAACGGCGCGCTCATGCCCGACTGGGGCAACCCCGGGGCGCCGAACGCCGCCACGCCCGACTCGATGTGGTCGGGCGTCATCACCCCGTACATCAAGAACGAGCAGATCTGGTTCTGCCCGGAGGCCGGCAAGTCGAAGTTCTCCCAGTATGCCTCGACGGGCGGCTACACGTACGACATCAACATGGAGAAGATCTACCGCGGCTGCTACACCTACTATGCGATCAACTGGTGGCTCGTCGATGGCGGGCTCTGGGGTCGCGTGGGCAAGGTCACCCGCCCGGCTGAGATCCTCCTGCTCCAGGAGAGCGCCTGGGGCGACGGCCTCGAGCTGACCTGCGCGATCGGCAACTGCGCGGTCTGGCCGGACGCTGGCGGCTGGGGCTGGTCCTGGTACGTCCACAACGGCGACCAGACCACCGGCCCGACGCGTCTGACCGGCAAGGGCGGCATGTCGAACTCGGCCTTCCTCGATGGCCACGCCAAGGCCGTCCGCCATCCCGACATGGAGGGCGACGCGCCGGACTACCGTCACTGGAACGGGCTGCTCAACTAGCCTGACCGGCTGACACCGCACCATCCGCGGAGCCCCGTCCCCCCTGGGGGCGGGGCTCCGCTGCTGATTCGGGGATCCCGCGACCGGCAGCGCGGTCGCTGCTCGACCCGATTGGGGACCGCACTGCCGCAGGGACGCGGAACAGCGCGGCCGGGCGCCCGATCCGGGCGCCCGGCCGCAGCGGCGGTCGCTTGTGCGCGGGGGGCCCCCCTACCCGATCGGCACCTCACGGCCCTCGGCGCTCGACTTGTAGATCGCGTCGAGGATCTGCTGGACGACGAGCGCCTCCTCGCCCGGGGTGGGCGTGGGGGCCTTGGGGCCGGCGTTGATCGCCTCGAGGAAGCGGCGGACCTCCTCGGCGTGGCCGGAGCGTCCCGGGAAGCCGACGGGCTCGGTGTTGGTCAGGTAGCCGTTAGCCTCGCCGAAGATCCGGCACGGGTCGAGTTGGGCGCCGCCCTTGTCGCCGAGGATCTGGAAGTTGAACGCCTCGTCGTCCTTGTTCATCGCCCACGAGGCCTCGAGCAGGACACTGACGCCGCCCTCGAAGCGAATGAGGCCGACGGCGTAGTCCTCGACATCGAACTTCCTGTGGTTCCACGGGCCCCAGCCGATGTTCTCGGCGGCCTTCTTGGTGCCGATCGGGTCATAGCAGAACCCGGTGACCGCGACCGGCTTCGGGAAGCCCATCATGTACAGCGTGAGGTCGAGGATGTGGACGCCGATGTCGATCAGCGGGCCGCCGGTCGAGTAGGCCTTCTCGTAGAACCGGCCCCAGCTCGGGATCCCACGGCGACGGGTCGCGATCGCCTTGGCATGGTACACATGGCCGAGCGCGCCCTTGTCGATGAAGCTCTTGATGGCCTGGGAGTTCGCGTTCCAGCGGTTGTGGAGGCCGATCATGAGCCGGCGGCCGGCCTTCTGGGCGGCCGCGACCATCGCGGCGCCGTCGGCGGCGCTGCCGGCGATCGGCTTCTCGCAGAGCACGTGGCAGCCGGCCTCGAGCGCGGCCACGGTCGGGCCCCGATGGTAGTTGTTGGGGGTGCAGACCGAGACGACGTCGAGCTGCGGTCCCTTCGAGAGCATCTCCTCATAGTCGGTGAAGCGACCGGCGACGCCGAGGCGCTCGCCGACGGCGTTCACCGCGTCCTGGTTGATATCGCAGAGGCTGACGATCTCGCACAGCTCCGGGAGCTTCTGGTAGCCGTCGATGTGGGCCCCCGAGATCCCGCCCGTTCCGATGATCCCAACCTTGAGCTTCTTGGCCAATCCCATGCACCTCTCCTACGTGTTGCGTGTTCGCTGGATCCGGGGCCTCGCGCCTCGGGGCGGGTGTCGTGCGCCCGCGTCGGAGCATAGTTTGCCGCGACCGGCCGTCGGACCTTCGCCGGGGGCCGATCTCCCCCCCGCGCGGAGGGATCCACCCCACCCGGCCGAAGCATCGGACGGCGCGCGTCGTGGATCCCCCGCAGGAGAAGAGGAAGCCCCCATGCCCGGTCGCGTGAAGGTCGCCGCGGTGCTCACGATGCTGCTCGGCGCGCTTGTGGCCGGCGGCCCGTCCCGCGCCGCGTTGCCGGACGGCTTCACCCACTCCGATCTCACCTGGACGGAGCTGACCACGCCCCACTTCCGCCTGATCTACCACCAGGGGCTGGAGCCCATGGCGCGGACGGTCGCGACGATCGCGGAGGGCAACTACGACCGGGTCGTGGCCTCGCTGGGCGCGCGGCCCTCCGGGAGAACGCCGATCATCCTCGCGGAGTACAGCCAGCAGACGCGGGAGTTCTCGACCCAGCTCAAGCACACGATCTTCTTGACCGGCAACGAGATCAACGATGCGCGGATCGACCAGGACTCCTGGTTCAACCTCGTCGTCCACGAGTTCGGCCACATCTGCACCTACCACGCGGTGCGCGGGGGGCCGGTGATCCCGGAGGCGTGGGAGTGGGTCACGGCCCCGCTGGTGCCGGGCTGGCTCTACGAGGGCATCGCGGAGAGCGAAGCCAACCGCTACTCCCAACTCGGCTACTCGGTGCTCCGCGCGGCCGTCCTCGAGGACACGCTTCCGCCGCTGGCGGGGATCGACGTCGCGGCCGACCGTACGATCACCGATCTGTGGCTCAAGTACGCCATGGGTCAGTCGATGGTCGCGTACATGGTCGAGATGGGGGGGCCGGACACCGTTCGTCGGCTCCTGCACGAGTTCCGCGACTACCCCTCGATCAACCGGGCGATCCTGGAGACGCTCGGGATCACCTACAACCAGTTCTACCGCCAGTGGCTCGAGTACGTGCGCGACCGCTACCGGCCGGCGCTGGGGCAGCACCGGCCGGTGGAGGAGTACTCGCGCGGGGTCGACGCCGGGGTCGCGATGGTGCGCTCGGCCAAGGTCAGCCCCGACGGGCGCCGGATCGCTTTCACGGCGATCAAGGACCCGTACGAGCCGATCCTGCAGTTGTTCGTGGCCGATGCCGACGGCTCGCACCGGACGCTGCTCTCGAGCGACACCGACCTGTACAAGTCGGTCGCGGTCTCGTGGTCGCCCGACTCCAGCCGGCTCGCCTACGGACGCTACCGGGCCGAGTCGGACGGCACCGTGCGGTTCGGGATCCATGTCCGGGACCTCGCGACGGGCGAGGACCGCTGCGTGAGCGGCGAGGCCAACGCGACCGACCCGGCGTGGTCGCCCGACGGCCAGTGGCTGGCGGTGGTGCGGTTCGGCGATCTCGGCGCCACAAGCCGGATCGCGCTGATGCGGCCCGACGGGACAGAGGAGCGGCTGCTCACCGCGGGCGCCGACATGCCGGCCCACGCCTACCGCCCGGCCTGGTCGCCCGACTCCCGCTCGCTCTGCTTCGAGGTCGCGCGCGACGGCAACGTCAGCCTGGCGACCCTCGAGATCGAGGCGGGGCCGGAGAGCCTCCGGATGCTCACCGACGACGAGCGGTGCTACGATCGCTCGCCGAGCTGGTCGCCCGACGGCCGGCGGATCGCCTTCACGAGCTACCGGGGCGGGCTGCCGCAGGTGTGGGCGTTCGACCTCGAGGCGTCCACGCTCACGCGGCTGAGCCAGGAGGGGATTCGCACGCTCCACGAGCCCTCGTGGACGCCGGACGGCCGCGAGCTGGCCGTCGCGGCCTGGGGCAGCAAGCGCTCCGAGCTACGGTTCCTCGATGCGACGCGCTCGTTCGAGGAGGTCGCGTACGAGCGGCCCGGGGGCGCGGGCTACCGTCCCCGGTACCGCACCGAGCCGACGGTCGCCCAGAAGTACCCGAACGTCGACCCCTCGGGCTGGACGACCAAGCCGTACGACTCCTGGGACTCGGTGCGGACCTTCCTCGTGCGGCCGAACCTCGTCTCCGACGCGTATGGCCTCCAGCCGGCGATCCGGGCGTTCGCGCAGGACCCGCTCGAGCAGCACACGATCGCGGCCGAGGTCTCGTACTCCCTCCGCTCGCGCCAGCCGGGCTACATCCTGGAGGTCCGGGACGCGACCCATCGCTGGGCCTACTCGGCCGCCGCCCGCCGGCAGCTCCGGGGGCCGGTGGAGCTGTTGCCCGGTGCGTCGCTGATCGACGTCTCGGAGACGGCGAGCGTCGCGGGCGACTACCTCCGCTACCGGGGCTCGACGACGCTCGGGCGCGAGAACTGGCACCTCGGCTTCGGCTGGCAGCAGTACCGGGTCCACTCCCTGACGGGGAGCCCCCCTCCCCCCACCCAGCAGCTCGCATTCCTGGAGGCCCGCTACACCCGCAGCCGGCTCTGGCCGGGCCGCGGCAGCCTGGGGCTCACGGTCGCGGGGCGGGCCTCGGTGCCGGCCCTGAGCGCCGAGAACCGGCTGTACGACCTGCAGGTGGGGCTCGACGTCCGCCATGCCTCGGCGGGAGGCCGCAGGGCGCTGACGCTGGGGCTCGACGCCCGGGCCGCGGCGCTCTCCGACCGGTTCGGGATCGACCGCACCGGCTTGTACGCGATGCCGCGGATCCAGTACGAGCAACGGCTCGAGGACTACGCGTGGGACGGGCTGTGGCCGCACTTCTGGCTCGACCAGCTCAACGCGCGGCTCACGTACCGCTACTACGCCCGCCAGGGGATCGACCTCGTGAACTACTACCCCGGTCACATCCTGCGGGCGGAGCTGATCGGCAGCGGGCACCTGACCCACGCGGTGCCCTACACGGTCTCGCTCTCGGCCGAGTACCAGTCGGGCGCCCCGGCAGGCTCGCGACTGCGGTACTGGGTGAGCTACTCGACGGACGCGGAGGGCGTGTTCGGGTTCTAGAGCAGTCCTCGCGAGTTCTCGCGCGCAAGAGCGAAGAGCGACAGCCCCTGCGGACCACCCAGGGCGGTTGCCGCCGGGCCCTAACCCGCGGGCCCCGACGACTGCCCCTCGCACGGAGCAGAAGGACGAGCACTCGACAGACCGCCGCTCGCCGCTGGTGCCTGCGGGGACTTCGGGCGACCGCTCCAGGCCCTATGCCCGAGCGGTCCAGGTTCGGGGGTGCTCGGCCGTGAACACGAACTCGACGGTCGGGAACACCTCGGCGAGGTGATCGCGGAGGTCCATGAGACCGGGCATCTCGCTCGAGCCGTGCTCGACGCTGACGATGGCCGCGCCCATCTCGTAGCACCGCTCGCGCTGGGCCCAGTAGCTGGCGCCGTCGAAGCAGACGATCAGCACATCGGCTCCCGCCTCGACCATCTCCGCATCGGGGACGACGCAGCCCACCCCGATCGCGACGCGCCGGACCGGCCGGCTCGGGTCGCCCATGACCTGGATGCCCTCTTCGCCAAGTGCGCGCACGCGCCCGGCGACATGGCGGGCGAACTCCCCGAGCGTCTGCTCGGGCACCGCGTAGAGCGCGGTCCAGCGGAGTTGGCTTCCCTCGCGCTCGCGATCGCCGAGCTGGAGGAACCGGGCCCACGAGTCGCGGATGCCGATCTCGGGCCAGTTGTCCCAGGTGTCGTGGGCACGGAGGATCACCAGTCCGCTCTCGGCCAGCACGCGGCTCTTCTCGATCCCCGGCCCCTTGTCGCGCCAGCGCCGCTCCTCGGGTCCGTGCTCCCAGAAGGTCGGCTCGTGGGCGATGAGGAGGTCGCAGCCGGCGCCGACGGCGGCGCGGAGGTCCCAGATCGACGGGTACCAGCACACCGCCGCCTTGCGGACGGGCCGCGTGGGATCGCCCGCCTTGACGGTGTCGACGGTTCGGGCCGGGTCGACCCACGGGCTCGCCCCGATGAGGTAGTCACGGATGTCGTTGGTCGTCGGCATGGCGCCGTCCTCTCCGCGGGCTCGGCCCGCGAGCGCCGATCCCAGGCTGATCCCCAGTGCCCCGCCCAGCAGGCGCCGACGACTCAGACTCACGTCCACCGCTCCTTCCGCTCACTCGTCGGGCTCCTCGGGCTCCGGCTCCTCGAACCACTCCGCGAGCCGCTCCGACTCCGCGCGAGGGCCTGCCTCGTCCGCGCGGTGCGCGTACCAGGTCTCGAACGCGTGGAGCCAGAGGCTGATCGCGGCCTGGTCGGCCGGCATGTGGAGCACGGCGGCGTCCCACGCGCGACCGTCGCGCCGCAGTGCGGGCAGACGGCCGCGGTC
>CAZRDB010000137.1:0-13873 GCA_964598695.1 uncultured Armatimonadia bacterium
GTGACGAACTCCGCCGTCGCCGCGCCGCTCTCGACGGCCTCGAGCATCCGGCGCAGGCCGGCCGGGTCGAGCGTCTCCGTGAGATACTCGCGCACGGCCTCGGCCGTCACGGGGTAGCTCGGACACGAGCCCGAGGCGCTGAACAGCTCCTGGGCGTAGTGGCTCCGGAGCCACAGGGGCACGCGCTTGCCCTGGACGGTGCGGAGGACCTGGAGTGAGGTGACCGCCGCATCGCGGAAGGCCGAGCCCAGGCCGACGGCGCCGCGCGCGGCAGCCTCGGCGAGATCCTCCACCCGGCCCGGGCCGAAGCCGAGGAGGAGCCCGCGGGCATCGACGGGCCGGTCGTCGCCCGCGCCCTCCGGCCGCGTGAGCACCAGCAGGTCGTTGGTCGCCGTCACCCACCACGAGCCCTCTCCCGCGCGGCGGGCGGCCTCCGCCGCGACCATGCCCCAGGTGCGGTTGAGTCGCTGGCCGAGGGGGCAGTGGAGGACCACGTTGTCGCGGCCCAGCTCGTCGCGCCACTGCTCGACGAGGAGGCGCTCGTGCGTGGGCACCGCCGCGACGTGGGCCTGCTCGCGGACGTAATCGGCAACCGAGCGCGCGGCCTCGGGTCCGAGCCGGTACTCCCGCTCGAGCCACGGCAGGAGGTCGGGGTCGCCTAGCCGCTCGGTCACCTGGCGGCGCAGCTCGCCCACGCGGCGGCCGACCTCCGTGCTCCGGGGCGGGATCGGCCCATGCCACCAGGGGACGGTCGGCGTCGCTCCGGGCGCCTCGAGGACGCGAAGCCGGTCCTTCTGCACCCCGGCGACGCGCCAGGCCGTGCTGCCGAGGACGAAGACATCGCCCACGTGCAGCGACTCGTCGACGAACTCGGACTCGACCTTGCCCACCCGTTTGCCGCTGCCCTCGAGGACGATCTCGTACTCGCCGCTCTCGGGGATCGTCCCAACGCACATCGCCGTGACCTGCTTCGTGCCGCGCGCCGGGGTCAGCCGGCCCGTGGCCCGGTCCCACAGCAGCAGACCCCGAGGCGGCCGCGGCGCCTGGAAGGGGAACTCACCCGCGAGCATGCCGAGGACCGACTCGAGTGCCTCCTCCGACAGCTCGCGGTACGGGTGGCACCGCCGCAGGAGCGCGAGCACGTGGCTGGCCTGCTCGGCCCCCGACGCGACCATCCCCGCGACCTGCTGGGCGAGGACATCGAGGCAGCCCCGTGGGAGACGGATGCGATCGACGTCGCCCTCCGCCATCGCGCGGCAGACCGCCGCCGCCTCCAGCAGCTCGTCGCGGTCGAAGATCAGCATGCGGCCCTTGCTGGTCGCGTGCAGCAGGTGGCCGGCCCGGCCGACCCGTTGCAGGCCGGCGGCGATCGACTTCGGCGACTCGAGTTGGTAGACGAGGTCGACGGAGCCGATGTCGATCCCCAGCTCGAGCGAAGAGGTCGCGACCAGCGCCCGCAGCTCGCCCGCCTTGAGCGCGGTCTCGGCCGCGAGGCGGGTCTCACGCGACATCGAGCCGTGGTGGACGCTCACGGGCAGGTCGGGCGGCGCGAGTTCGGCGAGGCGGAGCGCGGTCCGCTCCGCCTTGTACCGGCTGTTCGTGAAGACGAGGGTCGTGCGGTGGGCGCCGATCTCCTCCACCAGCCGCGCGTAGGCGCTCGCCCAGAGCGCCTCGCGGGTCGCCTCGAGGAAGTCGGGCAGCGGGGCCATCACCCGCAGATCGAACTGCTTGCGCATTCCGGCGTCGAGGACCGTGCAGGGCCGCTGGATCCCGTCGTCGCCGTACCCCACGAGATAGGCCGCGATCTCGTCGAGCGGCCGCAGCGTCGCCGAGCAGCCGATCCGCTGCAGCGGGCGCTCGACCCGCTCCTCCAGCCGCTCGAGGCTGACGGCGAGATGGACGCCTCGCTTGTTGTCGCACAGCGAGTGGACCTCGTCGACGATGACCGTCCGGACGCGCGCGAGCGCCTCCCGCATGGTCTCGCTGCCCAGCATCAGGTACAGCGACTCCGGCGTCGTGATCAGGATGTGCGGCGGCGTACGGGCGATCCGCTGCCTCTCGGACTGCGGCGTGTCACCCGACCGGACTGCCACGCGCAGCTCGGGCAGCCCCTCGCCCGCGCGCGCCGTGATCTGCGCCAGGGGGCCGAGCAGGTTGCGCTGGATGTCGTTGCCGAGCGCCTTGAGCGGCGTGATGTAGAGAACCCGGATCCCGTCCGGTAGCGCGCCACTCTCGAGCCCGTCGCGCAGGAGACCGTCGATCGCGCAGAGGAAGGCGGCGAGGGTCTTGCCCGAGCCCGTCGGCGCGAGCAGCAGGACGCTCTCGCCCCGCCGGATGGCCGGCCACGCAAGCTCCTGCGCCGGCGAAGGCTCGCCCAGCGTCTCGCGGAACCAGGCGCGCACCGGCGCCAGGAAGGAGCCGAGGGCCCCGGTCGCCGCGCTCCCCTCCCCTGCCTTGCCACGCCCGGACGTACGCGTACGCATCCACCGCACCTTCGGTCCCGCACGACCGTCCTCGCCCCCTCCCTCCGGACACCCGCTGAGGCCCCCGGGTTCCACGGGACTTCGCCGGCCCGAGGAGGAAGACCGCCACCCGGGACGCTACATTCCCTCGGGGGGCGCCGAAGGAGGTCCGAGATCCGATGCGCACCATCCTGCTCGCCCTGGCGGCCCTTCTGCTTCCGCTCGCCCCGGTCGTCGCGGCGCCGTTGCTGAATGGCGCGGCCGAGACGATGCTCGCGCGGGGGGCGGAGGAGCGGAGTGACTGGGACGCCGCGCTCCTCCACTACGAGAACGTCTACGACTCCTCGCCGACGACGCCGGAGCAGCGCCTCGAACTGCGGCAGAAGTTCCGCGGGCTGCGCGCCAAGGTCGCGCCGAACACCGATCCCGCGCGGGCCGGCGTCTACCGGATCAAGTGCTACATCTTCCGCACCCTCGAGGTGAAGCGGCTGATCGAGCGCAAGGAGACGCTGATCCGCAACACCTACACAGACGCCCAGATCGCCGAGCTGGCGGCGGTCCACGAGAGCTTCACCCGCCAGGTGTGGGAGCACACGCTCGGCAACCTGCTCGTGACCTGGGACACGACCGTCATCGAGACGCCGCTCCGGCATGTCGACGGCTGGCCCGACCCGACGAGCTGCGCGCCCTTCTTCACCGACCTCAAGGCCGGCGAACAGGACTGCGTGATGGTCTACGCGCAGATGCAGGATGTCGAGCCCTGGGCCCTGTGGGGCGGGACGATCGGCTGCATCCCCGAGGTCAAGGGCGCGATGTACATCGGCCTGAACGACAACGACGCCGGGATCAGCCGCAACCCGACGGCCGAGGTGCAGATCCACGAGTGGCTCCATGCCGTCCAGGGCACGATCGAGGAGGTCCAGGGTTACCCGGCCGGCCTCGCGGCCGATCCCGACTGCGGCGGCAACTGCTCCGGCAAGGAGGGCCTTACCTGCTTCGACGGCGCCCCCGACGTCGGCGCGCCCGGATGGATGCCGCTCTACTACCACATGATCGACACCCACCTCACCCGCCGGATGTGGCGGCAGCTCTCCGTCACCCGCCAGCACCCGAACCCGTGGACCGGGCTCCCCTGCCGCGAGTTCCTCCTCCTCGGCCCCTTCGACCCGGCCGGCGCCGAGGACTACGGCCTCGGCCGCGCCTTCCTCGACGAGGAGTCCGAGCGCCCGGCCGCGGGCGGGGCGGCGGGCGACCGGACGTGGCGCCGCGTGCGGGCGGCCGGCCGCTCGCTCAACATCGCCCAGTTCCTCTCACCCGCGGAGCACCGCGTCGCCTACGTCGCCGTATACGTCCACGCGCCACAGGCCGGACCGGCGCAGGTGCGGATCGGGACCGACGACGGCTGCAAGCTGTGGCACGACGGCGTGCTGGTCCACACCGACCCGGCGCTGCAGAGCGTGCAGTTCGACCATGCGGCGATCGATGTCTCGCTGCGCGAGGGCGCGAACCTGTTCCTCCTGAAGGTCGCGAACGCCGAGGGCGGCTGGGGCGCGATCTTCCGCGTCTGCGACCGGATCGGCGCTCCGATCGCGGGCGTGACGTACAGCGCCGGCTCCCAGCGTTAGCGGCGCCGGCCGTGGGCCGGGCCCGCGGACACCCGACTGGAGCCGGTTGCCGCCCGCGGGTCGCGCTTCGCAGGGAGTAGGCGCCACGGCTCAGGCGTCGAATAGGGCAGAGGCTCACGGGCCGCCGACGTGCGGCCCCGAGGCGGAAGGGATGACCCACCATGCGCAGCACCATCGCTCTCCGGAGGCGCCCGCTCCTCCTGCTGGCCCTCCTGGCCGCCACACTCGCCTGCGCCGCGACGGCGCAGGACGAGCGGCCGGTCAACGGCGTGCTCTCGACCATCGGCGAAGGCCAGGACCAGGTTCAGGTGCTCATCACCTGGGGCACGCCGCGCGAGATGGGCTATGCGCAGGGCAAGCTCCTGCGCGAGGAGATCGTCTCGCTCTACCGCAACGCGATCCCCCGGTTCCTGCTCGGAATGGGCAAGGGCGCCGATGAGGTCGACCGCGTGTGGGAGACCGTCGAGCCGTTCGTGCCCACCGAGGACAAGGAGGAGATGGAGGGCCTCGTCGAGGGCGTGGGCGAGGGCCTCTCGCTGCGGAACGTCCACCGGCTGCACGTCCTGCCCGAGATCGCCGAGTGGCACTGCAGCTTCTTCGCCGCCTGGGGCCAGGCGACGCGCGACGGCCACTTCGTGCAGATCCGCGCGCTCGACTTCGCGACCGAGGCGACCATCCAGCAGCACCCGCTGATCACCGTCTACTGCCCCACGGGCGGCGAGCCCTACGCGAGCGTCGGCTGGGCCGGCTTCACCGGCATGGTCACGGGGACGAGCGCGCGCGGGATCACCATGAGCGAGATCGGCGACAACTGGGACGAGGCCACCGACACCTACGAGGGCATCCCGATGGTCTTCCTGATGAAGGATGTCGTGCGCAACGCCGCTACCCTCGAGGAGGCCGTGGAGCGTGTCCGCACCGCGCCGCGCACCTCGTGCTACCTCTACTGCCTCGGCGACGCCAACGCCGGCGACGCGCGGGCGCTCCAGACCTCGCACGGCCAGTGCCTCGTCTACTCGCCCGAGACCCTGCCGTTCGAGGTGAAGATCCCCGACTGCGTCTATATGTCGATGGGCTGCGAGCCGGACGGCAAGTGGAACCGCAACGTCGGCAAACTCCTCGAGGAGGCGAACGGCCGGATCGATCCCGTCTTCGCGATGGAGCAGGTCATGCGCGGGCTGGGCACCGGCGACCTCCACGCGGTCTGCGTCGACGCGACGGCCGGCACGCTGTGGGTCGCAAACGCCGAAGGCGACATCCCGAACGTGATCGACGGCTTCAACCGCCCCTTCGTGGAGTTCGACCTCACCGCGGCCTACGCCCAGGCCCGCGCGCTTGCGGGAAGGTAGGACGATGGCCGACGAGAGCGCGCGCGGCGTCCTCCCGCCCGACTGCCGATGGCCGGAGGTGGTCGAGCCCTACGCGACGGCCCTCCGGCGGGCCGTCGCCTTCGTCTGCACCCGGACCGAGCCGGTTGGTCTCTTCGCGTGCGGCTCGATCCTCCGCGGCGCGCCCGATCCGGGCAGTGACTGGGACCTGTACGTGATCCACCGCGAGAGCGGCCGCTTCCGTGTGCAGGAGCGCTTCGCCGGCGTGCCGGCCGAGATCTTCGTCAACACGCCCGAATCGGCGCGGGCCTACATGCGCGAGGAGCAGGAGGACGGTCGGCCGATCACCGCGCACATGCTCGCGACCGGCTTCGTCGTGCTCGACCGCGACCCGATCGTCGCCGCGCTGCGGGCCGAGGCCGCGGCGTGTCTCCAGGCGGGTCCACGGGTCTCGCCGGAGCGGATTGTCTGCCAGCGTTACCTCGCGGCCGACGCCCTCGACAACGCCCGCGACGTGCTCCCGCGCGACCCCTCCTGCGCGACGTTGATCCTGGCCGGCGCGGTGAAGGCGATGCTCGAGTGCCGGTTCCTCACGGCCGGGCGCTTCATCCCCGGCGCCAAGGACCTGCTCGCCGAGACGCGCGCGCTCGACCCGGAGCTGGGCGAGCTGGTCGACGGCTTCTTCGTGGCGGCCGATGCCGAGATCCGCCTCGCACTCGCCGAGCGGATCGCCGACCACACGATCGAAGCCCGCGGCTTCTTCGCTTGGGAGTCGCCGCGCACCTGACCGCGGCACGGGGGAGGTCGCGTTCCCGCCGTGGCGAACCCGCAGGCCATGCTGACCAACCCGCTCTGCCTCGCCCTACTCGCCGCGCTGGCCCAACCCGCGCCGGCCACCGAGCCCGTCATCCGATGCGACCTCACCCCCCTCGCCCAGCTCGATCTCGAGGACCCGGCCGCGCGGCGCGCCTACTGGGACACCGTCCACCTCGTCGCCGCGCTCCAGGGGCTCGCCAACCGCGCGGCGCCCCGGCTGTACCTCCGCTACACGGCCGACCCGGACGACTTCTGGTGGGGCCTGATGGTGGAGCCCGGCGGATGGCTCGCCGGCCGTGAGGTCGTCGAGGAGGCCTCGCTCGAGGGCCTGCTCGAGCGGTTCGCCGGGTGCTACGCCGGCGCGGTCGTCTGGGACGAACGCGTGGCCGCCACCAGCAACCTCGCCTCGACAATCGCCGGCTGCGACGACCTCCTCCCGCTCCGCTTCGACGAGGACCCGGGCTCGCTCTACCAGCGCCTGACGGGCGGCGCGGCCCCCCTCCTCACGGTCCGCGAGCGGCTCCTCGCCCCGGATGGCGGCCCGCTGTTCACCGGAGAGGGCGCCATCCCCGGGACCGAGATCGCCTCGACCGGCAGCGCGAAGTGCGATGCCTATCTGTGGCTCGTCGAGCACTACCTCCGTACCGGCCGGGCCGACCCGCACACGATGGGCTACTACCTCGACGCCTACTGGCTGCGCTCCTGGAAGGCCAGCGGCCGCGAGAACGCGACGCTCGCCAACCACGACTACGTGATCGCCCGCCGCGGCCTCTTCTTCGACCTCGGTCCCTGGGACGACGAGGCGCCGGTCGACGACCCCGGGCAAAGGCCGGGCGCCGACGCCGAGACCCTCCGGGCGATCCTCCGTGCCGCCTGGGAGCAGTTCGGGGGCGACGGGGTCATCCATGTCGCCGGGTTCGTCCCCTGGGCATTCAAGTACACGGACTTCGCCGAGGCGGGCGGCCGGCACGAGGGCGTGCCCTCCGAGTGGCGGTACGCCGAGATCCTCTCCTGTTACAACGCCTACATGGACGCCGACGCGCTCGGCCTCTCCGCGATGGCCAACGCGAGCTTCTTCCGGCACATGCCGCTGCCCGAAGCGATCCCCCAGAACCCGAGGCCCACGCGCGCCTCGCTCACCGCGCGCGGTCTCCTCGACACGGAGGGGCGCATCGTGCCGAAGCGCTACTACGCCCACTATGCCGGCGACTACGACTCGGCGGCCTGGCTCTACCGGATGATCCCCGGGATCTGGCGCGACCCGAAACGCGGCGAGGTGCCCCTCTCGTGGGCCTTCAACCCCAACCTCGCCGACCGCTTCCCCCTCGGGATGCTGTGGACGCGCACGACGCGCACACCGAACGACTTCTTCATCGCCGGCGACAGCGGCGCGGGCTACCTCAACCCCGGCAACCTGACCGCGCCCCGGCAGTGGTCGGGCCTCCCGAGTGGCCTCGACGCGTGGGAGCGCCACTGCGCCGCCTACTACCGCCGGTGGGACCTGACGGCCACCGGGTTCGTCATCGACGGGTACGCCCCCGGCATGGCCCCGGAGACCGTCGCCGCCTACGCCCGGTTCTCGCCCGACGGGATCGTCGCCCAGAAGGTCCCCCCACAGGCGCTTCAGGGCGAGACCCCCATCCTTCGGATGGCCAGCGATCTCCCCGACGACCCGGCCCGCGCCGCCGAGAGGATCCTCGCGACCGGCGGGGCCAAAGCCCCAACGTTCCACGTCTTCCGCTCGATCCTCAAGTCGCCGAGCTGGTACGTCGCGGTGCGCGACGAGGTCTCAGCGCGGGCGGGCGACCGAGCGGAGTGCGTCGACCTGTACACGCTGATGTGGCTCCTGCGCGAGTACCTCCGCGACCCGGGCTTCCACGTCCCGCCGTCCCCCTACTCGGACGCCCCGCAGGTCTCCGCCACGCCGGAGAAGGCCGAGGGGATCGCGGCCATCCCCTGGGACGACGGCCCCTTCCGCATCGAGCTGCGCGCCGGCGCCAGCGCCTGGGTGATCCCGCGCCACGAGCCGCCGTTCCACCTCTACCTCGATGTGGATGACGCCTTCTACCCCGGCCCCGGCGGGCCACTCACCGTCACGGTGGAGTATCTCGATACCGGCGAGGGCGAGTTCGCGCTCCACTACGACGCGACCGACACGGGAGCCGCCGCCGAGGGCGCCTACAAGGGCACGGAGGTTGTCCGCCGCGCGGGCTCGGGCGAGTGGCGCGCGGCAAGCTGGCGGCTCGACGACCCGCGCCTCGCGGGCGGCCAGAACGGTGGCGCCGACCTGCGGCTCTACAGCAAGGGCGATGACCTCGCGGTGCGCGCGATCCGCATCGAGCGGGCACGGTAGGCGCGCTACTCAACCCCGGGCAGACGATCGTAGACGCGCCTCCGATGGGCCACGCGGACAATGAGGACGACAAGCCTCGTGTCCTCGACATGGTAGAGGACGCGGTAGTCGCCGACCCGGACTCGCAGCAGGTCGGGACGCCCGGTCAGAGCGCGCGCTCCCTGCGGGCGCGGCTCGTCTGCCAGCCGACCGATCGCGGCCCGCACTGCCGCCGCCGTGGCTGGCGGCAGTCTCCGCAGATCGCGAGCCACGGCCGGCCGCACGGCGACCTCGTACGGGCTCACCGCGGGGTCCGTCGCCGTTTCCGTGCCGGCCGCGGGGCGTCCAGGATCCGGTCCAGCTCCGCCAGAGTCAGTGGGGCCTCCTCGCCACGGTCGATTGCCGCGAGTGCCGCATCGGCCTCCCTGGCGTCGGCCTCGTCCTCCAGGCGCTCCAGAAGCGCGAGGTCCTCAAGCGGCACGATCGCGGCGCGGTCCTTGCCGTTGACGGTGAGGATGCATCGCTCGCCCGCGATCTCCACCCTGCGGAGCGTGTCCGGGAGACGCTTACGGGCTTCGACTGCACTCAGGCGAACCATCGCGTCACCTCCAGAATGTGTACATTATGCCATTTCCGTACACTATGCACAGGTAGGTGGAGGTGTCGGGCCCCGGGCGAGGACTACGCAACCAGCCACAGCAGGCCGATCAGCAGCCACAGCGCGGAGGCGGCCGCCGCGGCCGCGTTCCACAGCCCGACGACACGGTAGAGGTGGCCCCACCGGATCGCGGCCGCAGTCGTGCCGTAGTCCAGCCCCAGGTTGCCGAGCGCAACCGGGTCCCAGATCGGCATCCACAGCCGCACGAGCAGCCGCGCAAGGGCGCCGTCGTGCGCGCCGGAGAGGCGACGGTCGGCCTCGGAGGACAGCGCCCGGGCCTCCATCTCCCTCCGCTCGAGCCACAGCCGGAGATCGCCCTCGACCTCGCCCAGCGGCGTGAGCTGGCGCCCGGCGGCGCAGGCGACGACGGCGCTCCGCGAGACCGCGCCGGATTCGATCCACGCGGCGAGCGACGCGGCGGAGACGGGCCCGCGGACCAGATCGCCGTCGATTGCGAACCACTGCTGCCAGCGGGGGGCCGGCATCGGCTCGGCCGGCAGCAACACGTTGCCCATGCACGAGCCGCAGACGGTGTGGCTCCGCCCGGTCGGCGGCCTCCACCGCAGGGCGCGCGAGCAGTGCTCGCAGCGGAACGACACGGCGGCCTCGGCCGCGCTCCGCATCCCGCCCCAGCGAGCATAGGCCCAACGGAGCTTGGCCGGCGGGTCGAGCAGCGCCCAGTCGAGCAGGCGCCGGATTCGTCCGTCGATCGCGCGTCGCACCTCGGGCCAGGGCACGGCCACGCGCCGTCCCGCCACCGTGAAGCCGCTCATCGGTCCACCTCCGCCACAGTGCCTCCGCCGCTCCCCCATGCGGTACAGAGACGCGCGAGGGGGCCGACGGGTAGCGGAGCGGCGGCGGCTAGAGCGCGGTGGTGGCGACCATCTCGTCGAGGGTCGTGACCCCCTGGGCGACGAGGTCGATCGCCTGGTCCCGGAGCGGGTGCATCCCCTGCTCGATCGCCACCTGGCGGATCTTGGTGGAACCGGCGCCCTCCACGGCCAGGTCGCGGACCTCGTCGGTCACCGGCATCATCTCGTAGATCCCGACGCGCCCGGAGTAGCCGGTCTGGTTGCAGCGCTCGCAGCCCTTGCCGTGGAGCATCTTCCACTCGCTCAGATCCTCATCGTGGAGGTGGGCCCAGACGAGCAGCTCATGCTCCGGGTCGTACGGCTCGGCGCAGTTGCGACAGATCCGCCGGACGAGCCGCTGGGCGACGACGCCGTGGATGGAGCTGGCGACGAGATACGGCTCGACGCCCATATCGACGATCCGCGGGATCGCGCCCGGCGCGTCGTTGGTGTGGAGGGTCGAGAGAACGAGGTGGCCCGTCAGCGCGGCTCGGACAGCCAGCTCGGCCGTCTCCTCATCGCGGATCTCGCCGACCATGATGATGTCGGGATCCTGGCGCAGTGCCGAGCGCAACACGACGGGGAAGGTCCGGCTCTGCCGCTCGTTGATCTGCACCTGCACGATGCGCTCGATCTGGTACTCGACCGGGTCCTCGATGGTCATGATGTTCTTCTGGACCGTGCGGATCCGGTCGAGCGCGGCGTACAGCGTCGTCGTCTTGCCGCTGCCCGTCGGGCCGGTGAGGATCACCATGCCCCAGGGCCGGCGGATCATGCGCTCGAAGGTGCCAAGGTCGTCGGCGGTCATCCCGAGCTGGGCGAGCGGCCGGCGCGCCGCGGTCTTGTCCAGCAGGCGCATGACGATCTTCTCGCCGTAGTAGGTGGGCAGCACGCTGACGCGGAGGTCGAGGTCCTTCCCGACGAACTCCTTGGCGTTGAAGCGGCCGTCCTGTGGGACGAACCGCTCGGTCGTGTCCAGGTTCGAGATGACCTTGATGCGCGCGACCACGTGCGAGTGCGCGCGGGGGTCGATCGCCTTCCAGTCATACAGCGTGCCATCGACGCGGAAGCGGATGATCGTACTCTGCTCGTAGGGCTCGATGTGGATGTCGGAGGCCTTACAGGCCATCGCCCGCATCAGCATCATGTTGACGAGCAGCACCGTGGGGCCCTGGTCGACGAACTCCCGCACGCGCGAGACGTCGTCCGACTGCATCGCCTGCAGTTCTTCGCTCGAGAAGTCGAACTTCGGCTCCGGCCCCTCGGGCTCAGCCATGCTCGCGGGCGGCGCCGCCGAGGGCGCCCGGCTGCCGTAGTAGGTCCGCAGCGCCTCCTCGATGGCGAGCTGGTCGGCGACCGCCGCCTGCACCGGCTCCCCGATCGCCGCGCTCACCGCGTTGTAGGCGGTCTTGTCCGTTGGGTCGGCAAAGGCGACGGTGAGGCCGGTCGGCGCGAGGTTCACCGGGATCGCGTGGTACCGGTACGCCAGCTCGGGCGCGAGGCGGTCGAGCGCGTCGCGGTGGGGCCGGTGGGTCGCCAGATCGACGAACGGAGCCCGCGTCACCCGGCTCAGGACCTTGCCGTGAAGCTGGAGCGTCATGTCGCCCCGCCGGTAGAGGATGTGCGTGAACTGCGGCTCGGGTCTGGCGCGGAACTCCTCGAGCGCATCCTTCACCGCCCGCTCGTCCGCGTAGCCCTGCTGGATGAGCTGGAGTCCGAGTTGCTGTGCCTGCTCGAGCGTCATGCTCCGCCTCCTGCCATGGGGTCCCGTCTCAGCCGCGCACAGATTCCGTCGGCCACGCGCGTGCTCCTCCCGGACGCCGTACACAACAAGAGCCCGCCGACCGAATCGACGGGCTCCAGGGAAGTCCTCGGGGGAGCGAGGGGCGTTACGCCCGCTTGCGGGGATGCTCCGCCACGCGCTCGCGCACGCGCACGGGAACGGGCGCCAGGACCGGCTGCCTGCGGCGGATCGACTCGATCAGCCACTCCCAGAGTGTCATCGCACACTCGCCACCTTCTGTCACGACCATACCCCCGGCCCGCGCCCCTGTCAACGCGTCACAGCCGGGTGCTCCCGAGGTACTCCTCGGCCGTGCAGACCCGCGCACCGGCCGCACCGAGAGCCGCCAGCAGCGCCGTCTGCACCATCGCCGCCGGCGCCGTCTCCCCCGCATGGGAGAGATCCCGCGTCGCGCAGGCGTTACGGAGCAGCGTGCACCCGAAGCCGAGATCGCCCGCCGCGCGCACCGTCGCGTCGATGCACATGTGGGTCATCATGCCACAGACGACCAGCTCCTCCGCCTCCAGGGCCCGGAGACGGACCTCCAGATCGGTCTCGCGGAAGCTGTTCGGGAAGTGCTTCACCACGACAGGCTCCTCCGGCAACGGGTACACCGAGGGGTGGATCTCGGCCCCGGCCGTGCCCGGCAGGAAGAACGTCGCGCCCGGCCGCGTCGCGATGTGCTGCACGTGGACAACGGGCCTGCCCGCGGTCCGGAACTGCTTCAGCACGATCCGGGCGTGCGCGACCGCCTCGTCGGCGCCCACCAGCTCCATCGCCCCGCCGGGGAAGTAGTCGTTCTGGAGATCGACCAAGACCAGCACCGGAGTCACAGGGGACCCCCTCTCGTCACCTACGTTCTCAGACGCTCATCCCGGCCGTCGGGTGCGGAAGGCTTCCGCCCCCTTCGCGCCGAAGCTCGCTGCACACCGCCAGAGCCTGTGCCAAGGAGCCTGCCTTGCTGACCAACCGCGAGCGGATCGAGCGTGTCTTCCGGTTCGAGCCCGTCGACCGTCTGCCCGTCATCGAGTGGGCCGCCTGGTGGGACAAGACCATCGCCCGCTGGCGCCATGAGGGCCTCCCGGCCGAGCTGACGGACGCGTTCGCCATCCGGGAGCACCTCGGCCTCGACGCCCTCCAGCAGCTCTGGGTCGGCGCGATCGGCCCCGGCGTCCCCGGGTCTGCCTCGCACGGTGCGCCGATCGTCTCGACACCCGACGAGTACCGCGCGATCCGCCCCAAGCTCTACCCGAACCCCTCGCCCCTGCCCCGCGAGACCCTCCGCGCATGGGCGGCCGCTCAGGAGACCGGCGACCTCGTCTTCTGGCTCACCCTCGAGGGCGCCTTCTGGTTCCCGCGCACCCTCCTCGGCATCGAGGGCCACCTCTACGCCTTCTACGACCTCCCCGAGCTGATGCACGAGATCATCGACGACCTGCTCGCCTACAACCTGCGCCTCCTCCACGATGTAGCGGAGCTGGGCGCCCCCCTGTTCATGACCATCGCCGAGGACATGTCGTACAACCACGGTCCCATGCTCTCCCGCGAGCAGTTCGACGAGTACCTCGCCCCCTTCTATCGCGCCCTCACACCCGTCGCGCGCGAGCTGGGCATCCGCGTGCTCGTCGACAGCGACGGCGATATCGCCCCACTCGTCCCATGGCTCGAGGAGGTGGGCGTCGAAGGCCTCCTCCCCCTCGAGCGCATGGCCGGCGTCGACGTCAACCGCCTCCGCGCCGAGCACCCCCGCTTCCTCATGGTCGGCGCCTTCGACAAGACCGTCATGCACCTCGGCGAGCAGCGCATGCGACAGGAGTTCGAACGCCTCCTGCCCGTCATGCGCTCCGGCGGCTACATCCCCGCCTGCGACCACCAGACACCACCCGAGGTCGCCCTCGACGACTACCGCCTCTACCTCCGACTCCTGAACGAGTACGCCTCCCGCGCCGCCCTGTAGCGCGCCGGCCGTGGGCGCCGCCCACAGCCACGACAGAACGCAGACCGTGGGCTCCGCCCAC
>CAZRDB010000138.1:0-3297 GCA_964598695.1 uncultured Armatimonadia bacterium
CCCCGTGCCGCGCGATCCCTCGAAGCGGCGGGGGCGATCGTCGCGGCGACGCGGCCCCTCGGCGTTCGGCTCAGGGCCTCCCTGCTCCTGCCCACCCGCGCGGTGCGGGCGCGGCGCGCGGCCTTCATCCATCCAGCGCGGGCGCGCCGGCTTGCCCTTCGCCTTGGCGCCGTGCGACTCCCAGCGAGGGAGCCGCCGCCAGTCGCTCTCGACGGCATCGGGACGCGTGCCTTCCGAGCGTCCCTCTCGCCCAGGGCTGCGCCGCGCTCCGGTCGTCGACCGCTCCGAGCGCCGGTCGTCGCGCTCCGGTCTCCGCTCGGGCTGCTGCTCGCGGGTCTCCTCGACCGGCCGGGCCGGGGGCTTGGGGCCCATGCGCCCGACACGCAGGAAGGCCTGGTCGGCGCCCGCGGGGAGCGCCAGGCCGGCCTCCTCGTAGAGGGCGCGGACCTCGTCCGGGGTCAGGTGCCGCCAGTTGGCGCGCGGGAGGTCGCCCAGGTCGACGGGGCCGACCCGGATCCGCTCGAGCCGCCGAACACGGTTGCCCGCCGCGATGAACATCCGCTTGACCTGGTGCTTGCGGCCCTCGTGAATGGTCAGCTCTACCAGGGAGCCCGTACCCTCGCGCCAGTTGCGCACGAAACAGCGGGCCGGCGCCGCGCGGCCGTCGTCCAGCTCGATGCCGGCCTCGAGTTTCCGGCGTTGCTCCTCGCTGAACGGCGCGCCCGTGTGGGCCACGTAGACCTTGTCGACCTCGTAGCGGGGGTGGGTCAGCCGGTGGGTCAGCTCGCCCTGGTTGGTGAACAGCAGCAGGCCCGAGACGTCGCCATCGAGCCGCCCGATCGAGTGCGCGTGGCGCAACTCGGCCGGGAAGAGGTCCATGACGATCGGGCGGTCGCGGTCATCCTCGCGGGTACAGACGTAGCCGCGGGGCTTGTGGAGCGCGAGCCACACGGGCTGGGGGAGGCCGGTGATCAGCTTGCCGTCGACCTCGATGCGGGCATCGGGACGGACCTTCATGCCCTTCTCGGTCGCGAGTTCCCCGTCGATGCGGATGCGGCCCGCGAGGATCATCTCCTCGACGTGCCGGCGGGACTCGATCCCGCGGTTCGAGAGAAGCTTGTTGAGACGGATCAGACCGTCGTCGTCCTTGCGCCGCGCCATGGCGGGGCCCCTCTCTGCTCCATCGCCGGGGAGCGCCGGTCGTCACGGGCGAGTGGGCGGACCATCGGTAGCTTTCGCGCTCCCCGGGCTCGCCCCTCCGTACAAGCGAGAGGGCCGGAGCAGGGGTGCTCCGACCCTCCGCGTCGAGTGCTCGTGGCGCTACCCGCGGTAGCGCGCGGCCATCTCGTCGAGCGTGACGACCGGAACCTTGGCCGCCCAGCCGGCCTGACCGAACGCGATCATGCGGGCCTTGACGACCTCGGCCATCGCGGCACGGGCCGGCGTGAGATAGTCGCGCGGGTCGAACTTGGAGGGCTCCTCCACGAAGACCTTGCGGATCGCGCCGGTGATCGCGAGGCGGTTGTCGGTGTCGACGTTGATCTTGCGGACGCCGTGGCGGATCCCGCGCTGGATCTCCTCGACCGGCACGCCGTAGGCCTTCTTGAGCTGGCCACCATACTGGTTGACGATGTCGACGAGTTCCTCGGGCACGCTCGACGAGCCGTGCATGACGAGGTGGGTGTTGGGCAGACGCCGGTGGATCTCCTCGATGAGCGACATCGCGAGGATCTCCCCGTCGGGCTTGCGGCTGAACTTGTACGCGCCGTGGGAGGTGCCGATCGCGACCGCGAGGGCGTCGACGCCGGTCGCGTTGACGAACTCGACGGCCTGATCCGGGTCGGTGAGGTGGGCCAGGGCGTCGACGTTGGCGCCGTGGCCGTCCTCGATGCCGCCCAGCGCGCCCAGCTCGCCCTCGACCGAGACGCCCACCGCGTGGGCGGCCTCGACGACGCTGCGGGTCACGTTGATGTTGTACTCGAGATCGGCAAGCGTCTTGCCGTCCTCCTGGAGCGAGCCGTCCATCATGACCGAGGTGAAGCCCTGCTCGATGGCCGACTTGCAGGTCGCCAGCGAGTTGCCGTGGTCCTGGTGCATCGCGATCGGGATCTCGGGGTGCAGCTCGGCAGCCGCGAGGATGAGGTGGCGCAGGTAGGCGTCGTTGCTGTACTTCCGGGCGCCGCGGCTGGCCTGGATGATGACCGGCGACTCGGTCTCCACGGCAGCCTGCATGATCGACTGGATCTGCTCCATGTTGTTGACGTTGAACGCGCCAACGCCGTAGCCGTTCTCGGCGGCATGGTCGAGCAGGACCCGCATGGGAACCAACGGCATGGGGAACCCTCCTTGGGGCGGAATCGGGGCCGCGGCGCGCTTGTCGCGGCCGCACCATGTTGCCCCACGAGCACCGGGACTGTCAAACGGCAGCGGCCCGGCCGGAGGCCGGGCCGCCATCCTCGTAGGGGCCTGCCCGGCGCTACTCCCCGGGCTTCGCCTGGAGCTGCTTGATCAGCTCGGCCTGGCGCGCGATCTCCGCAGTCAGCCGGTCGACGAGGGCGCGCACGCCCGCGGGGTCGAGCGAGCCGTCGGGCAGCGTCGGCAGGTCGGACGAGGGCGTCTCGGCCACCGTCCCGCCGGTGGGCGCCGCGCCGCCGGCGGGCTGCGAGTCGCCCCAGACCTCGAGTTCGCTCATCTCGAGGTACTTCTCCGCGCCGTAGTTCGAGTGGATCCGCACCAGCACGTACCGCGCCGGAACCGCGGTGAAGGTGATGACGTGCTTGTCGCGCGTCTTCGGCACCTCGGTGCGGGCGACGGAGGTGAACTCGGTCGGCTGCGTGCCGGTCGTGCTCACCAGGATCTCGACGTCGCGGGGCCAACGGAGCCCGAAGAGCCGCTCCTGGCCCGTGTCGGCCACGATCGCGACCGAGGAGACCATGTGGGTCGCGCTGTTGGCGAAGCTCACGGTGATGTCGTAGGGGTACCGCGGCTGGGTCGCGCTCACCCAGGCGCCGCCGCCCTCGGCCGTCAGCTTGCCGTCGTTCAGCCGATCGTATGAGAAGAACGGGTCGAGGTAGTTCGGTGTGGAGACGACGCCCCCGATGTCCTTCAGGGCGAGGTTCACCAGGCCGGCCGGTACGGCGCCTCCGTCCCCGGCAGGCGGCGTGGTGGGCTCGGTCGGTCCCGTGGGCGTGGTGGGGCCCGTCGGCTCGGTCGGTCCGGCCGGCACGGTCGTCGTCCCGCCATCGGGGATCGCCACGGTCGGGCCGGTGGGCTCGGCGGGGCCGGTGGGCTCCGCGG
>CAZRDB010000138.1:3397-8923 GCA_964598695.1 uncultured Armatimonadia bacterium
GGCCGGTGGGCTCGGCAGGGCCGGTGGGCTCGGCGGGGCCGGTGGGCTCGGCGGGGCCGGTGGGCTCGGCAGGGCCGGTGGGCTCGGCGGGGCCGGTGGGCTCGGCGGGCTTGCTGGTGCGGACGCCCACCTCCGCCATCTCAACGACGTTCCCGCCGCCCTGGACGCTGTTGACCGTCACACGGATCGCGACGAGTGCGGTGGGCGTGATCTTGATCTCGGCCGCAGCGTCGGAGCCGTCCAGCGTCGCGCGGGCGAGGTCGACGAGCGGACCGTCCGCTGTCGCGCGGCCCTGGATGACGATCTCCTTCGGCCACGCGCTGGAGACGAGGTCGCGGAAGCCTGAGCGGGGATCAACGATGACGGCCTCGGTGAGGGCGGTCGCGTCGCCACCGATCCCGACCTCGACCCACTGCGGCAGGGTCTGCGCCTCGGAGGAGCGCCAGCAGCGCTTGCTCTCGAGGCCGGCAACCCCGTCGATGAGGGCGTCGGCGCTGTACGCGAGGCCCGTCTCGGTGCTCGAGGAGGCGAGGATCGAACCTCCCGCCGCCGCCAGGCAGGGGTTTGCGTCGGTCGCGGCGGGCGCGGCCCCCGCCATCAGCACCAGGAGGAGTCCGAGGGATGCGAACACAGGCACGGCTCTTCCACCTTCCTTCACGGCCCGAGGGCGATTCCGCCCTGCCGGCGCCAGCGGGCGCCACCGGCGATCCATTGTACCCGATTCTGAGACCGCCCCATCGCGCGCATTGTTCCCGCCGTACCGAAGACGTTCGCGCGGAGCGCGCGGACTCCTTGTACCCCGACGCCCGTCGAGAGCGGCCGCGGAGGCAGGGGACAGCCGTCCGAAGGCGGAAGCCCCAGGTCATGCGCCTGATCCTCATCCGCCACGGGACGACCGAACTCCTCGCGCAGCGCCGGTTCCAGGGGCACGCGGACGTCCCCCTCAGCCTCGAGGGCGTGGCCGAGGCCGATCGTCTCGCCCGGGCCCTGCGCGCTCTGCGTCCCGCGGCGTGCCTGAGCAGCGACCTCCGGCGGGCCCGTGAGACGGCCGAGATCGTGGCCTCCGCGTGGGGCGTCGAGGTCCTCCCCGAGCCCCGTCTGCGCGAGTGCTCGTTCGGGGTGTGGGAGGGGCTGACCCGGGCCGAGGCCGAAGTCGGCTGGCCGGAGGAGTTCGCTCGCTGGCGGGAGAAAGGGGAGGCAGCACCTGGCGGAGAGGCTCCGGAGGCGGTCCGGGAGCGGATGTGGCACGTGTGCCGTGAGTGCCGCGCCAGGTGGCCCGATGCGGTCGTGGTGGCCGTCAGTCACGCGATGGCGATCCGGATCACCCTGGCCTCCGCCCTCGGGCTCACGCCCTGCGACAGCCGTGGCAAGCTGCAACTGGCGCCTGCGAGCGCCTCCGAGATGGAGTTCGGAGACGAGGACACGTGTCGGATCATCCGCGTGAACTGGGCGCCCGAGTGGAGCGTGTGAGGGCGCTCGCTCGGGGCCACGCCGGTCTGTCTCTCCTGTGGGCCGCATGGGCCGCCCTCGCACTGCTCCAGGCCCCCTCGGCGGCCGGTACCATCCGCGTCACCGTGCCGCCGGACACCACCGGGACACTCTCCCTCGGCACGCTCGGGGAGGACGGCCGCCTGACGGTGCTCACGGAGTGCCGCGCCGCCGTCGGCGAGCCCACCGAGGTCGCCACCCCGACCGAGGACCCCGGCGCCACGACCTGGGCCCTGCGCTACCGGACCGACGGTGGCCAGCTCGCCCGACTGCTGTTCCCCGACACCACGCTCGAGAGCCTGCCGCCCGCCTGCGAGATCGACTCTCCGACGTTGTTCGAGCCGGGCAAGGTTCGGGTGCTGGCGCGCGACGCCGCCCGGGCCAGCGCCAAGGTCATCGTCCTGCTCGTCACCGAATCGGACGGCCGCACCTACGCACGCGCGCTGCAGGCGCGCGCCGGCAGCGCCGAGGTGACGCTGGAGGACATCCGTCCCGGCCTGCTCGTCGTGCATGCGGTGAGCGACGGCCTGGCCGATGCCTCCCACTCGATCCAGATTCGGCCGGGCGAGTCGACCAACATGACGCTGCTTCTCTCACGCAACGGGCAGGCCGCGGTCTCGATCGCTCCCTTCCTGAGCGCCGGAGGCGATCTCCAGGAGGGCCTCCACACCGCCGCGACCCTGGCGGTCTTCGTGCTGGTCGTCGGCATGTGGATGCTGATCGCGACCTGTTACTCGCCGGTCTGGACCTACTTCGGCCTGCGCGACCGCCGCGCCCGCATCGTCCTCAGTCTGACCGCCGCGCTCACCGGCGTGGTGCTGCTGGGCAACGGCGTCTCGCTCATCGTGCTCGACGCGATCCGCTTCGTCCCGCTCGTGTCGGCGGTCTGCGCGCTGCAGCTCGCCTTCCTGGTACTGGCGCTGCTCGGCTATCTCTCCCGCAAAGCATGGGTGCGCACCCTGGCCGGCCTGGGCGTCGTCTTCAGCCTCCTCGTGACGTTCGTCTTCCTGCCGAGCTTCGTGTTCGAGGGCGAGGATGCGGGCATCGGCCAGTGGCTCACCATCGCGCAGATCGCGCTGGTCTGCAGCATGGCGCTCGCGGTGACCTGGCTCGCCTTCACCGGCAGCCGCACACGGCGCGCGACGGCCAGCGGCGCGTGCCCGATCTGCGGTGCCCAGATCGACCGGCTGAGCGGCCGATGCGAGTGCCCGCCCGAGGCCGTGGGCCGCTCCGGCAAGCGCACCGCGCGGCTGACCATCCTCCACGCGGACGGGCGCAGCGCCGACATCATCATCGGTCCGCACACGAGCGTCGGCCGGGCGCAGACCTGCGACATCGCCCTGCCGAGCGACCCGCAGGTGGGGGAGATCCAGGCGACGATCGAACTCGAGGACGGCGACCTGCTCCTCCGCGAGTCCGCCGCCTCGACGGGCACCTACGTCAACGGCGAGCGGGTGACCCTGCGCCGGCTGCACGACGGAGACGAGATCCTGATGGGGGACACGTGGTTCGTCGTCGAGCTGCTGTAACCGGAGAGGTCCGTGGCGTCGGCCCGCAGGTGGTTGGCGTGCTCGGAAGCGCGGCGGTGGGCGCCGTCGTCACGGCTGCCGCGGTCACCACGGTCCGTCGGCTCGTGCCCCTCTCCCACCCGCTCTTGTCCAATGTGCTCTACGCCGGCGTGCTCACCACGGCGCTCGGCCTCGCGCTCACCGTGCACGAGTGGGCGACCGGCCCCCGCGGAGCCCTGGGCCCCCGGCTGGTCGCCGGCGCCGGGTGGCCCCTACTGGCGGGCCTCGCGGCGTTGACCCTCGCCTACCTGTTCTATGCGGCGGGCGGCCAGGCAGGCGACGGCACGCTGGCCGGCTCGCTCGGCCGCGGTCGCGGCATCCGCTCCGCCAACATGCTGGCCTTCGTCGCCTGCGCCCTCGCCCGCGTGTCGTGGAGCGTTCCCGTGGGCGCCGCACTCGGACTTGCCCGCCTCCGCCCCGCCGAGTGGCGGGGCCGGGGCCGTGCCGCGGCGCTGGCCGGGGGCCTCGGCGGCGCGCTCGGCGGTCTGTGTTACGAGCTGGTCGTCGCCCTGCTCGAGCCGGGCGCCGGCCGCGCGGGCCTGTGGCTGCTGCCCGGCTCGGTCCGGCCGGACACCGTCGCCGGCGCGCTCTGCGGCGCCGTGCTCGGGGGCAGCATCGCGCTGGCCGACGTCCTTGGCCCCGTCGCGCGCCTCGTGCCGCGCGGGACCGAAGCCGCCCCGATCGCGCTCTTCGCCGGAACCGAGACGCTCGGACGCTCCGACGAGTGCTCCGTCCCACGACCGTGGCTTCCGGCCCCGCTGGCCGTCAGCCTGACGTGGGTGGGGAGCCCCCCGGGGCTGGCCTTCCGCTGTGAGGCCGGCACGGAGATCGCCGTGAATGGCGCCTCCCGGTCCGAGGGGAGCCTCCGCGAGGGGGATGAGGTGGGGGTCGCGGGGCAGGCGTTCACCGTCCGGTGGAACCGGCTCCGGGTGCAGGCGGGCGCCCCGGCTCCCCGCCCCGCGCCCGTTGAGGCGGCCACACCGGCCGACGCGCCGGGGCCGGCCCTAGTGCTGCTGGCAGGGCCCCGGGCGGGCGAACGGTGGCCGCTGGCCGAGGGCCTCACGGTGATCGGCAGCGAGACGGGCTGCGACATCCGCCTGCCCGACGCCGGCGTCGCCCCGCGCCACGCGACGGTGCTCGTACACGGGGGCCAGGCACGCATCACCGACGAGGGAGAGGCCGCCGACCTGCTGGTCGACGGACGCCGCGTGCCGACCAGCCTTCTCCGCGATGGCAGCCGCGTGCGCCTCGGCGCCGTCGAACTCGTCTACCTCGATCGCGACGGGGGGCGCGCGTAGATGCGCATTCGGCCCCTGCACCTGCTCCTGGTCGGGCTGCCGGCCGCGCTGGCGCTCCGTCTGACCGGCGGCCCGCCGGTCGCTATCTTCGTGCTGTCGTGCGTCGGAATCGTCCCCCTCGCTGGACTGATGGGCGAGGCGACCGAGGAACTGGCCAAACACCTGGGCCAGCGGATCGGCGGCCTGCTGAACGCCACCTTCGGCAACGCGACCGAGCTGATCATCGCCGGCTTCGCGCTCGCCAACGGCTACACGGAGGTCGTGAAGGCCTCGCTCACCGGCAGCATCATCGGCAACCTGCTCCTCGTGCTCGGGCTGGCGATGCTCTGCGGCGGCTGGAACCGCGTCAAGCAGGAGTTCAACCGCGACAACGCGGGCGTCAACGCCTCGATGATGGTGCTCGCGATCGGTTCACTGATCATCCCGGCGATCTTCGGCCAGGCCCACGGCGGCATGGCCGAGGCAGCGCTCGAGTCGCTCACCGTAGTGCTGGCCATCGTGCTGGTGGCGACCTACGTGCTCGGCCTGGTCTTCATGCTCCGCACCCACCGCGTGCTGTTCGCCGAGGCCGAGCCCGATGAGATGCCGTGCTGGTCGAAGGCGCGCGGGATCACCGTTCTCGCCCTCTCGACGGTCGGCGTGGCGGCGCTCAGCGAGACGCTCGTGGGAGCGATGGAGTCGGCCACCGAGTCGCTCGGGCTCTCGACCCTGTTCGTCGGCGTCATCGTGATCCCGGTGATCGGCAACGCCGCCGAGCACGCGGCCGCCGTGACCTCCGCGATCCGCAACAAGATGGACATCTCGCTCAGCATCGCAATGGGCTCGAGCACCCAGGTCGCGCTGTTCGTGGCGCCGGTGCTGGTCTTCCTCGGCCTCGCGATCGGCCACCCGCTCGTCTTCGTCTTCGAGGTGCCCGAGTTGGTCGCGGTCGGCCTATCGGTTACTATCGTCAACCTCCTCGTGCTCGACGGACAGACCCACTGGTTCGAGGGCGCGGGGCTGCTCGCGATGTACCTGCTCCTGGGAGCGGGCTTCTACTTCGTGCCGGGGTAGCGTGCATGGCTGCATCAGGACCGATCCTCTCAGGCTTCGAGTGCCAACCGCGCGCCGCGGCCGTCGTCGCACAGGCGGTCGCCGGCGGGCGCGTGGGCCATGCCTACCTGCTGGTCGGA
>CAZRDB010000138.1:8933-9335 GCA_964598695.1 uncultured Armatimonadia bacterium
CCCGGGATCGGCAAGCTCCGCGCCGCTCTCGCGCTGGGGCGGCTGGCCGCCTGCCACGAGCCGTCCCGCACCGACGGGCTGCCCGAGCCCTGTGGCCGATGCCCCTCCTGCCGCCTCCCCTTCGAGCCCGACCGCCACCACGACCTGATCGTCGTCGACCCGGCGGTCAAGGAGCTGTGGGCGCCGGCCGAGGGATCCGGCGCCGGGCGCGAGGTCAAGCTGATCGACCGGCTGCGTGAGGCGCAGTCGCTGCTGGCCCTCGACCCCATCGCCGGCAGGCGCCGCACGCTGATCCTGCCCCGAATCGACTCGCTCCAGCCCGTACAGCTCAGTGTGCTGCTCAAGACCATCGAGGAGCCCCCGCCCAGCGAGATCGGAAGAGCACACGTCTGAACTCCAGTC
>CAZRDB010000138.1:9345-13867 GCA_964598695.1 uncultured Armatimonadia bacterium
CTGGTCCTGACCGCGGCCAACCCCTCAGCCGTCCTGCCGACGATCCTCTCCCGGTGCCAGATGATCGAGCTGAAGCCGGTCGCGCCGGAGGCGATCCTCGCGTACCTGGGCCGTGCCGACGACCGCGCACGGACCGCGGCCCAGCTCTCCGCCGGGCGGCCGGAGGTCGCGCGGCAGCTTGTCGACAGCCCGCGGTTCGACGAGTTGATCGACGGGCTACGGCGACTCGCCGCGCTGGCGCTCAGTCCCGACGCGCTCGACGCGCTGAAGGCGGCCGAGACCTGCCGGTCGCTGTGCTTGTTGTGGTACGAGGTCGTCCAGGTCGATCCCACGGCGGGCGAGCCCTCCGAGGAGGAGCGGGTCCGGCGCTCGCTGGAGGCCGTCCTGTTCCCCGTGGAGGCGCTCGTACGGGACCGCTGGGCGCGCGAGACGGGCGCCGAGGCCGAGGAGCTGGCCCCAGCCTGGCTGCTCAGCGAGGCGGGCCCCGCCGCAGGTCGGCCCCTCGAGCAGATCCGCCGGCTTGCCCACGCGAAGAGGGCGATCGGACAGAACGCGAACAGCCGCCTGGCGCTCGAGGCGCTCTTCCTCGGGCTCTCCCGGGCCTGAACAGCAGGGAAAGAGTCATCCCGCAGGTCTCCCCAAGCGTCTCACGATGCAGGGGTGAGGACGAGCAAAGGACAGTACAACCATGCGGAGAGCAGCGCGTCCGACCGGTCTTCTCGTTGCGGCCGTAGCACTCCTGGCCCTGTGCCCGCTCCACGACGCCCTCGCGGCCCCCTTCGGCGTGAGCGTCGATCCGGCCGTTGCCGGCGTCTCGGTCCGGCTTGTCGCCGCCGCCGATCCGATGGAGGTCGCGGTCAGCCGCGTCGCTCAGAGCGCCGGATCCTCGGTCGTCACCGTGCAGTCATTGGTGCGCCGGCCGCTCTTCAGCAAGAGCCTCGAGGGCCTACTGCGGATCAAGGACCTGCAGGACAAGGGCGAGCTGCCGCTGGAGACGCCAACCGACCCGACGTCGGCGCTGCCGGACGGAGACCGCAGCGCGTGGATGCTGACCGTCGGCACCGGCTTCGTCGTCGACCGCGAGGGCTGGGTGCTGACCTGTGCCGCGCTGGTCGAGCAGGGCGCGCGGACCGAGGTCGTCGGCTCCGACGGCCGCTCGATCGCCGTGCAGGCCATCTACTACGATCGGATCACACAGGTCGCGGCCCTGCGGGTCGACCCGACCGAGCTGGACGCCCGCCCCCTGAACATCCGCAACGCGCAGGAGCCGAGGCTGGGACGCTGGGTCGTCCAGGTCGGTCCGGGCGCGTCGCCCGACTCCGACCCCTTCGTCAGCCTCGGGATCGTCGGTGGTCTTGCCCTCCCCGTCTCCCCGAGCGCCATCGGCGGGGCGGCGCCGGTCCGCAACGCGCTGTGGGTCAACGCGGTCTCGATCCCCGATGGCGCGGGCGCGCCGGTGGTCGCCCTCGACGGGACCTTCGTCGGCCTCTCGCTCCCCGGCAAAGACGCGCTCACGCCCATGCCCGGGCTGGGCGTGGTCCCGGCGAGCCTGGTCCTACCCGTCTTCGACCAACTCCGCGCGGGCGGCGCCGTGCGGCGCGCCTGGCTCGGCGTGGGCCTGCTCGACGTGCCCGTCGAGGTCAGCGCCGATCGCGGCGCCTACCTGAGCTTCATCCGCGAGGACGGCCCCGCCGCAGCCGCGGGACTCAAGCCGGGCGATGTCATCGTCGGCTGCACGCCGGTCGCCGCGGGCGCCGAGCGCAAGGTCATCCGCAGCGGCTCCGACCTCGTTGCCGCGATCGAGTGGCTCGAGCCGGGCTCGCAGGTGGAGTTCGAGGCCGTCCGCGGCCCGGAGCGCCTGACCGTGCGGGTCGAGCTGGGCCTGTTCCCGGACGAGTCGATCGCCGAGGCCCCGCCCTCGGAGCCCACGGAGCTGCTGGGCGCGACCTACCGCGGCGCCACGGAGGAGGAGCGTGCGGCTCTCGGGGTCGCCTCGGGAGTCGTCCTGGAGTCGGTTGCCGCCGGCGGCTTCTGCTCGGCGATGGGCCTCGAGCCGGGCGACGTGCTCGTCCAGGCCAACGGCGTGCCGATCACCGACAACGCCGCGCTGGATGCGGTGCTGAGCGCGGTCGGCAGCGGCGGGCAGCTCCTGCTGGATGTCCGACGCAAGGACAAGGATGGCCGGATCGTGGCGTACCTGGTCGGCGCCCGCCTGTAGGGCGGCTGGCTAGTACGTGCGCTTGCAGTTGACGATGACCAGCTCGGCGGGCCCTCCGCCGAGCGCCTCGATCCGGTACGGGGTTGCGGCGTCCAGGTAGAACGTGTCGCCCGGCGCCAGGTCCAGCTCCTGCTGATCCCAGCTTAGCCGCACCGCGCCGGCGAGGACGAGCCCGGCCGCCTCGTCGTGGTACTTGTGGAGTTTCGGCGTCGTCTCCGCGCCCTCCGCGAGCACCAGCCGGTGGAGCGCCATCTTGCGCGTCATCACGTCGCGGGTCAGCGTCTCCGTGACCACGCCGTCGTCCTCCACACGCGTCTGCTCCGCGGCGCGCACGATCGCGGCCGACTCGGCCCGGCTCTCGTCGAACAGCAGGCCGACCGGCACCTCGAGCGCCCGCGCGATGTCGACGAGGGTGGCGACCGACGGCATCGACTCGTTGCGCTCCACGCGTGAGAGGAACGCGCGCGAGCAGCCGGCCTTCTGTGCGACGGCCTCCATCGTCAACATGCGCCGCGCGCGCAGCCGGCGGATCTTGCTGCCGACGTTGATCCGCTCGGCCTCCAGCCTCTGACGGTCCTCCGGCGGGGTGGCGTCTTGCGGGTCAGCCATCAGGCGTCAGCCCTCTCACGGCACGCTGGTGTCCCCTGGGTCCCGCCCGAGAGCGTACCCTGCCACTATGGACGCGTCAACGGGCCGGAAGTCTCCAAAGGAGCGCCTTGCCCCCCGCCGAACCCTCCAGTGGGTGGGTGACGGGAGTGATGCGAGATGTTGCACCGACACCCCGCGATTCGCGGTCTCTTCGTGGTGACGTGCATCGTCGTCGCGCTCGCATTCTCCGGGGAGCCACAACTCGCCACGGTCTTCGCCCTGGCACTCGCGGCGGCGGGTCTCGTAGCCGTCGTGGCATGGCTCGCGCGGAGGCTGCACCGCGTGGGGCCACCTCACCAGGGGACGACAGCGGGGCGGTAGCGGCGCGGGCGGAGCAGCGGGCGCGGCCCCGCACCCCTCTCGCGTGTGTGCTCCGTCGGCCAAAACCTGCACAGAACTCCACAGAATCGCCCTCGCACACTGAACCCCCGTGGGCTCTCGGCCGTTTGCATCTGGGGCGAACCCTTGTGGCCCGCGGTGCGTGTCTGCCCGTGGGGGTAGACGGCGACCTGTGCGAGGAGTGTTGTGGGATGTCGAGCGGACGCTCGAGCGGCGCCAAGCGGAAGCGCAAGAGCCAGGCCGTCGTAACGGACGACCAGAGGACCAGGCTGGAGATCGTCGGGATCCTCACGGCGACCGTCGGCGCGGTGACATTCGTCTCGATGGCGACGGGAGGCCGCGGCGTGGCCTCCGCCGTGCTGTGCGACCTCCTCACCGCCGCCTTCGGCCTCGGCGCCTGGGTGATCCCCGCCCTGCTCGTCGCCGGCGGGCTGTACCTGTGCTTCTCGAGCCGACCGCTCACGTTCAGCCTCCGCACGCTGCCGCTGCCGGGCCTGGTCCTGCTCTGCCTCGCCGCCGGTCAGATCGGCGCGCCGTCCGACGCCCCGTTCGATGAGGCCTACCTCGCCGCCCACGGCGGCTACGTCGGCGCGGTGCTGGGCTCCGCACTCGTCTCGCTCTTCGGTCCCACGGGCGCCGCTTTCATGCTCGGCGGCCTCGCGCTCGCGCTGCTCAGTCTGCTCGCGACCCGCCCGATGTCGGAGTACGCCGCCAGCGCCTACGACCGTGCCGGGGGCGCGGCCCGCCAGGTCCACTCCCGCTGGGCCGATGTCGCCGAGGACCGTCGGCGCCGCCGGATCGCTGCCCGCTCGGCCCGCAAGGCCCAGCCGAAGCCCTCGCCCCGCGAGAGCGCCCCGCGACGCCGCGTGAGCGCGCCCGAGGTGGCGCCCCCGCCCCCGGCGGAGCCTGCTCCCGTCGGCCAACCGCAGCTCGCGCTGTTCGAGGCCTCCGGGCAGCCCGTCCCGGCCGAAGCCGCCCACGAGGCCGCCGTCGAGGCGACCGCCGGGAGGCCGACCGTCCCGCCGTTCCTCCAGAAGGGCGTACGGGCGATCACCGCGACGCCGGTTCCGGGCGAAGTCGTCCACCCGCTCACCCACGCCCCCGTCCCCGGCAAGCCCAGGGGCCCGTGGCAGTACCCGCCGCTCGACCTCCTCGACAGTCCGACTCAGGCCGACGTCCGCCGGCAGGAGAAGGAGACCGCCGAGAACATCCAGATCCTCGAGGACACCCTCGCGAGCTTCAAGATCGGCGCGAAGGTCGTCTCGATCGAGCGCGGCCCGGCGATCACCCGCTACGAGGTCGAGCCGGAGCCGGGGA
>CAZRDB010000139.1:0-12660 GCA_964598695.1 uncultured Armatimonadia bacterium
ATGTCCGACCCGCTCGGGATCCAGCTCCTCGATCTCGCGCGCCAAGCACTCGGTCGCGCCGTCTACCCGGCCGCGACCACGCGATCCGCGATCCTCCGGCAGATCGACGCGATCGGAGGCAGCGCCGACCCGCTCAGCCGGGTCGTCCAGGAGGCACAGGAGGAGATCGGCGCCGCCGAGGCCGCCGACGCCGCCGGCCTTGAGACAACGGCCTCGTCGGCTCCCGCAGTGCGCCTCGTCCAGGAGGTGCTCCTGCGCGCCGCCCAGGAGGGCGCCAGCGACATCCACATCGAGCCCCGCGGCGAGGTCACGGAGGTCCGGTACCGCATCGACGGCGCCCTCCGCACCGTTCTCACCCTGCCCCGAAGCCTGCAGGAGACCATCACCGCGCGCATCAAGATCATGTCCGACCTGAACATCATGGAGCGCCGAGCCCCGCAAGACGGCCACTGCGAGTTCCGCTACGGCGCCGATGCCGTCGATGTCCGCGTCTCGACGCTGCCGACGACCCACGGGGAGAAGACCGTGCTCCGCCTCCTCGGCTCTCAGCGCGCGGTCACGCGGCTCGAGGAGCTGGGGATCGCCGCGGCGCAACTGACGGCCATCCGCGTCGCGATCCGCCAGCCCCAGGGCTGCGTGATCGTCACCGGGCCCACCGGCAGCGGCAAGTCCTCCACACTCATCGCCTGCCTCCAGGAGATCGTCGACGAATCGCTCAACATCACGACCATCGAGGACCCGGTCGAGCGAGAGGTCGAGGGGGTGTCGCACTCGCAGGTCAACGAGGTCGCGGGCCTCACGTTCGCCTCCGGCCTGCGCTCGCTGCTCCGGCAGGACCCCGACGTGGTCATGGTCGGCGAGGTGCGCGACACAGAGACGGCCGAGATCGCCATGCGAGCGGCCCTCACCGGCCACCTCCTGCTCACGACGGTCCACGCCAACCACGCGCTCGCGGCCGTCACGCGGCTGCGCGACATGGGCACCGAAGACTTCCTGCTCTCGGCCGCCCTCTCGCTGATCCTCGCGCAGCGGCTGGTGCGCCGGATCTGCCCGACCTGCAAGCAGCCCACCGAACCGACCCACCTGGAATGCAGCGTGCTGCTCGACGCCCTGGGCCACCCTCTCGACCGGACCGTGTGGGACGGACGCGGCTGCGACCACTGCGGCCATCGGGGACACGTCGGACGCACGGCGGTCACCGAGACCATCCCCTTCACACAGGAGCTACAGGCGCTCGTCGCCGCGGGCAAGGGCGAGATCGACCTGGCCGCCACTGCCCGGGGCCAAGGCGCGGTGTGGATGTTCGAGGACGGCGTCGAGAAGGTCCTGGCCGGGGTGACCTCGATCCGGGAACTGCTGCGCGCGGTCCCGTTGCCGCGCTACCGAGCCCGCGAGGAGGCGGAGATCCGCGCCGCGGGACCGTCCGGCGCCCTCGGCGACGTCGCGCCGGCAGCCGTGCTCGAGGTGGACGACGACGAGCGCGGCTCGCTGCTGTTCCCGACGGCCAAGCCCTCGGCCGACCGTAGCCGCCTGGAGTCGTTCGTCCGCCACCTGACCCGGATTCCCATGCTGCCCCGCGTGGTCGTGCGGCTCACCGAGGTCATCCAGGATGAGAACGCCGGCGCGCAGGATGTCGCCGAGGTGATCGAGACCGATCAGGGCCTCGCCGCCAAGGTGCTCCGCGTTGCCAACTCCGCCGTCTACGCGCTCCGGCGCGAGGTGCGCTCGGTCCCGCACGCGGTCGCCTTCCTGGGACTCGGGCAGGTGTGGAGCACCTGTGTGGGCGCGGGCGTCATCGATGCCCTCAGCGCGTTCGAGTCGGAGCTGCTCCCGTTCTCGGAGCTATGGACGCACTCGTTCGGCGCCGCGGTCTGCGCGCGCGAGCTGGCACGCGCCACCGAGGGGGTCGATGAGGGCCAGGCCTACCTGGCGGGCCTTCTCCACGACGTGGGCAAGGTGCTGCTCGGGACCTACACGCCGCACGAGTTCGACCAGTGCATTCGCTCCGCCCACATCGCCGGCACCCCACTGTGGCAGGTCGAGCAGACCTACCTGGGCTTCTGCCACGCCGAGGTGGCCGAATGGCTGCTCGATGAGTGGCACATCCCCAAGGCCATCTCCACGGGCGTGGCGCTCCACCACTACCCGCCCCTCGCCGACGACCCGCGGCATGGCGCTGCCCGTCCGCTGGCGATCATCACCGCCCTCGCCGACGACATCGCGAAGTCGCTGGCGCTGGGCTCTGCAGGGGACATCACCGTGTTCGAGAGCCGCGCTGCCGATCTGGCCGAGCTGCGGATCACCGAGGCCGCCTCCGAGGCCGCCGGCCGCCTGGCCGCGCGATCGGCGCAGGCGATCGTCGACGCGATGGGGCCGGCCTAGCCCTCCGGCGCCGCCTCGAGCAACGCCTCGAACAGCACGGCCGTGTCGGTCGCGCTCTGCCAGTACGCTTCGACCGGAATCTCCGGGTACGTCGCGCACAGGTACTCGATCGCCCGCCGGCCGTCCCGCACGGCCGCCTCTCGGCACACCTCGGCCGAGTACTCCTCGCCCAAGTGTGCCTGGTAGTAGCTGCAGTCCTCATGGAGGATCAGCACGATGCGCTCGGTCCCATGGGCCTCGACGAGGAAGTCGACGTGGCGGGCGAGCGCGTCGTGGTCGGCATCGTGCAGGCGGGTGTGGCCGAGCGCGGCCGGGCCGCCCGGGCAGGCCAGCCAGTCGGCGCCCTCGACCCGAAGGTGTCCCTCCACGAACTCGTCGACGTATCGCGCGTAGCGCCCGTCGCAGCAGAACAGAACCAGCACGCGGCGGAACTCGGGCTCGTAGCGCCGAAGCCAAGTCGCGATCCGGGCCATGCAGCACCTCCTACGGCCGGGCGGGGCCAGTCATGCTCACGCGCCGCCCCGCGCCAGGACGGTCCCTCCGCGCGTCTCGTTCCACTTGCCGGCCTCGACGCAGCGCTGCCCGTTCACGAAGACGTGCGTCACGCCCGCCGGTCGCGTGAGCGGAGTGGTCGGGCCCGCCCGGTCCACCAACCGCTTGGGGTTGAGGACAACGATGTCGGCGCGGGCGCCGGGCCGCAGCACGCCGCGGTCGGTCAGACCCAGGCGTGCGGCGGGCAGCGAGGTCATCCGCCGAACGGCCTCGGCGAACGAGAGCGGACGCGTGCGGGCATTGAGATCCGGCCCGTCGTCCTCCGGCGGCGCCTCGTCGCCAGTGGGGGGCGCGGTGGGGCCCGTCGGCTCCGTCGGCGGCTTGTCGGGCGTCTCTGGCTTCACGGGGGGCTTGTCGGGAGCGTCCGGGGGGATCGGCGCGGGCCCGAGCGGCGAGGGCGGCGGCGTGGCGCCTCCCGCCTGCGCCGGCAGCAGCCCTGCGGGGAGCGCCTCCGCATAGGTCTCGAGCGTCCGGATGGTGTTCGCCGACGACCAGGGGAAGAGCTGACTGAGGTCCAGGCCCGGCGCGCCGCCGACGTCGGAAGCCACCGCCATCCACGGCCGGGCGAGCAGGCCGTCGACGTGCTCGAGGAGCATCTCGGCAAGGTAGATCCCCTGGGCCACGAGGCCGCGGTCGAGCGTCTTCTCGGCGAGCGCGAGGTCGATGACGAAGTCGATCAGGTTGATCGCGCGCTGGGCCCGCGCGACCTCGACCAGCGTGTAGTCGTAGACCGACTCCCACGCACGCGTGCGCGGATAGAAGACGGTCGGCTCGATCGCGCCCATCCGCTCGGCGACCTGCGCGAGGAGTGCGGGGTCCTGCCGCCTCGCCGCCAACGCCTCGTTGGTGGCGGGATCGGCGTACTCCGGTGGGAGGAAAGCCCCCCGCACGCTCATCCCGCAGCCGGGATGGGCGTAGGTGTCGGCCGCGACGTCGAGCCCCCCGGCCACGGCCTGGTCGATCAGATCGAGGGCCGGCGCGAGCTGCTCCCAGCCGGGGTCGAGAGTGGCCCGCAGCCGCGAGATCTGCAGCCGCATCCCCGATTCGGCCGCCAACTCGAGAGCCTCCGAGACGGAGCCGGCGAGGCCGCTGCCCGTGTCCCGCAGCCGCACCGACAGCAGCGCGCCCTCGACCGAGCCGGCGACGCGGGTCAGGGCCTGCAGCTCGCCCGGCGAGCCCGCGTTCTGCGGCGCCGCGAGGTCCACGGAGATCCCGTACGCGCCGGCCTCGAGCGCGGCGAGCGCACGGGGCGCCACGCCGCCCTCCCCCGCCCCCTCGCGGAGCGCCGAGTAGCCGGCGAGCGTGGCGTAGTTGAAGGGCAGGCCCTCGGCCCGGAGCGCCGCCAGGTGGGTCGCGATGTCGGCCGCCGACCAGCCGGCATTGCCCGCCAGCACGGTCGTGACCCCCTGCTCCACCATCAGGCGCGCGAGCTGCTCCGGGAACGGGCCCTCCGGCGCCGGCAGACCGTAGGCCGCGCCGGAGGAGTAGCAGCGCAGGTCGAGGTGGGTGTTCAGGTCGATGAAGCCGGGACAGACCACCGCGCCGACGCAGTCGATCTCCTGCTTGCCCACGATCGCCCCACCGATCGCGGCGATGAGGCCGTCCTTGACTCCGACATCGGCGATCCGGGGCTCCCCGCCGGTCCCATCGACGACGATCCCGCCGCGCAGGACCAGGTCGCACTCCGCCGCGGTCCCCGTCGTCTGGGCGCTCGCGCGCCACAGGCCGGCCAGTCCCAGGGCGCTCGCGGACGTGAGGAAGGCTCTCCGATGCATGGATGGGTGCTCCCGTTCCCGGGCGATGGGCCCGAATGGCGCTCTCGGGGGATTCCCCCCGGAGCGCGGCGCGACCTCCCCCGACGCCGGGCCTGAGGCTCGGGGAGGAGGTGGCGGGGCGCGCCGTGAACTCCACCCCGTGGCCGCTTCTCCCCCCACGCGGGGAGGAGCGGAACGGGAGGAGCGGAGATGCTGCACTGGGTCCTCTTCTGGAGCGCGCTGCTCGGCCCGGGGATGCTCGACGCGATCGACTCGCGGGCCCTCCCTCCCGACCGCATGGCCGACCGCAGCGTCCTGTGGCGCCACTCCGGCGATGTCCTCTCCGGCTTCCACAACATGTACCAGTTCCGCGTTGTGCGAGACCCGACCGACCCCGCGCACCCGTACAAGGCCTGGTTCTTCGGCTGGGCCACGGCCGACGGCAACCCGGAGGATCCGGGGTGCGACGCCATCTACTTCGCGCGCAGCCGGCGGCTCGAGCGCGGCTGGGAGGTCTACGCGCGCGACGGCGGCTGGGACGACGGCGGCCGCCCCGAGCGATGGCAGCCCGTCGTCGCGGCCGCCGATCTGCCGTGGGACGAGTGGCACAACGGCGACCCGAGTGTGATCCGGCACGGAGGACGCTGGCTGATGGCGTTCAGCTCCACGGGCCACAACTTGGACGGGATCCCCTACGGGCTGGCGGGCGATACCGACGGCAGCATCCTCTGCGTGGGCGGGGCCTCCTCGGAGGACGGCATCCACTGGGAGAAGACCGCGGAGCCCCTGTTGCTCCACCGCGAGGACCTCGGCGCCGCGCCGATTCCGGAGGGTGAAGCACACCTCCACGGCTCCTTCCACCGCCCCTCGCTGCTCCACGACGACGGCGTCACACGACTGTGGTTCGACTACTGGGCCGGGCGGGACAAGGGCGTCTCGCTCGGCTACGCCGAGAACCGTCGCGACCCGATGGAGCCGACGCACTGGCACATCGTGCGCGCCGGCGACAGGCCCTGTCTGCCCGATTGGCCCAACCCGAGCGTGGTGCGCGTCGGAGGGCTGTACTACTCGTACGCCGACCCGAGTGGCTACGACACCCACCCGTGGAAGGGCCGCCGGATCGCGGAGGCCGTCTCGCGCGACGGGCTCCACTGGCTGGTGCTCGGCTACGTCCGGCCCGATCCCGACACCCCCGCGACGCACGTTCCCGAGCCGTATGTCCACGAGGAGAACGGACGCGCCTGGGTCACCGTCTTCTACGCCTGCCAGAAGGGCGGCGAGCCCTACGACTACCGATACGACCGTATCCGATGGATGCGGCGGGAGATCACGCCGTCGGAACTGCGCACCCTCGGCGGACTCCTCGACCGGATGGAGCCCCAGTGAAGTGAGCGGACGCGGGTTCGACACGCTGCGATGGGACGACGGCCGCCTGGTGATCCTCGACCAGACGCTGCTCCCCGAACGCGAGGAGTACCTCGCGCTCACGACGCTCGAGCAGGTCGCGGAGGCGATCCGGGTCCTGAGCGTCCGAGGAGCCCCGGCGATCGGCTGCGCGGCAGCCTATGGCCTCTGCGTCGCCGCGGGGGAGTGTGACACCGAGGACCTCACCGCCCTCCGCGCGCACCTGGAGCGCGCGGCGACGGCCCTCGCGGCAACGCGGCCCACCGCTGTGAACCTCTTCTGGGCGCTCGAGCGAATGCTCGGCGCGGTCCGCGACCACACGGGGGATGTCGGGTCGCTGCGGGCGGCGCTGCGGGCCGAGGCCGACGCGATCCTCGCGGAGGACGACCGCGCGTGCCGCGAGATGGGGCGTCTCGGCGCCGAGCTGATCCCGGACGGCGCCGGCGTGCTCACCCACTGCAACGCCGGCGGACTCGCCACCTCGGGCTACGGAACGGCGCTCGGCGTGATCCGCGCCGCGCACGAGGCGGGCAAGCGGGTGCACGTCCACGCCGACGAGACCCGCCCGCTGCTCCAGGGGGCCCGTCTCACCGCATGGGAGCTGCGCACGCTCGGGATCCCGGCAACGCTGCTGTGCGACAACATGGCGGCGAGCCGGCTCGCCCGGGGACTCATCGACCTGGCCATCGTCGGCGCCGATCGGATCGCGGCCAACGGCGATGTCGCCAACAAGGTCGGCACGCTGGGCGTCGCGATCCTCTGCCGCCACTTCGGCGTCCCCTTCTACGTCGCGGCGCCGATCTCGACGCTCGACCTGTCACTCCCCGGTGGCGCCGAGATCCCCATCGAGGAGCGCGCGGCGGACGAGGTGCGGGCATTCGGGGGGACAACGGTCGCGCCGGCACTATCGGAGAGCTTCACCGTCTCCAACCCGGCGTTCGATGTCACGCCGGCCGAGTTGGTCACGGCGATCGTCACGGAGCGGGGCATCGCGAGAGCCCCGTACGGGGAGTCCCTGGCCCGCCTCGCGCGGTAGGGGCGACGGCCCGACGGAGAGGAAGAAGAGCATGAAGAGCCAGGCCCAGGCCGAGATCGGGATCTTCGGGGGAAGCGGCTTCTACGAGTTCGTCGACGACCTCCGGGAGGTCCGCGTCGAGACGCCCTACGGACCGCCGTCCGACAGCGTCCTCGTCGGTGAGGTGGCGGGGCGGAAGGTTGCGTTCCTTCCACGCCACGGACGCGGCCACACGATCCCGCCGCACAGGATCAACTACCGGGCCAACCTGTGGGCGATGAAGGAGCTGGGGGTGCAGCGGATCATCGGCCCCTGTGCCGCGGGCAGCCTCCAGCCGCACGTGGGGCTCGGCGACTTCGTCGTCTGCGACCAGTTCGTCGACCGGACCTCCGGCCGCGTCCACACCTTCTACGACGGCCCGATCACGACCCACATCAGTGCCGCTGACCCCTACTGCCCGGAGCTGCGGCCGATCGCGGCCCGCTGCGCCGAGGAGTTGGGCATCAAGGCGCACGACAAGGGCACGGTGGTGGTGATCGAGGGCCCCCGCTTCTCGACCAAGGCGGAGAGCGACTGGTTCACCAAGATGGGGTGGGAGGTCATCAACATGACCCAGTACCCCGAGTGCCCGCTCGCCCGTGAGCTGGAGATGTGCTACGTGAACATCTCGCTGATCACGGACTTCGACGCCGGCCTCGTGGCCGCCGGAAGCGTGCCGCCCGTCTCGCATGCCGAGGTGCTGAAGACGTTCCAGTCGAACGCGGAGCGGGTGAAGAAGCTGTGCTTCGCGCTGATCGAGGCGATCCCGACGACGCGGAACTGCTCCTGCGGCAGCGCGCTGTCCTCGGCGCGGTGAGGGGGGGGCGTACAGGGCCGAAGCCCGTGCGGGATTCGGAGGAGAGAGGGTTTGGTGGGTCGCACAGGACTCGAACCTGTGACCTTGGGATTAAGAGTCCCCTGCTCTACCAACTGAGCTAGCGACCCAGGCGAAGTATAGGGACCGACCCAACCGGAGTCAAGCGAGAGAATCCGCTTGCGCCCCCGGAGTGGCTCTGCTATTCTTTCGGCTCGGTGCAGTCCTGGCGGGGCTGTAGCTCAGTTCGGTTAGAGTACCTGACTGTCGATCAGGGGGTCGCGGGTTCAAGTCCCGTCAGCCCCGCCAAATGAGCGAGTTCCCACTCGATCCCGCAGCCACCCGGCTGGGGGATCGCTGCTGTACGGGGGACGGGTCCCGGCGCGCAATTGCCGTCGGCCGCGGCCAGCCGCCCCATCCGGTGGATCGCCGAGGCCCCGTCGTCACCGAGGGCTAGGTGGGCGTCCTCCACACGTAGGCCAGCGCGTGCTCGGCGACTCGCGAGAGCCGGCTGACCTCCCACACGACGATGGCGTCGAACCGCCCCTGCGAGGCGTCCGCGACCATCTGCTGGAACCCCGGCCGCTGGTCCGTGCGCCCGCTGATCCCCTCGTCGCGGTAGACCGCGACGACCTCCATGTCGTTGCGGCCGCAGTACTCGCGGCACGACGTCTCCTGCCCCGCGATGGGGATCTCGCGGTCAGCCTGCCCCTGGGAGGAGACGCGAAGGTAGAGCGCAGCTCGTGGCATCCGGCATCACCCCGTGGAGGGGGGATTCGCTGGCGGCGGGCCGGGGCCTTCAGCGGGGTGGGCGGCACGTTGGGGTCAGTAGTGGCCCAGCTACTTCGATGCCGAGGCCGAGAAGCCGAGGGGGGCTTCGTCCACCGCATGCAGGATGCGCGGATCCACGTCGCGCACATCGAGCTGCCGCAGCACGTCGATGTGCAGCCACCGGTTGCCGTATGCGGCCACGTTCACGTCCGTCCAGCCTGCCAGCAGGCGGCTGAGGCCCCCTGCGGTGAACCGCCATAGATCCACCTCGGACGGGCCGCACACGGGTGACAGGTCGGCCGTCAGGAGGAGCCTACCTCCCGGACGCAGCACACGTCGCATCTCGGCGAGCGTGCGAGCCGGATCGGGCACCTGTCCCAGGACGCGGTCACAGACGATGCAATCGAGACCGTCGTCGCTCGCATACGGCAGGCGCACGAGCGCCGGGCGTCTGCGCCCTTTGGCAGATGCTGGGTCCCACACGAGCTCGCGGAGCCGGCAATCGCCGAACAGCGCCTGTGGGGGGCGAGACCGTGGCCCCGCAACGAGCAGCACGTCGCCGCTCAGGGCCGCGCGGTGGCGCTTCAGAAAGCTGTAGACGAAGTACCCGTCGATGGGGACCTCGACCTCAGCGTGCCCGGCCTTCGGCACGTCGTGCCTCCTCATACTCGAGAACCCGCAGCATCTGCAGCCGTCGGGGGTCTAGTGACTTCGAGTAGCCCTCGAACGCCCCCGGCCAAGCGGTGGAGATCGACTCGTTCGTCAGCCTGTAGATGACCAGGGCGTCTGGGATCCGCACGGTGCGGTATCTCTCGGCCCACTCCGCCTGCGCGAAGAAGAGCCAGTCCTCGTTCAGCCGCAGGTGCTCAGGGAACTGCACGCGCTCGAAGAGCGACCGGCGCGCGAGGACCTGCGATGGCGACATGAGGTTGAACCGGTAGATCCGATCGTCGAGCGTACCCTGGAACGGCCGCCCAATGCGCCGGGTGGTCATGACCACCATCAGACAGTCGGCATAGACCAGGTCGCCGTCCGTCCGCTCTGCCTCCTCCACGAACCGGCCCAGGGCATGTGTGTCGAGGAACAGGTCGTCTGAGTCCAGCAGCTTGACGTACTTGCCACGAGCCGCCCGGATGCCGGCGTTGCGGGCGGCACTCGACCCCTGATTGCGCGCCTGACGTATCACACGCACCCGTCGCGATGGGTAGGGCACCTCGAGCGGGGGATCCGAACCGTCGTCGACGAGGATGATCTCGAACGGGTCGTAGTCCTGCTCGATACAGGACCAGAGCGCGTCCTTGAGCAACTCGCTCCTCCCGTAGCAGGGGATGACCACGGATACCATCGGCTGCTCACTGCCGAGGACCACAGAACGGCGTGGGAGGCGCTCGGCGTGGATCACCTGCGTGCCGCGCTCGGGCGCGCCGCTCTCTGCGCCCGCGGAGCGAACTCGGACTGCCCGGTCAGAGAGAGAGCTCCACCCGTCCGCCAGTGCGGCGTGACGCTCGAACAAGCACTGGAAGGGATCGCTCGGATCGCCGCCGGCGCTGGGAGCCGATCCGAGGCTCGCGTGTAGGTGTGCCAGGCGGTCGGTACCCCACCGGTCGCCGGCGCGAAGGGGGGCGACGTACCGTCCGACGCAGCGGCGTAGCCCCCACTGGAACGCCTCGCGCTCAGGGACTGCCGAAGGGAGGATGTGGCAGTTCACGTTGTCGGGGAAGGACGCCGCCGCGCCCATCCCTGCCGCCACGACCGCCGGACCGGCGCCGTTCACAACAACGACATACTGCAGCGGCGCGTCCGTCGGACTGGCCGACGCCAGCGCATGGTGCAGGCTCCGCTCGACCTCGGTCGCGTCGTCGTTCGCTCCCGCCACGAGCAGCACGCTTACCTCGGGGTAGCGCCACTCACGGAAGACGCGGAACTCCTGGTCGAAGCGCCCGCGGGCCGACCCATGCTTCGCCTCGAACAGGAGCTGGTTGCGGACGGCGAGAGGCGACACCGCCACCGGGGCGCCGAAGGTCGCGAAGTGGCGGTGCACTACACGGGCCTTGACGCGGGCGATCCGGTAGTGGCGCCGGATCAGGCGGTACTGCAGGTCCACCTCGTCCTCACCGTAGCCGTCGAAGGCCTCGTCCATCCCCGCGATCTCCCAGTACACCTCGCGACGCAGGGCCATCAGGTGCCCGCCAAGGGGCAAGACCGACGCGGTGTACCCGTCCTCATCGATGCTGCAGGAGCTGTCGGGCCGGCCCAGGATGTCGACGCCGGCGATGCCGACGCTCGGTACGGCGAGCGCAGCGCTGAGCTGCACCAGCAGGCTGCGGCCCTTCACCTCGACGTCGTTGTTGAGGATCAGCAGGTAGCGGCCCTCTGCCACCCGCGCTCCGCGGTTGATGTTGCGGCCGAACACGAAGGGCTCGTCGCCAGGGCAGAGCACCAGGGTGACGGGTCTCTCCTGGCCGACCTCGGCGAGCCAGGCATGCGTGCCATCGGTGGACTCGCAGTCGACGACGATCCACTCGCAGAGATCCGCGCCCGTGGCGCCGAAGAGGCTTCCTAGGGCCTTGCGCGTGAGTTCGGCGCGGTTCCTCGTCGGGACGATGACGCTCCAGAGCGGTGCGCGCGGGCTCGGGCTCGAGCGAACGGGTGTGAGATACGGAGTCGGTCCCCGCCGCGTACGCCTGCCGCAGCAACGCATCGGGCTCAGGTAGGCGGCGCCGCACGCCGGGCAGAGGTGCGCCTCGACGCGCTCGGAAGCGAGACGAGGGACAGCTTCGCGGAGCGCGAGATCGTGCATGGCCTCGTAGACGCGAACGGGCTCCTTCACGGTCGCGAGCAACCGGTCGCGGTAGTGGACGGCCATCTCGTGCGCGGCCTGCCACATCTCGGCGAAGTCCCGCCCCGCGCGCCCTGTGCCGCCCTTCTCCTTCGCGCTGCGGTCGCGGAGGGCACGCTTCACCCTCGTCGCGATCTCGTCAACATCGCCCTGGCTCAGAGCGACGCCGTTCCAGCGGGGCGTTGCCATCCGTCAGCCCCCGAGCTGGTTCAGTAGGTCGCGGGCCGGCGCCATCCACGGAGCGATCGACAGGCCAAGCCCGAGCGCCCCGCGTGCCTCCTCGACCTTCCCGTCCTTCGCGTATGCGTCGCCGAGGTGGTAGTAGGCCCAGCCATTGTTGGGCAGGATGTCGACGGCCTCCTGGATCTGCTTCTCGGCCTCCGCATACCGCTTGACCTCGATGTAGGTCCGGCCGAGCGCCACGCGGATCCAGGAGCGAAGCCAGGCGTTGTCGGCCGGCTCCTTCTCGAGGGCCTCCGCGAGCGACTCGAATGAGTCGTCATAGCGGCCGAGTTCACGTAGGCAGTTGCCGTGCTCCATCAGGACGTAGGGGTCGCGGACGCCCAGCGCGAGGAAGTCCGCGTAGGCCTTCTCGCCGTCGGCCCATTGGGCGTTCTCACGGTAGATGTCGCCGATCGCCTTGTAGGACTCGAGCAGGTCGCGCCCGCGCGCCACCGCCGCCCTGTACTGCTCGATCGCCTGACGGCAGTACGGGGGGAAGTCGCTCGCCTGCGCGCCTCGGAGCCGGTCACCGTGGACGCGGGCGGGGTCGGGGAGCGAGTGGATGACGTAGCGGTCGCCGTTGAGGGTGATGCTGACGTTCAGCGTGCGCGCGAGCCATGTCAGCACGGCGGCGGGATCTGCGTCGGAGAAGCTGCACGTCAGCTTCGGCTTGGCGGCCACCCATGGGGTGATCAGCGGCTCGTCGAACGCCAGTCCCAGTTGGTTGGTGGCATGGAGTGCGTCGCCGATGTCGCGAAGCGCGTCGAGGACCTCCGCGTCTGCGAGAGAGAGACTCACCTTCGGGCTGCCCTCAGGGACGATCTCTCGGATCGTGGGCAGGATCTCCGGCTCGGGGCACTTCGCGGGG
>CAZRDB010000139.1:12670-13867 GCA_964598695.1 uncultured Armatimonadia bacterium
GGGGAGTGACTTCGCCCACGCGGCCAGCGCGTCGGCCTTCACGCCGGGCTTGATGGTGACCACCAGCTCGTCGACCGGCACGATGCCCGAGGTCAGCAGCCGCGTCGCTTCGGGCAGCGTCTCGTCGTCCGCGAGCAACGGGCGCGCCACGGCTCCGCAGCCGGCACGGAGGTTGTCCTCGCGCCGCTTGTAGAGGCTGCGGACGTAGGGCTCCTTGGCCCAGTCGCCCTCGAGCAGCAACACGCTGAAGGGCAGCTCGCAGATCCACCGCGTCCAGTTGCGCAGCTCGTTCTCCTGCACGACCTGGCGGAGGCTCGACCAGTCGGAGCGGCCGACGAGGCCGGTCTCGATCATCGGGGTCCTGCGGACGAGGTCGCCCATGCGCGCAGCGAACACGTTGTCGCGCCACCTGATGTAGTAGTCGAGCCACTTGAGGTCCTGCTCGTCCTTGGGCGGCACCTTCACCTTGCTCGGGTCCTGGCGCGTATCGCGCATGAACGCGGCGCGCATCGCGGTCGAGCCACCGAGCAGCGTTTCCGGGTCGAGATGCGTGTTCAGGATGATCCCGTCGAAGCCCACCTCGGGGACCGCGAGCGCGTCGATGATCCTCGCGACCAGATCGAGGGCCCGCGGCTGCGTGATCGAGGCGTAGGAGGACTTGGAGGCCGGGCTCTCGCCGATGGGCGCCTCCACCCACTCGGGCGGGGCGTACTCCAGTGGGTTCTGACGGGTGGAGCCGGCCCGGTGCCACTCGAGGGTGTCGAGGAGTGCGTAGACCTTGACGCCGCGCTGGTGGAGTCCGCCGGTGAAAGCGGCGAGCGCCTGCGTGTCCGCTGCCATGCCGAGGTTCGGCAGTGGGACCTCGTCGAGGGGGCAGATCATGTGGCCGTCGGAGAAGACGTACATGTACACGCTCCGGCAGCGGCCCGTCTCAACCAGTGCATCGATGGCCGCGAGCCCCTCGGCGGCCTCGGTCGGGTCCTCCCACAGCGCCCAGTCGACCAGCACGCCGGCCTGGAGGTCGGGTGAGGAGTAGAGCACCGCGCCCGGGTGGGTCGTCGCGGCCCACGCCGTACAGGAGATCGCAACGAACAAGAGCCCCGCGAGCGCGAGGCGCTGTCCTACCCGCATGGGTCACCCTCCCAAACCTACTCGGTGGAGGCCGTCTTGCGCCCCCGCGCCTGGGTGGGCTTGGCG
>CAZRDB010000140.1:0-7388 GCA_964598695.1 uncultured Armatimonadia bacterium
CGTCGGCGACCATCCCGCAGTGGCCGTGGCTCGTGTACTCGCACAGGCAGACGTCGGTCATCACGCACAGCTCGGGGTGAGCCTGCTTCACCGCCCGCACCGCCCGCTGGACGGCGCCGCGCTCCGACCAGGCCTCGCTGCCGGTCTCGTCCTTGCGCTCGGGGATCCCGAACAGCAGGATCCCCGGGATCCCCAGCGCCGCAACGCGGTCGCTCTCGCGCACCAGCTCGTCGACCGAGAGGTGGTGGACCCCCGGCATCGAGGAGATCTCGCGCCGGACGCCCTCGCCCGGCGCCACGAACAGCGGGTAGATCAGGTCATCGACGGTGAGCACCGTCTCGCGCACGAGCCGGCGGAGGCTCTCGGTGCGCCGCAGGCGGCGGCCTCGATGCTGCGGGAACATGGTCCACCTCTTCCGCGGGGAGCGGCTACTCGCCCCGCTCCAGTCCCAGGATACACCGCGCGAGGGCGCGCGCCTCGTCGGGCCGCCCCCCGCGCAGCAGCGCGAGCAGCTCCTCGCTCTCGACGAGCCGGGTCCAGGCGGCGGTGCGGTCCTCGATCGCGTGGAGCCGCTCCTTGACCTCCCGCCGCAGCCCGCCCATCAGCACGGCGAGCGCCCCGTACTCCGGGCCGACCTGCTCCTCGAGCATCCGCCGCAGCTTCTTCGCCAACGCGGGCGCCTCGCCGCCGGTCATCAAGGCCAGGGTGAGCGGCCCGCGGCGGATCGTCGCCGGCACGGTGAAGGTGCACAACGCGGGGACATCGACGACGTTGACGGGGATCCGACGCGCGCGGCACTCGGCCGAGAGCCAGGCATGGAGGTCGGCGTCGTCGGTCGCGGCGACCACGAGCACCGGGTCGCGCAGGTCGTCCTCGGTCACCTCGCCCAGCCGGAGCACGATCGCGCTGGCGTCGGCAAGGAGCCGCAGGCCCTCGGTCGCCTCGTGCGCGACGACGGTCACCCGCGCACCGGCCTCGAGCAGCGCGTCGACCTTGCGCTCGGCGACGCGGCCGCCGCCCACGACGAGGCACGGCTCGCACTCGAGCACCATCGCGATCGGGTAGTAGCGCTCCGAGGTGATCCCTCCGCTCGGCGTCGCGGCCCGGCGGGAGCGGCCTACTCCGCCTTCACGACCGCCTCGATCTCGGCATCGGTGAGGTAGCACGCCGGATCGGCTTCCCAGAGGTCGCCGGTGACCGCCTCGGCCCGGACCCGGCAGCCCCCGCAGAGCGACTTGTAGCTGCAGGTGCCGCATCGGCCCTTCAGCAGGCTCTCCTTGTTGCGGAGCTGGTTCAGGAACTCGTTGTCCGGGTCGTTCCAGATCTCGCTGAACTTGCGCTCCCGGACGTTGCCCAGCGTCAGGTGGCCCCAGAACTGGCAGGGGTGGACATTGCCGTACGGGTCCACGTTGGCCATCTTGCCGCCGGCCGAGCAGCCGCCGTGCTTCCCGACGAGGTCCTCGACCTCCTTCGCCCGCTCCGGCTCGCGCTCGGTCAGATAGTGGTGGATGAAGATGCCGTCGGCGTGGTTGTCGACGGTGAGCAGCTCGATCTCGAGCCCCTTGCCGTGGAACTCGAGCGTCTTCTCGATCATGGTCTCGATCGTACGGCGCTTGGTGGCGACGTCCGTGTCGCGGCTCGCCATCTCGGCCCCGCGCCCGGCGTAGACCAGGTGGTAGAGGCAGAAGCGCGGGATCCCCTCCCGGGCGACGCGGTCGAGCAACGCGGGGAGTTCGGCGGCGTTGTCGGCGTGGACGGTGAACCGAACCCCGCAGCGGAGCCCGGCCGCCGTCGCGTTGCGGATCCCCTGCATCGACTCCTCGAAGGCGCCCTTGCGGCCCCGGAAGCGGTCGTGGGTCTCCGGGAGACCGTCGATGCTCACCCCGACGTACTGCATCCCCACCGCCCGCAGCTTCGCCGCAATCTCGGGCGTGATCAGGGTCCCGTTGGTCGAGAGGACGGGCCGCAGGCCCTTCTCCGTCGCGAAGGCCGCCAGCTCGAACATGTCCGGCCGGACCAGCGGCTCGCCGCCCGAGAACAGCAGAACCGGGCACTGCATCTCCGCCACGTCGGAGATGAAGGCCTTGGCCTCCTCGTGCGAGAGTTCGTCGGCGTAGTTGCGGTCCTCGGCACTGATGTAGCAGTGCTCACAGGCGAGGTTGCAGCGGTTGGTCAGGTTCCAGACCACGATCGGCCGGTAGTCGGCCGAGAACTGCAGCAGGTGGGCGGGGAGCTGGCGGCTGTCGCGGCCGTGGCGACGCAGCGCCTCCGAGACGGTCGCGCTCCCGCACAGCAGCGCGGAACAACGAACCATGGTCGCACTTCCTATCCGGCGTAGTGGCCGACGAGGGCCTCGACGAGCGCCTCGATCGTGTAGTCGTCGGGCTGTACCGACACGCGCAGGCCGCGCGCGGTTGCGGTGCGGGCCGTCACCGGCCCGATGCACGCGATGCAGGCCCGGCCGAGCGCCTCGCGGGCGGGGCCGTCGCCCAGCGCCTCGAGGCAGTGCGTGACGGCGGAGCTGCTCGCGAAGGTCACGATGTCGATCTTGCCCGCGGCGAGCAGGTCGAGCACCTCGGGCGCGATCGCCGCGGCCGCCCGCGTGCGGTACACGGGCGCGACCACAACCTCGGCCCCCGCCTCGCGCGCCGCTTGGGGGAAGGCCTCGCGGCCCTCCTCCGCCCGAGCGAGCAGGATCCGCGTCCCCGCGAGCCCGGTCTCGCGCATCGCGAGGGCGAGCACCTCGCCCACCGACTCCGACGGGCAGAGGTCGGCCCGAAGGCCGCACTCCCGGAGCGCCTCGGCCGTCTTCGGGCCGATCGCCGCGATCCGCGGGCCGTGAAGCGCCCGCACGTCGCGGTCGAGCGCGAAGAGGCGCTCGCGGACGGCGTGTACGCCGTTGGCGCTGGTGAGCACGAGCCACTGGTAGCTCGCCATCCCCTCGAGCGCCCGATCGAACGCCTCCCAACTCGTGGGCGGCTCGATCCGGATCACCGGCATCTCGATCGGCCGGGCGCCCCGCTCCCGGAGCAGGCGACTCAGGCTGCTCGCCTGCTCCCGCGTGCGAGTGACCAACACCCGCTTCCCGGCCAACGGCCGCTGCTCGAACCACGCGAGCTTCGGGTACAGCCCGCCGACCTCCCCGACCATCAGCACCGTCGGTGGGGTGACTCCGTGGCGCCCCAGATCCTCCGCCAGCGCGTCGAGCCGGGTCACGAGGGTCGACTGCTCGGGCGTGGTGGCGCGCGAGATACAGGTCACGGGCGTCTCGGGCGAGCGGCCCCCGGCGAGCAGCTCCCGCGCGATCTCTCCGGCGCGCTCGATCCCCATCAGGATCACGATGGTGTCGACGGCCCCGGCGAGCGCCCGCCAGTCGACGCTGGCCTGCTCCTTGCCCGGGTCCTCGTGGCCGGTGACCACCGCGAAGCTCGAGGCGACGCCGCGGAGCGTCACCGGAACCCCGGCGTACGCGCCGGCCGCGATCGACGAACTGACGCCCGGGACGATCTCGAACGGGATGCCCGCCTCCAGCAGCGCGAGCGCCTCCTCGGCGCCCCGGCCGAAGACGATCGGGTCGCCGCCCTTCAGCCGGCAGACCCGCAGGCCCTCCCGGGCCTTCTCGATGAGCGTCTCGTTGATCCGGTCCTGGGGCATCGGGTGCCGCCGGGGCTCCTTGCCGCAGGGGATCAACTCGGCGCCAGGCCGCGCCTCGCGCAGCAGCTCCGGCGCGGCAAGGCGATCATAGACGACCACGTCGGCCGTCCGCAGGCACTCCAGACCCCGGAGCGTGATCAGGCCCGGATCTCCCGGGCCCGCGCCGACGAGGGTGACGATGCCGCGATCCAAGAAGCGACCTCCATCCGAGGCCCGGCCGAGCGGGCTCGCGGTCATGCGCCGGCCGGCGGGTCATCCTCGAGCGCCAGCTCACCCTCGACCCCGAACAGGTAGCGGGCCATGTCGAGGTTGTGGACGCCCTCCGGCGTACACGTCAGCTCGCGCAGGCGGTCCAGCGGCCCCCGGAGGAGACGGTGCACGATCCTCCTGGTAAGCCGTTCGACGGCCTTTTCCTCCTTCGGGCTCAGCGTGCGGCCGGAGGCGAGGAACTCGCGGTACTCCTCCTCGCGCAGCTCGTCGGCCCGGTCGAGGATCGCGAGCGTCAGTGGCACCAGCTCGCGCGACTTGGCCCACACGATGAACTCGCGCGCCTCCTGCTCGACGATCTCCCGGACCTTCGGCACCTCGGAGTGGCGCTGGGCGAGGGCCGAATCGATGAACTCGTTGAGGCTGTCGAGATCGTACAGATGCACGCCCGGCACCTGCCGGACCGCCGCGTCGACGTTGCGCGGGACCGAGAGGTCGATGACGAACATCGGCCGCTCCCGTCCCGTGCCGATCACGGCACGCACTTGCTCGGCCGTGATCATCGGGTGGGGCGCATGGGTCGAGGCGATGACGATATCGGCCTGCGTGAGTTCCTCGAGCATGGCGTCGAACCGCACCGGCCGGCCGCCGAAGCGCTCGGCCAGTTCCACCGCCCGCTCGAAGCGGCGGCTGCTCACGATCACGCTCGAAGCCCCGGCCTCGCGAAGCCGGTCGACGACCAGCTCGCTGTTCTGGCCGGCGCCCAGGACGAGCACGCGCGCCCGAGCGAGGTCGCCGAAGACATCCTGCGCCAGCTTCACGGCCACCGAGGCGACCGAGAGGAAGCCGTGGCCGATCTCCGTCTCGGTCCGCGCTCTCTTGCCGGTCGCGAGAGCCCGCTCCGCCAGCCGCATCAGGGTCGAGCGCACCGAGCCGGCGTCGCGCGCCTGGTCGAGCGCCGACTTGAGCTGATCGACGATCTCGTGCTCGCCCACGACCATCGAGTCGATCCCCGAGGCGACCGCGCACATGTGGCGCACCGCCTCGGCGTCGCGCAGCACGTAGAGGTGATCCCGCACGGCTTCCAGCGAGGCGCGATGCACCGAGGCGAACACCGCCTCCGGCTCCGCGACCGCGTGGCCGTTGCTTCCGACGAGGTACAGCTCGGAGCGGTTGCAGGTGTTGAGCAGGAACGCCTCCGCGACACCGGGCGTCGCCAGTGCGACCTGCAGGCGTTCCGCGTGTTGCGCCGGACCGAGGGCCACCTGCTCGCGGACCTCGACGCCCGCGGTCTTGTGGCTCAGCCCGACGACGACTACCTCCATGTGGCACAGGTCCATCCATGCCCGGATCTCGCCACGGCCGAGACCGGCCGATCGCTCCCCGGGCGCGATTGGGGGCCCGGCGCCGCGGAGGCGGGGGCGCCCACGCCCCTTATCCGCCGGTGCGGCGCCCTTGTCAAGCCGCGACGCGGGACTCCCCGATGCGAACCGCGCCCCTCCGGACGGCCGGAGAGGCGCGGCGAGTGATGTGCGGGGCGCCTCAGCGGCCCAGAAGCAGCGCGAGAACGGCCTTCTGGGCGTGGAGGCGGTTCTCGGCCTCGTCGAAGACGATTGACTGCGGGCCGTCGAGCACCTCGTCCGTCACCTCGCGGCCACGCTGCGCCGGGAGGCAATGGAGCACCACGGCGTCGCGCGGAGCCGCGGCGAGCAGGTCGGCGTTCACCTGGAACCCCTCGAACTCGCGCTCGCGCTGGGCGATGGTCTCGGGGTCGTCCTTGCCCATATCGAACCAGACATCGGTGTAGATGACCTTCGCCCGGGCGACGCCGTCCTTGGGGTCGCTCGTCCAGCGAATGCTGCCGGCCCCGGCCGTCTTCTGCAGCGAGACGGCCTCATCGTAGATCTCCTGGCGCGGCTTGGCCGAGAGCGGAGTCGCGACCGTGAGATCGAGCCCGAGTTTCGCGGCGGCGCCCAGCAGCGAGTGGACGATGTTCGAGCCATTGCCGATGAACGTGATCGGCACGCCCGCGAGGCCACCGAAGCGCTCCTCGACGGTCTGGAGATCGGCGAGGATCTGGCACGGGTGGTACAGGTCGGTGAGCGCGTTGATCACCGGCACCCGCGACCACTGCGCGAGCCCCACGACCGACTCGTGCGAGAAGGCGCGGAAGACGATCCCGTCGACGTAGCGGTCGAGCGTCCGGGCCGTGTCGGCGAGGGTCTCCCCACGCGAGAGCTGCGAGCTCTGGCGGGTCAGCTCGACGACCTGCGCCCCCAGCTCGCGGATGCCGACCTCGAACGAGACCTTGGTCCGAGTGCTGGGCTTCTCATAGATCGTCGCGACGGCCAGGCCCTCGAGGGGCTTGCCGAGGGAGGGGTCGCGGCGTCGCGCCTTCATCTCCTTGGCCAGGTCGAGAACGCGGCGGAGGAAACGGGGTTCCTGGTCGATGAGACGGATCAGATCCTGCTTCATTGCGACACCCTCCTTCTCTGCCCGCTCAAGCGGGGAAAGAGGCGAGCATGATACCACCGGAGGGGCGTGTCAACCGGATTCTTCGCCATCCTCAGGGGGGTGTCGCGCACGGGCAGTCGCCGGTCGCCGACTCCGCGCCGCCCGCTCCGCGCGGGCAGATCCGCGAGCAGACGGCGCTGCAGTAGTCCGCGCGTTGGTCGGGTCCGAGGACCTGCGCCTCGGCCCGGAGGTTCTCGACCGCGAGGAGCTGGATCCGCCGGTGCAGCTCCGCGCACTCGTGGCTCAGCGCCTCGATCCGCTCCGCGCCCCCGGCGCTCTCCGTGAGCGCCAGGTGGGCCATCTCCGCGTTCCGCGCCTCGTAGTCGGCCTGGAGCGTCTCCGCCCTCGCCCGGAACTCGCTCCGCAGCGCCGTGAGCCGGCGGCTCTGGTCGGCCGTCAGCCCGCTCGTCTCCAGCAGACGGCAGGTTGCGGTCGTGTGCTCGGCCGGCGGCCGTGAGCGGGTGGCCGCCGCGGAGACCACGGCCGCGACGTTGAAGCACAGTGAGACCGCGAGCAACGCCACCAGCCACCGCGTACGCGTCATCGCCGGTCACCTCCCGTCAGCAGATCGCCGTAGGCGACCGCCACCGAGCCCGTCGGCACCCGCTCGAGACCGGCCACGGGCCACTCGGCAACCACGACCTCGGGCACGGGAGCGGGCCGCGACGCGCCCTCGCGGCCGGTGACCGCTCCGAGCAGCGCGGCAAGGCCCAGCGCGCACGCGACGCCGAGCGCCGCGACCGTGCGGAGCGCGGGCCGCGGCGCCTCGGCCTGCGCCCGGTCGAGCGCCCGCCCGAGCCGCAGCGCGAACTCCGGACCGGCAGCCGGCGCGGGCGCCGCGCCGAGCGCCCCCCACAGCGCGCGGGCCCGGCGGGCCTCCTCGGCACACGCGGGGCAGGCCTCGATATCCGCCCTTATACCCCCGCCCCCGCGCTGGTCGCGCGCCCCCCCGCAATTGCCCCCACTTTGCCCGTGACCCCAAGGAAAAGATTGGGGGGTCACTGCGGGGGGGG
>CAZRDB010000140.1:7398-13653 GCA_964598695.1 uncultured Armatimonadia bacterium
AGGCCTCGAGATGCAGCCGTAGATCCCCGGCCGCGCGCTCGTCGAGCGAGCCCGCGAGCAGTGCCTCCAGCTTGCCTCGTACCGCTCTGCATCTCATTGCGGGTCACTTCCTTGCGGGTCGTGCAGGTCGGCGAGTTCCCGCCAGAGAGCCTGCCTGGCCCGGTAGAGCATCGCCTCGACCGCCTTCTCGGAGCACTCCAGCACCTCCGCGATCTCGCGGTACGAGCGCCCCTCGTAGCGGCAGAGGATCACCGCCAACCGCTGGTTCGCCGGCAGACGCTCGAGCGCGGCTTGCACCCGCCGAGCGGTCTCGCCGTCGAGCACCTCGCGTTCGGGTCCGTCGCGGCTCGCGACGCGAGGCTCGTCCGGGAGCGGGCCGGTCCGCGGCCTGCGCCGCCTCTTCCGCCCCTCCTCGATGCACACGTTCGCGACGACCCGATAGAGGAACGTCGTGAACCGGGCCGAGGGGCGGTAGGACCTCCGCGCGCGGTAGAGCCGGAGGAACGCCTCCTGCGCGACATCCTCGGCCTCCTCGGCCGAGGGGAGGTACCGCGCGGCAACGGCCAGCGCCCGGTCGCGGTGGCGGAGCACCAACGCGTCGAAGGCCGCGCGGTCGTCGCGCGCCGCCCGCGCCATCAGCTCCTCATCGGTCGCCCCGCCCGGCGCCAAGCACGGCTCCTCCCGTTGGATCGTGCGGGCGGGGGCGGCCGGAGCAGCCCCCGCCCCATGCCTTCGCTACGCGCTCGGCGCCTTCCGCTCGGCCGCCTTGCCCGGCTCGCAGCTCCCGCCGCACTTGCCGGCGCAGCCGCAGTCACAGCCGTCCTTGCACGCGCCGGCCGGGCACGCGCACTCGGCGCACTTGCCGGCGCAGCCACAGTCGCAGCCGTCCTTGCACGCGCCCGCCGGGCACGCACACTCGGCGCACTCGCCGGCGCATGCGCCCTCGGCGCGCGGGCAGGCCCGAGGAGCCTCGCAGGCCCCGGCGCCCATCATCGGGCAGCCTGACGCGGGCTGGACGCCATCGGGCGACGGCTGGGTGGTCGCGCCGCCGGTCGCACTCGCGACCGCGATGCCGGCGCCGACCAGGATCGCCACTGCCAGAACCAAGATCGCAACGTTCCTCCGCATGTCCATTCCTCCATGTTCACGGTCGGGGGGTCCGACCCTCGTCAGCCGCGTCGGTGCATGCGGCAGCCTGTTCCTGCCTCCTTAAACGCCCGCCGCGCCACGAACCCTCGCAGCCGGCCGCGGAATCCCGCGTCGGCCCTCCCCATGCAGGAGCCGCCGGTCCGAACGGCCAACCTCTAGGAGGAGCTTGCGGCACCCAACGGCACCGTGGACGGGAGACCCGAACGGAGGCGCGTGCATGCCCACGCGAGCGACAGGACCGGGCGTCCCGCTGTCCGGCCGCGCCATGGCGGGCGAGGGGACGGAGCCGGCGCCCCTGGCGCGGACGGTGCTCGACGCGCTCCCCGACGCAATCGCGCTCCTCGACGGCGCCGGCCGCTACCTCGTTGCCAACCGCGCCGAGTGTGAGCGTCTGGGCCGCACGGAGGACGCGCTTCGGGGCGCCGTGGCGGACGACCGCGATGCCGAGGCGGAGTACTGCACGCGGAGCGAGGTGGCGCTCCCCGACGGGCTGGGCGTCGGGAGGCTGGTCGTGCGCCACGCCGCCTCCCGCCGCGCCGAGGCCGAGAGGGAGCTGGAGCGGGTCAAGGCGATCCTCGAGACCGCGATCGAGCAGATCCCCGTACCGATCGCCCTTGTGTCCTGCCCCGATAGCATCATCCTCTACGCCAACCGCGCCTGCGCCGAGTTCCTCGATGTCGGCGACCGCGGCTCCTCGATCGGGTCGCCCCTCCATGCCGTCCGCCGGACCTGGCAGGACTATGACCCCAACGGTCAGCCCGTGCCGTTCACCGAGATGCCGCTCATGCGCGCGATGCGGGGCGAGGTCACGAGCCCCACCGTCTACGAGGTGCGTACCGATCGCGGCTCGCAGCGCTGGGAACTCGCCACCGGCACGCCGATCTACGGGGCCGACGGCGCCCAGATCGCGGCCATGGTGGTCTTCGTTGATATCACCGACCACATGCGGACCGAGAACGCCCTGCGCGAGAGCCAAGAACGGTACCGCCGGATCGTCGAACTCTCCCACGAGGGTGTCTGGACGATGGACGCGGACTGCGCAACGTCCCTCGTCAACCCCCGCATGGCCGCGATGCTCGGCTGCACGCCCAGCTCGATGGTGGGCCGCTGCGTGACCGACTTCCTCTTCCCCGAGGATCTCGATGACCACGAGGCCCGCATGGTGGAGCGCCGGTCGGGCCTGCGGGGGCAGTACGAGCGACGCTTTCGTCGTGTGGATGGCGGCGAGCTGTGGGCCGAGGTCTCGGCCGTGCCGGTCTGGGGTCCGAGCGGGGAGTACCAGGGCTCCTTCTCGATGGTGCGCGACATCACCGAGCGCAAGCGCGCCGCGGCCGAGCGGGCGCGCCTCGAGCAGGAGCTGGCGGAGGCCCGCAAGTTGGAGTCGATCGGCCAGCTCGCGGGCGGTGTCGCCCACGACTTCAACAACATGCTGATGCCCGTCCTGGGCTACGCCGAGATCCTGCGGAGCACGGCGGCCGAGGGCTCGCCCCAGCGCGAGGCGCTCGACTACATCATCGCCGCCGCCGAGCGGGCGCGCGACCTCACCCGCCAGCTCCTCGCCTTCGCCCGGCGCCAGACCCTCGCGCTGCGCCCGCTCGACCTCAATGAGGTGATCCGCGGGATCGCCGACATCTTGCGGCGGATGATCCGCGAGGATATCGCGATCGTCACCGACCTCGCGCCCAGGGGCTGCGTTGTCCTCGGCGATGCCGGCCAGCTCGAGCAGGTCATCCTCAACCTGGCGATCAACGCCCAGGACGCGATGCCCCAGGGCGGGACACTCACCGTCGCCACGGTGCGGACGACTGCCGAGGCCCGCGATGCGGAGGAGCCGAACGGCGCCCAGCCGGCTTGCTCCGTCGCCATGACCGTGACCGACACGGGCTTCGGGATGGACCGCGCCGTTGCCGAGCGGATCTTCGAGCCCTTCTTCACGACGAAGGAGATGGGCCGCGGCACGGGCCTCGGCCTCGCCACCGTCTACGGCATCGTGCGGCAGCACGAGGGCCACATCGCCGTCGAGAGCGAGCCCGGCAGCGGTACGCGCTTCACCGTCCGACTCCCGCTGGTCAACGCGCCCGCGGCGCGACACGGGCGGGCGGGGCCCAACGCGGAGCCCGTTGCCGGCAGCGGGACGGTCCTGCTCGTCGAGGACCAGCAGATGGTCCGCGGCGTGACCCGGAGCCTCCTGGAGCAGTGCGGCTACACGGTGATCGAGGCGGCGGACGCCGAGTCCGCCCTCGCTGCCTCCGCGGCCACCACGGAGCCGATCTCCCTCCTGGTGACCGATGTCGTGATGACCGGGATGGACGGCCGCACGCTCCACGAACGGCTCGAGCACGAGCGGCCCGGGCTCCCCGCGCTGTTCATGTCGGGCTACCCGAGCACCGTGATCGGCCACCACGGCGTGCTCGACCCGGGCGTCCACTTCCTCCAGAAGCCCTTCTCGCTGGCCGATCTCGCCGCGGCCGTGCGCGATGCCCTCGGGTAGCCTGGGCGCGTCGCCTACTCCGCGAGCTGGTAGTCGGTCAGCTCCGCGACACGGGGGGCCCGGTTCGGTCCGACCCCGCCGGACTCCGTCTTAACGAGCCCGACGCCCTCGGCATACCACGCGGTGCGGGCCATCGTGCGCTCGCCGAAGGTCGTCGCATACACCAACTTGAGGCAGCCCTCGAACGTGCCCTTCGGCACCGTCACCGTCTCGACGGCCGCCAGCTCGAGCGAGAGCGTGATCTCGGAGGTCCCGTTCGGCCGCGTCACCGTGACCGTCGCCTCGCTGCGGTCGCCGACCTTCATCGTACCGGGGAAGGCCGCCGCCGGCTCGTAGGTCATCTCGAGCGGGGCCGCCCCCGCCTCCGGGCCGCGCGGCATCATCACCGAGCCGAACAGGGTATACCCCTCTTCGGTAACGGCCTCGTAGCTGCCGCGCTGGAGGTTGCCTTGGGCGTCCTTCTGGAGGATCGGCATTGCCTGCTGCCCGGCGAACTCCTTCGGCTCGCCGACCTCGTAGGTGATCGTGGTCTCGCCTTGGCGCCCGGTCGTCCGGAGCACCCACTTCGAGCCGGTCGTCTGTGGCATGTAGCCCTCGAGCGTGTAGGTCTGCTCCTGCCCGAGCGCGAGGCCGTGGGCGAGCAGGGCGAGCACCGCTGCGGCGAGCAAGGCCATGAGCGTACGCTTCATCGGTTCGGTCCTCCGGTTCGATCCGCGGTCGCGACGAGCCCTCCGGCCCCCGGAGCGCCTCCCGCAGGCCAGACACACGGCACGAGAACTGGTTCCGCGCCCGAGGAGTGAGGGCGGCCCGAGCCGAACAGCGAGGAGTCGGTCCGGATCGGGGCTCAGGACCGCGTGGAGGATCGGAGGCCTGGATGGCTGCGCGACCGCAATCGGAGCTACGGATCTCCTGGCGCGTGGGAGTGCCGCACTACCAGAGCGACGAGGCGTTCGCCGATCTCCTCGCTCTCGTGCGCGCCAACCTCGACTGGCTCGACGAGATCGCCCTCTTCGAGACCGTCACCCACCACCTGTACATCCCCCTGGAGGAGTTCGCCGCGCGATCGGCGCTGCTGGCGCGTCGGATCGAGGCGACCCGGGCCGCCGGCGTCCCGAGCGTCGGCGTCAACGTGCTGACAACGATCGGCCACATCAACGAGGCCTGGGAGACGATGCCGCCCCTGCCGTTCCAGCCGATGGTCGGCCACGACGGCGCCGTCTCGCGCGGCTGCGCCTGCCCCCAGACGCCCGAACTGCGCGCCTACCTCCGGGCGAAGTACAGCTTCGTCGTCGACGCGCATCCCGACTTCATCTGGATCGACGACGACCTCCGCATGCACAACCACGGAGTCGCGTGGGCCTGCTTCTGCCCCACCTGCCTCGCCCTCTTCTCCGACCGCACCGGCATGGCGTGGGAGCGCCAGAGCCTCGTCGACGCGCTCGACGCTCCCGAGGGCGGCGACCTGCGCGCCGCCTGGGTCCAGCACAACGCCGACGCCATCTCCGCGCTGCTCTCCGAGGTCTCCGCGTACATCCGCGCCCTCGCCCCGACCACGCGCGTCGGGCTGATGACCTGCGGCGCCGGCGATCTGTACGCCGGCGCCCAGACCTCCCGCTGGATGCGCGACCTCGGCGCGACCAAGCTGCGGCCGGGCGGCGGCTTCTACACCGACGCGACCCCCGGCGGCATGGTCGGCAAGGCCCTCGACTGCGGCCGTGGCGCTCGCGCCGTCCACTCCCTCCGCGCCGTCGGCGACATCCAGTACGAGCTGGAGAACTTCCCCTATCAGAAGCTGCGGAAGTCCGCCACCGCGCTCCTCGCCGAGTGTACCGCCGCCCTCGCGACGGGCTGCAACGGCGTCGCGCTCAACATGCTGCCGATGTGGGGCGGGCCCTACGACGACTGCGCGGCATTCCTCCCGCGCCTGCGACGGATCCGCCCCACGTGGGAGGCGCTCGTCGCCGAGACCCGCGGGCTGCCGACCGCCGGCCTGTGGGCCGCTTGGCACCCCGGGCGCCTCGCGCGCCGATCCGCGCCGACCGGCGAGGGCTGGTTCGCCCACCTCCACGACCACGGGATGGATGTCCCTTTCGCCCTCGCCGCCATCGGCCTGCCCTTCTGCCTCGAGCCCTGGGAGGGCGCGCGGCCCCCGGGCTGTGCGACCGTGCTCTCCGGCTCCGTCGCCGAGGCATTCACCGAGCAGGAGCTGCGGGTGATCCTCGCGGGCGGCGTCCTGCTCGACTCCGCGGCCCTCGAACTGCTCACCGCGCGGGGCCTGGGCGAGCTGGCGGGCGTGCGCGTCGCGCGGAGGATCGACAACGGCGCGATGGAGCAGTTCACCGACGACCCGCTCAACGGGCTCCATGCCGGCGGGATCCGCGATGCGCGGATCGAGTTCTGGGGTGACGCCCGGGGCCAGGCCGATGTCCTCGAGCCGGTCGCCGACGGCGTGCGGGTGGTCGCCGAGCTGCGGGACTACTTCCGGCGTCCCTTGGGGCCGTGCCTCACCGCCTACGAGAACCCCCTCGGCGGTCGCGTGGCCGTGCTGGGGTACGCCCCCTGGAGGTTCCTCGAGTCGGTCGCCAAGCGCGCGCAGATCCTGGAGATCGCCGACT
>CAZRDB010000141.1:0-11371 GCA_964598695.1 uncultured Armatimonadia bacterium
CGCCAGGTCGTCGGCATCGCCCACGGCGAAGTGCAGCCCCGTCACGCCGTCCTCCGTCAGCTCGGCCATTCCTCCGATGTTCGAGACCACCGCCGGCTTGCCGTGCATCGCCGCCTCGATGATCACGGTCGGGCAGTTCTCGTACAGGATCGACGGCATCGCCAGGCACGCCGCGCGGCGGTAGACCTCCGCGAGCGCCTCGCCCGTCAGGCGGCCGGTGAAGGTGACGTTGGTGAGACGCAGCTCCCGCGCCAGGCCGTGCAGCCGTTCCTCGTCGGGGCCGTCCCCCACGATGACGAAGGACCGGTCGGGTAGCCGCTTCGCCGCCTCGAGGAGCACTTCCACGCCCTTGACCCTGGTGAGGACGCCGACGTACAGCACGGGGCCGTCGGCTCCGTACTCCGCCGGCGGCGGCGTCAGCTCGAGCGCGACGGGCATGTGCGCGGTCGCGCAGCGGGCGTAGACCGGGTCGGCCATGACCTTCGAGAGCAGGAACCGGCTGGGGCTCACGAGGAGGTCGGCTCGGGCGTAGAGCCGGAGGCTTCGGTGGAGCCAGCACTCCAGCGCGCACAGGGCGCTCTCGGCACGCGAGCCCCCCACGCAGCGATGGCGCAGGGCGTTGAGGAAGTGGCCCCCGACGCACCGCTCGCACCGCCCGTCCTCCGCGAGAAGGCCGTAGGCCGGGCAGACCAGCTTGTAGTCGTGGAGGAACAGCAGCGTGCGCACGCGGCGTGCCCGGAGCCCGCTCACGACCGATGGGGAGAGCTGGTGGTAGATGTTGTGGCAGATGGCGACATCGGGCTTGAACCGGTCGACGAGCGCCAGCGTCTTGCGCCTCGCCTCGCGCGAGTACAGGATCCGACCCGCAGTGCGCAGTTTGCCGCCCAACGAGCCGGCCTTGCCGCCGCCGCTGAGTTCGACGTTGGAGACGAAGTACGGCGCCCACTCGCTCGGAAGGTTGTCGGGATGGTCCATCGAGAGGAACGCGACCTCGTGGCCGTGGGCCCGGAGCATCTCGGCCTGACGGAACATCAGCGACTCCGGCCCACCGAAGCTGCGGAAGAACTTGTTCACGAGCAGTACGCGCATGTGATCCCCGCTCAGGCTGCCCCGCCCCGCGCGCCCCGCCGCTTCCTCTCTCCGACCAGACGCTCGTAGATGGCCTCGAGGACGTCGGTGACGCGCTCCCAGGTGAACAGCTCGGATGCCCGCTTCCGGGCGAGTTCGCCGCACCGCGCGACGCGGTCCGGGTCGGCCAGCAGCTCGGCCAGCAGAGCCCGGAGCGCGGCCACGTCGCCGACCGGGCAGAGGCAGCCGGCGCCCGCGAGCGCCTCCTGATGCGGCTCGATGTCGCTCGCGACGACGCAGCGGCCGTAGCCCATGGCCTCGAGGACGGTGATCGGCATGCCCTCGAGGTCCGAGGCCGTGACGTAGAGGTAGGCGTGGGTCAGGAGTTCGCGCTGCAGGCGGTCGCGCACGTAGCCGGGGAAGAGCACCCGCTCATCGGCCATCGCGCGCAGACCGTCCGCGTAGGGGTCCTTGTAGTTCGCGTCTCCGGCGACGACCAGCCGCACGTCCGTCTCGAGCCCCTTGTAGGCTTCGAGCAGGTAGTGGATGCCCTTCTCCGGCACCAAGCGCGCCATGACGAGCATGTACCGGCCGGGCTCGAGCCCGAGCTTGAGGATCTCCCCCGGCTCCTCCGGGTGCGGCGTCACGCCGTTGGGGGGGAACGCGAGGTCGCCCTCCTTGCCGAACTCCTGCCGGTAGGCCTCCTGGTCGGCCCTGCTGATGAGAACGGTGGCATGGGCGACTCCGACCGAGAGCCGCGCCGCCGTCCGAATCAGAAAGCTCGCCAGCCGGCCCCACTTGCGGCGGCGCCAGTCGAGGCCATGGATCGTCACGACCAGACGGCTGCGCGGCGAGAGCAGCCGCAGCAGGGGGGCGACGATCGACTGGCCCGCGCCGTGGATGTGGATCACGTCGTACCGCCCGAAGCAGGCGTGGAGCGCGGCGGTCAGCGTGTGGGTGATCGCGTCGAGGTGCTTGCCCCGCACGCCGCGGGTGAAGATCCTCCGCACCCCGCGGATCCCGGAGCCCAGCTCGGGATCGGTGTACTGCCGTCGGCAGTAGGCGGCGACCTCGTGGCCACGCTCGACCAGCAGGGCGCCGACGTTCTCGACATGGGTCTCGATCCCGCCCATCGCCGGGATCCCCTTGCAGCCGACCATTCCGATCTTCACTCGGGGTGCCTCCCGGGCGGCGCCTCGCACGTGCACGGGACGGATTCCCCCCGGAGGTACTTGCCGCGGTTCGTGAAGACCCAGCGCAGCACCGAGCGCAGGCTCTTCTTCATGGCCGGCGCGGCGCTGCCGATCATCCAGCACTGCTGGTCGCAGACCCGGACGGCCTCCCGCACCGCGCGCGCTTCCTCGCTGTTCCAGATCTCGTCGAACGGCTTCTCGCGGATGTTGCCCATGGTCATGTCGAGGCCGTTGCAGGGCTTGATGTCGCCGTAGGGGTCGAGAACGAAGACGTCGGAGCCGCACTCGCACGGTAGCGGACGCGGCCCGCCCTGGACCCGGTTGATGAGGTAGTGGTTGAAGTAGGCGCGCAGCCAGTTCTTCGGCCGCCGCGTGCGGAACAGCTCGCGGATCAGGGCCCGGAACTGCTCCGCGATCATCTCCGGGTCGCGGAACTCGTTGTCGAACTTGTGGAAGTAGTAGCTGTTGTGGGTGACCGCCGTCGCGAACTCGAGCCCCATCGCCTCCGCCAGCTTGTACAGCTCCAGAAGGTCCTTGGCGTTGCGGTCACTGACGGTGATCCCGAACCCGATGTCGCGGACGCCCATGTGCCGCAGCTCGAGGATCGTCCGCAGGCCGTGGTCGAAGCCGTCGGGGATGCCGCGCAGCTCGTCGTTCGCGGCGGGGAGGCCCTCGAGCGAGACGCGGAAGCCCAGGCTCGGGTCCTGCCGGGCGAGCGCCACCACGCGGTCGGTGAAGTAGCCGTTGGTCGAGATGACCACGCGCTCGGCCTTGCGCTTGGCGACCGCCACGATCTCGGCCAGGTCGGTGCGGAGGAACGGCTCACCGCCGGTGATGTTCACGAACTTCAGGCCCGAGGGGATCCGCTCGACCTCCGCGACGCCGATCTCCCGCGCAGGGTCTGTGGGGAACTGCCAGGTGTTGCACATGTAGCAGCGGGCGTTGCAGCGGTACGTGACGACGACGATCGCTTCCATCGCGGTCTTCTCCGGTACTCCACGGGCCCAGCGGCATGCGCGTCGCGCCCGGTCACGTCCCAGCCGTCCGTAGTCCTTCGGGTGGGATGCCGCGCGCCCCTTCCCGGGGAGCGGCTACTCCCAGGTCCAAACCACCGGCTGAACCGGGTTCGCGTCCTCGGGCAACAGGCGCGGTGCGCCTTCGAGACGGAGCTTGGCGGCCACGAGGAACGCGAGGACGATGAGGAAGAGGACGATGTCCGATCCCTCGTGGAAGTAGCTCATCGCGATGTCGTCGCTCAGGAACATCGCCACGACCATCATGATCACCAGGCGGATCACGTTGGCCACGATCACGGTCGGGAGAATCGCCACGAGGATCAGCGCCATGCGGCTCGAGGGCATCCGCGAGAAGCCCACGACCCAGGCCGAGACCATCAACAGCGCGAAGAACGAGTTCATCCCGCTGCACGAGCCGGCAATGACGGCGCGGAACTGGCCCAGCGTGAGCACGACCCCCTCCCGCGTCACCGGCAGGCCCATCGCCGCGCAGGCGTGCTGCGTCAGCGCGGCCGAGACGTGCTGCAGCGGGAACGCGACGGCCCCCACCACTTCCAGGGGGATCGGAACGCCCAACAGCAGGAAGCCGAGCGGGAACAGCGAGCGACGCAGGCGACGCTTGCCCTGGAGCAACGCCACCAGCGAGGCGGCAGCGCAGACGATCGACGCGCCGCCCAGGAAGCTGCCCCCGGCGCCCAGCTCGCCGATCTGCAATAGGGCGGCACACAGCATGAGCAGCAACCCACCGGCCCACCAGGCGCCGGGAGGCTCCTCGGCGATCCGGTGGCGGGTGCGATACCAGATCGCGAGCGAGCCGAACGGCACCAGCAGGCAGTGGTACCACAGGACATCGCTGATGGCGTGACCGACGATCCCGCGGACGACGCCGCCGTAGGTCCAGACCAGCGCGACGGCCAGCGCCGCGGCGAGCGCCGTGTCGCCCGGCCGGCGCCGCGCGGCCGCCGCCCAGCGGCCGAGCATCTCCGTGAGATCAGCGAGAAGAGCCTGCATAGGTTCCTCTGAGTTCCTCCACCGCGGGCAGGAACGCCTCGGCGAACTCGGCAACCTCGGCCGCCGCTTCGGTCGGATCCGTACCCTCGTCCATCGGACACTGGAAGTACACGGCAGCCGTCGGCTTGGGCAGCCCGACCGCGCGGGCAAGCGTCACGCCGACCTTGACCGTCGCCAGACTGGTGCTGAGCGCCCGGCCGTTCCAGTACAGCCCCAGGAACGCGAATCCACTGGCGCCTGAGGCCGCGCTGTAGATCGTCACGCGCACCGCCTTGCGCCGGCCCGACGCGGGAGCAGCGACTTCCTGCGGCAGCTTCGCGGTCGGCTCGTGGCCCAGCCGGAGGAAGGCCGGCGGGATGTTCGAGAACACGCCGTAGCGCTCCTGGCCCACCGCGGCCGTGACCAGCATCGCGCGGCCGTCCTCCCGCGCGTAGCGGAAGACCCGGCTGCCGATCGGATACTCGTCCTCGAGCCAACCCCTCGGCTCGGCGCCGACGAGGCGCCACGCGCCCACCACGGGCGGCGCCTCCGCCTCCTCCATCCGGAGCGGCTCCTTGCGCGCGCCGTGGACCGACGCGAACTGCAGGAGTCCGGCGAGCAAGCCGAACCCGATCAGGCTGACCACGAGGGCCCGCCGGGTGCCGCGTTCGCGCGATTGCGACGACTCGATCACGGCCGGGCCCCCTCTCCCGCCTTCGTCGCGTCCGCCGGAGCGCTCCCGGCGGGCGCCTCGGGCACCGGAAGGGCGAACTGGCCGACCGTGAAGACCCGGGCGCCGGGAGACGCCAGCCGGACCTCGGTGAGGCCCTCGGGCGGCTCCTTGGCCGTGAGCATGTCGCGGTACGGCTTCATGTCGGGCCGATCCGCGCGGGAGATTCCCTCCGTCAGGAAGAACGCCACCGGACGATCGCCGACGGCCTGGAGCAGCCCGTCGACGCCCTCCTGGCCGCGGGGGAGCAGAACGGCGGTCCGTTCGGCGTACCACGAGACCGTGGCCGGCTCGTCGGTCACGACGAGCGTCTCCTGGGGGATGCGCTTGGCGAGTTCCACCGACGCCACGACCGTCGGCGACGGTCGCCCGCCCGCGGTGCCGAGGACGCTCGTCGCGACCGGACTGGCGACCACCAGCCCGAGGCAGACCAAGACCCCCACAGACCGCGCGCGGGGCTGCCCCGCGAGCATCCGCACCAGCATGACGACGCTCAGGATCGTCGCGATGGGGGCGGCGATGAGGGGGACGGCCAGCGCGCTGGGCATCGCGGCCGTCCACAGCCAGAGCGCGACGAGGGCGGCCACCAGGCCGGCCCGCAGCGCGCGCTCCCCGTCGGTGGCCGGGCGCGCCAGGAACGCGACGAGGCAGAGCACGACGCTTGCGAGTCCCAGCATCGCGGGAAGGGCGACCCCGAGCGCGGAGAGGTTGCCGCCGACCCGCGCCGCAAGCGAACCGAGGTTCGACAGGCCGAACCCGTACGGGCTGCCCGGCAGACGCGCATCGCGGAGCACCACGTCCTCCGGGTACTCGCTGCTGTTCAGGAACAGGGCGTAGCGGTCGAGCGAGAACAGCGGGTTGCCGACGAGCGCCATGTTGCGGATCCACCAGGGCACGGCGCAGACGAGGAAGCCGGCGATGAAGACCACCATCGCCCCGCGCGCCCCGGGCGCACGGCGCGCGCGCACGAGTACGAGAGCGGGGATGACCAGCGCGAGCGCAACCGGCTCCGTGAGGTACGCGAGGCCGACGGCAATCCCCGCGAGCGCGAGGCGCAGGTAGGCGGCCCAGGGCCGGCCCGGCTGCTCGGCAACGCCGTCGCCGCGAACGGGGCCCTGATCCCAGAGCAGGAGCGCGACGCCGGCCGTGAACCAGGCGATCACCCAGATCGAGGGCCCGCCGGACACGGCCGTGCTCGCGATCTGCTGGTTCAGCAGCACCGCGAGGCCGGCCAGCAAGCCGGCGCCGAACCCCGCGAGGCGCGCGCCGATCGCGATACTGAACCAGACGCAGACCAGCAGCCCGATGGCCGAGCCGAGGCGGACCGCGAGATCGGTCTCGCCGCGGATCTGGAAGTAGCCGGCCAGGAACGCCGGGTAGAAGGGACCGGTCGCCAGCAGCGGCGAGTCATCGGCCGAGAGCCCCAGCCCGCGCATCACGGGGTAGACGACTCCCGTCCGCAGGCCGCTGCCGTCGGCAACCGACCGACCGCAACTCGCGGCGGTCAGCGCGACCTGGCTGGTGAGCGTGGCCGGCTGCATCGCCAACGCGCGGCCCAGCACACCGACGGCCGCGAGGGTCAGCAGCACACAGAGGAACGCCCGACTGGCGAATCGGCTGACCCGGAGCAGACGAAGGTCGTCCGGAGGCGCCCCTGGGCCTTCCGCCATCCCGTTCACCTGCTCGGTTGCGCTCCAGCCTGCCTGCGCACCCGCGATCTCCTGGTGGCCGTACTGGTTGTCGATGGCTGATCCTCCCCACAATCTGTGCAGCAGTCTACCCCATATCGCGCGCCGAGGGGGAGGCTAGTTGCCCCGTCGCGCGGACGTCGCGCGTTCGCGTCAGGGGTGCCTTCCGGTCGACCTTCGGGTATCCTCTGTGGGGAATCGGGCATCGGCGGACCGCTCGAGCGAACGCCGGTTGGGAGTGTGTCGCAGCGATGGCAGGACCCAATGGCGGCCAGGGCGCGGGGAAGGGCAACGCGGGGCGCGCTCCGCGTCTCGGGGGACGGCCCACCCGGCAGCCCGAGTTCCGAGAGGGGCTCCAGACTCCGGTCCGTCCCCCCTCCGGCGCCGCCCCTCGCCCGTCGCTCCCGCGCGGGGGCGCCCCGACGCGCGGCCCCGTGCTCACCGACGAGCGTCGCGTCCTGCTCAACCAGGCCGTCGCGCGTGCGCTGCTCGCCCTGCTGCTGCTGGCCACGGTCGTCGGGGTCCTGTGGCTGTCGATGAACAAGAGCCCGGGCGCGCTGGGCGACGACGCGGCCGACTACGCCCAGATCGCGCGCCACATCGCCCGGGGCGACGGCTACACGAGCAGTTGCGTGCGACCGATCGCCATCGGCCTGGGCCTGCCCGTGGGCGCCGGCCCCGAGGTCACCCGCGCGCCGGTCTTCCCCTTTGTCGCCGCCCTGATGCTCCGCCTGTCGCCGGGCAACGACACGATCGTCCGCGCGACCTCCTGCCTCGGCTTCCTTCTCTGCCTCGGCCTGCTCTACCTGACTGCCCTGCGGGCGCACGACCGACGCGTCGCGAACCTCTCCGTGCTGCTGCTTCTGCTCAATACGGGCGCTCTCGGCACCGCGGTGGGCGGCACCGGCAGCGCCTGGGCCGCCGCGATGGTCGCCGGCGCGATGTACTGGGCCACGTTCCTCCTCCGTCGGCCCGAGCCGGACGAGCGCCCCGATCCGCCGCGCCGCCGGCTCCCCACGCTGCCCCGCTGGGCGGCTCCGCTGCTGCTGGGCCTCTCGATCGGGCTCGCGTACCTCGCGGAGTACGCGCTCTTCCTCGGGCTGCTGGCCGTGCTGGTGTGGCTCGCGCTGCAGCAGCCGCGCGGCAGCCGCGCGCGCGTGGTACTGCCCGCCGCCATCGGCGTGCTGGTCGTCGCGCTCCCGTGGTGGATCCGCAACTTCGCGGTCACCCACAACCCGCTGTTCACGCTCGACCGGTACGGGGCGATGCTGCTCTCCGGCCCCTACCCGGGCAGCTCCGCCTACCGCTCGGTTGCGAACCCGGGCAACCCCCTGCTGTTCCTCCTGCACCACCCGCGTACGCTGGCGGCCAACGCGATCCGTTGGGGAGCCGGGGTTCAGGGCGACCTTGCGACCGGTCTCGGCGTACTCCCGCTGGTCGGTGCGCTCCTGCTGTGCGTGACGCCGCTGCGCTCCGTCGATGACCGGCCGTGGCGTTGGCTGCTCGCCGCGATCGCCGCCGGGATCGTGCTGGCGACCGGCGTCACGATGCCGTTCGCGATCGCGAACTACCTCCCGCTGCTGCCCCTCGTCGCCCTGCTCGGCGCGATCTTCCTGACTCGGCTGTTCGGGCGCCTCGAGGTGGCGCCGCGCCGCATCGCGGTGACGCTGCTGTGGGCGGCGATGCTGATCCCCGTCGTGCTCGCCCCGTCGCCCACCGGCGCCTCCGGCCTCACCATGACCGCGACCAACCTGCTCGGCGTCGCTCGCGGGCTCCCGCCCGAGACGGTCGTGCTGACCGACTCCCCGTGGCAGGCGGCCTGGTACCTCGACCGCACGGCCGTCTGGCTCCCCACGGGCCAAGCCGACCTCACCGCCGTGCAGCAGCGCTGCACCGAGGGCCCCATCGTCTTCTTCCTGACGCGTGCGCTGCAACGCTGGTCGCGCCAGGACTCGGCGGTGCCCTACCAGGCGCTCCTGATCACCCCGCGACCTCCCGAGGGCCTGCTGGACGTCCCGCTGCACTACCCGGGCGATCGCTTCCTCGTGCCCGCGCCCCCGTCCGCGTCCGCCGACGGGGCCAAGCCGGGTGGAGGGCCGAAGTAGAGGCGGAGGAGCAGCCGCGCTACGGCTCCTCGCCGCGCAGGAGCGGGAGGACGGCGATCGCCGACTCCCGGATCACGGGATCCTCGTGGTTGAGCAGCCCGTTGAGCACCGCCATCGCCTGCGTCGTGCGCCCCAGCGCGGCCATCGAGCGAGCGGCCGAGAGGCGCACGTAGTCGTCCGGGTCCTCGAGCAGGTGCTCGAGGGTTGGGATGACCGAGTCCGAGACTTCCCCGATGTCGCCCAGCGCGAGCGCCGCGTGGAAGCGGACGTTCGGGTCGGGGTCGGCGGTACACTCGACTACCTGGCGGGCCGGATGGGCGCTGCCGCGGATCCGGGTGAGAGCCCACGCCGCGTCGCAGCGGGTGTGGGCGTCCGGGTCGGCCAGGAGCTGGTTCAGCGCCGGGAGCGCGCCGGAGGCGTCGGCCAGGCTGATCTTGCGAAGCGCGGCCGCCGCGCGGCTCCGAACCCGCTCGGCGTCGTCGGAGACCGACAGGCACGCGATCAGCCCCGGCACCGCCCCCGCGACCAGCTCGCCGATGTCGCCGAGGGTGCGCGCGGCGTCACGGCGGATCGCCGGATCGGGATCCTCCAGCGCATGGACAAGCCGCGCGATCTGGTCGCAGAGCTTGCGAGCGTCCTTCATCATCGTGTATCGCGCCGCCTTGCGTGAACACCGCGGGACGACCCGCGCGCGCCGGAACCTACCCCCTATGTTCGGCGCCGAGCCCACCGCGGCCTGCCTTGCGACCGCCACGCCGGGGGGATACACTCCGGCGGCGGCGAAGGAGCCACCGTGAGCCGTACGCCTGAACAGCCGAGCGAGACCGATGCCGCGACGCGCCCGCCGAGCCCGCTCGCCGGCCTCGGGCTGTGCCTCGTCGTCGCCGTCGTCGCGCGGTACCTGGGTGGCCTCGTACCCCTGGTCGGCGGCCCCGTCCTCGCGATCCTCCTGGGGCTGGCTCTCAGCACGATCCGACCCCTGCCGCCGTGGGTCCGGCCCGGCACCTCGCTCGCGAGCCGTCAGGTGCTGCAGCTCGCGATCGTCGCTCTGGGCGGCAGCCTCAGTCTGCTGCAGATCTGGGAGATCGGTCGGCAGTCGCTCGCCGTGATGCTCTGCTCGCTCGCGGCGGCCCTCCTCGTCGCCTGGGCCGCCGGGCGGCTGCTCCGGGTCGACCGGACCATCGCGAAGCTGGTCGGCGTGGGCACCGGGATCTGCGGCGGCTCCGCGATCGCCGCGCTCGCGCCCGTCGTGGGGGCCGACGACGACGAGATCGCGTTCTCCATCTCGACGGTGTTCCTTCTGAACGTGGTCGCGGTGCTCGTCTTCCCCCTCGCCGGCCACCTGATGGGCATGACGGACGCCGGATTCGGGATCTGGGCCGGGACGGCGATCAACGACACCTCGTCGGTCGTCGCCGCGTCGTACTCGTACAGCGCGGCGGCCGGCGACATCGCGACGGTCACCAAGCTCGCCCGGACCACGATGATCGTCCCGATCACGCTCGCCTTCGCCCTCGCGGCCGCTCGAGCGGGCGGGGGAGGGCGGTACGACGCGCGTCGGAGCACCCCCTGGTTCGTCGTGCTGTTCCTCGCCATGGCCGTGCTCAACACCGTGGGTGTCTTCGGGAGGGCGGCGGGCCCCGGGTTCGCGCTCGCGGGGCAGTTCTGCATCACGGTGGCGCTCGCCGGGGTCGGACTGGGCGCCAACCTCCGTCGGATGGTCCGGACCGGCCCCCGCCCGATCCTGCTTGGAACGCTCGTGTGGGTCGCCGTCACGCTCACCAGCCTCGCCGCGCAGTGGCTTCTCGGCCAGCTCTGAGGAGGCCGGTCGGCGACCACGGCGAACCCGAGCAGGGGGGCGGCGTCGGAACCGAGGGGAGAGACGACCCGCAAGGAGGCGCCCCATGGCCGGCCGCGACACGCTCACGCGCTTCGCCCTCTCCGCATCGCTCGCCCTGGCTCTGTGCTCGCCCGCGCTCGCCCAGGCCCGCCCGGCCAAGGTGGGCCTCGTGCAGAAGACCGTGGTCTACGCGACGGTGGGTGACCGGGAACTCCACCTGAACCTCGCCTGGCCGATGGAGCGGCCCCGCCCGGTGCTGCCCGTGATCCTGTACATCCACGGCGGGGCCTTCCGCGGCGGCACGCACGACAACCCCAACCACCTCGTCACGGCCGGGCGCGGCTACTTCAGCGCCAACGTGGAGTACCGGCTGAGCGGGGAGGCGACGTGGCCCGCCCTGATCCACGACGTGAAGGCCGCCGTGCGGTGGGTGCGCGGCCATGCCGGCGAGTACGGCCTCGACCCCGACCGCATCGGTGTCTGGGGCCACAGCGCGGGCGCCTGCCTCTCGATGCTCCTCGGAACCAGTGGCGACGTCGCCGAGCTGGAGGGCGAGGAGGGGCTCACCGGCGTCTCCTCGCGTGTCCAGTGCGTCGTGAGCTACTTCGGGCTCTCCGACTTCGCGGCGCTGCCGGGCCAGCCCTCGACGATGGACCACTCAGCCGCCGACTCGCCGGAGGGGATGCTGCTCGGCGGCGCGATCGCCGACCGCCCCGCGGAGGCCACGGCCGCAAGCCCGAT
>CAZRDB010000141.1:11381-13559 GCA_964598695.1 uncultured Armatimonadia bacterium
CCTACGTGAGCGGCGACGATCCGCCCTTCCTGCTGCTGCACGGCGCGAAGGACACGACGCTCCCCTACCGGCAGAGCGAAGCGCTCTACGAGGCTCTCCTGGCGGCCGGGGCGGCGGCCGAGTACGAGCTGTTGCCCGAGGCGGGCCACGGTGGCCCCGGGTGGGACGACCCCGAGCTGGTCGCCCGCGTCGCGCGGTTCTGGGACGACCATCTCAACGACGGCGAGCCCCTGATCCCGTAGGCCGCGACGCGGCGCGCCACGGCGGCTGCCAGGGAGGAGATCCCCCACCCATCGGGCAACAACGCCACACCGACAGGCGTTCGCGCCGAGGGAGGGTCCCGATGGTCGCTCTCATGCTCGTCTCCGCTCTGGCTCCGGCCTCGCTGGCGGCGCCGGTCGAGGCGCCGCGCGTCGCGGTGGTCTACTCGGACTTCGGCAATGCGCGCCATCGTGACGACTACGATGCCACCCTGGCCGCACTGCGTTGGCCGTGTGAGAAGATCGAGAACACCCGCGCGGCAGAGCTGGCCGAGCGCCTGGCGTCGTTCGACCTGCTCCTGTGTGGCGCCCTGTACAACTACGGCAACCCGCAGGACCTCTCGCCCGGGATCCCGGCGCTCCGGAGCTACCTGGAAGCAGGCGGCGCGCTGGTGATCACCGACGCCAACTACGCCCCGCACGTCGACTGGCTCGCCCAGCTCGGGGAGGGGCTCTCGGCCGGCGCCGCGGCCTGCCACGCACCGGACGAGCCCGAGATCGTGGCCCCCGACCACCCCCTGCTCGGCTTCCCGAACCCCTGGCGGCCCCGCTCGATGTGGTCGCACCTCGCGCTGGGTGAGGGCTGGCAGGTGCTCGCGCGCGACAGCGACGGCGGCGTCGTGCTGGCGGTCGCCCCGGTCGGCCTCGGTTTCGTATGGCTCTCGAGCAACTGGGCGCTTCCCCCCGAGTGCCTCGCCAACATCTGGGAATGGGCGCGTCTGCGCCGCGCGGGCCTCGAGGTCGAGGTGCTCGCCGGCGCCACCGACCTCCGACCGGGGAGGTCCCGGGCCCGCCTCGCCTGCCGCGGCCTCCGTCCCGGGGCGACCCGCGCGACGCTCTCTTGGCACTGCGAGATGGGGGGCGAGGAGACCGTCGCCGAGCGGACCGTCTCGCTTGCCCCCGACGGCCCGACCGCGGTGGAACTGACGCTGCCCATCGCTGCCAGGGGGGCCGCCCGCGTGTGGCTCACCGCCGAGGCCGGTGGCGCCCCGTACGTCTCACCCGCGACCGAGGCCGCTGTGCCCGAGCTGATCGTCGTCGAGAGGCTCTCGCCCGCCTACCGCGACCTGCTGCTCTCGGGCGAGAGGGATGCCGCCGTGACGCTCGCCGTGACCGTCTACCCGGGTGACGGGAACCTCGCCGGGGCCAAGCTGGTCGCCTACCTGCGGGCCGGCGATCAGGCCCGCCAGCCCGTCGAGACGCCCCTGCCCACGGAGTACGGCGCGCGCACGACCGTGCGTCTCCCCGCGCGCGGCCTGCCGGAGGGCGATGTGACGGTCTCACTCGCGGCAACCCGCGGGCGGTTCGTCGTCTGGCGCGGCTCGCTCCGACTGCGTAGCGTGCGGACGGCCCCGGCCGTGGCGCTCGACGAGCGCCTGTGCGCGCGCGTCGGGGGCGAGCCGTTCTTCCCCATCGGGATCTACCACGTCGGGCCCGAGGCGCTCCCCCAAGCCCGGGCAATGGGCTTCAACTGCCTGCAGGCGTGGGGCAACGGCCCGGAGGAGGCCCGGGCCTCACTCGATGCCGCCCAGGCGCACGGGTTGAAGGTGCTCCTCGAGGCTTCGGGCCTCGTCCGTGGCGGCCTCCAGCCCGAAGCGCTCCGTCACCTGGTCGAGAGCGTCCGAGACCACCCCGCGCTGCTCGCCTGGTACCCGATCGACGAGCCGATCGGGGCGATGGCCGGCGACTGCGAGGCCGCGTACCGGATCTGCCGCGAGCTGGACCCGGACCACCCCGTGTACCTCGTGCTGTGTGACCCGGGCCTCTTCCACTCCTTCGACGGAGCGCTCGATGTGCTGGGGATCGACCCCTATCCCGTCCCCGGCGCGTCGGTGCGCCAGGTGGCCGTGGGAATGCGCACCCCGGGGCCCCACCCCCCCCCGGTGGGTGTTCACCCCGGCACCACACCCCCCCCCCA
>CAZRDB010000142.1:0-13534 GCA_964598695.1 uncultured Armatimonadia bacterium
GCCCCAGCGGCTCCGCGAGTCGGCAGGTCCGGCGCGGGTCCCGGCCTATCGAGCATGGGTGGGTGAAGCGATGTCGGCTCGTGCCCGTGGACGCCGCGGGCTCCCCCGCAGTCCGTCACTGGGTCTTCCATGCGCCGACGACGAGGACCTCGCGCGAGCACCGTACGCCAGACACGCCAAGAGGGGGCTCCATTGGGGATCACACGACGGACGCTGCTGACGGCCACCGCGGCGCTCACGGGCGGCGCCACGCTCCTGTCCCGCCCGGGCTCCTCGCAACAGGAGGACCCGACGACCGTGCGTCTCGGCTTCATCGGCGTGGGGGCCCGCGGGACGGCGCTGCTCCAGCTCACGCTCACCCTCGACGGCATCCGAGTCCCCGCGCTCTGCGACATCGACGCGGACCGTCTGGACGCCGCCGCCGATCCCGCGGGGGTAGGGGGTGGGGCCCACGCCAAACGGCACCTCCACGGTCGCGAAGACCAAGCCGCGGTACTGGTGGCGGCCCCGATGCAGCTCCACGCCGAGATGGCCGTCGACGCGATGCGGGCCGGCAAGCACGTGCTCTCCGAGGTCGCGGCGGCGGTCACGCTCGACGAGTGCTGGGAGCTGGTGCGGGCGGTCCGCGAGACGGGGCGGACGTACATGCTCGCGGAGAACGTCTGCTACTACCGCCAGAACCTGATGATCCGCGAGATGATCGCGAAGGGCCTCTTCGGGGCGCTCACCTTCGCCGAGTGCGGGTACGTGCATGACTGCCGATCGATCATGTTCGGTCCTGACGGGCGGCTCACGTGGCGCGGCGAGCTCTCGCGGCAGGCGTCCGGCAACTGGTACCCCACCCATGCCGTGGGGCCGGTCGCGCAGTGGCTCGGGATCAACGAGACCGACCGGCTCGACCGGCTCGTCTCCTTCTCGAGCCGCTCGGTCGGTCTCGCCCGCTACGCGCGGGAGACGCTCGGGCTGCCGGCAGAGTCCCTCCCCGGCGACTTCGCCGGAGACAGCAACGTCTGCCTCATCCGCACGCGGAACGGCGCCCTGATCGACCTGCGCTTCGACGTGTCCTCGGAGCGCCCGACCGTGTCGACGACCTACTTCTCGCTGCAGGGCGAGAGGGCGTCCTACGAGGATCGGTACGGGCTGCGGATCCACGTGAACGGACGGTCGCCGCAACACGAGTGGGAGGCCGCAGACGCCTACCTCGAGGAGTTCGCGCATCCGCTCTGGACCCGGTGGCACGGCGTGGCCGACGCCTCGGGGCATGGCGGCGCGGACTTCTACGTCATCCAGGAGTTCGCCGACTGCATCCGGGACGGCCGGCCATCGCCCATCAACGTCATCGACGCGGCGACGTGGAGCTGCATCGTCCCTCTGACGACGCAGTCGCTCCGGGCGGGTGGAGAGCCCGTGGAGATCCCGGACTTCGGGCGAGCCCTGGTCTGACCCGGCCCCGGTGCACCGAGGGAGGGACGGGCGGGGCCACCCGCGAATCCTCCCTGAGAGACGAGGTAGCCGAGCCCCGTGCGAACCATCGTAGCCGCGCTTGTCGTCGGCGCCGCCCTGGCGTCGTGTGCTCCTGCCGAGACCCCCGCCGTCGAGCTGCGATACCGGCCGGCGCCTGGCCAGGAGCGGCTGTACCGGGCCCAGCTCAGCGCCCTGCTCGACTTCGCTCTGGGCCGGGGCACTCCGGTGACCGGCGACATGCGCTTCGGCCTCACCGCGAGCGCGGCGTCGGAGGCCGATGGCGACCGCGCGATCACGGTGCGGATCCGCGACGGCCAGTACCAGGTCCAGACCCAGCGCTGGGACTTCTCGGAGCAGGCGGTCTCCTGGACCTGGCTCTTCTCCCCGCTCCATCGCGTGCGAAAGCCCGAAGCCGAGCCGCCCCAGGGCCTGGCGGCGATCCTGCAACTCGCGCTCGGCTTCGTCTTCTCGACCGAGTTCCCCACAGCGGCGATCCGCGCCGGCGAGACCTGGGAGGTCCGGCCGGACGCCTCGGGTTCCGAGGGAGAGGCCAGCGCGTGGTCGGCGCGCCACACGCTCACGGGCCTCGAGGACACGCCCGACCTGGGCCCCGTCGCCCAGGTGGAGTCGGTCCTCGTCCTCCCCGTCGAGGCCGACTTCGTCGGCGCCCGCTGGCGTGGGACCTTCACCGGGACCTCGACGGCCCGCTTCGCGCTCGAGGGCGGCGAGGCCGTCTCAGCCCACGTACAGGGCCATGCCGAACTCACCGGCGGCGGCGCCAGGGTCGCCCTACGCGAGGTTGACCTCACCCTCGAGCGCGCCGACGGCGCCACGCGCCGCTCGAGCGCCGCGTGGATCGCCGGCCTCGAGCGCAGTCCCGGCCTCAGCGGCAGCTACGTGACCGACGCGGTCCTCGGAGCCAACCTCGTGCGGTACCTCCGCGACAACTGGGTGCTCGCCACCCCCCGCGCGCGCTACGCGGTCTCCGACGGCTACCTGCTGGGGGCCGGGGTGGCCGCGCGTCGGAGCGGCCGGTACCTCACCGAGGGCAGCGCCTACCTCGGCTCAGACAGCCTGCGGGGGGTCTACGCGCTCTCGGTTACCCACGGCTACCCGGTGCGCCCCACCAACCAGCAGAGCCTCTCCGTGACCGCGAACTCCAACGCGCGCACGGCCAGCCTGGGCTACACCCACTTCGAGGGCAGGCGGATCGGCGCAACAGGAATCCCCCGAATGCGCTACTCCGCCTCCGTCTCGGCCGGCCGCCTCCTCGCCAACACCGACCGCTTCCGAAGCGAGGGCCCCGCCCACTACGTCACGCTCGGGGCTCGCCGGATCCGCTCGGGCACCTCGCTCGTGCCACGGGGCAAGCTCGACTGGGAGGCCGACGCGACGGTGACCCTCGCCACGCGGGCCCTTGGCGGCCGCTACGGCTTCACGCTCGCCGACGCCACCTGGATCGGCACCGTTCGGCTCTCCAGCCGAGAGGCGGTTACCGCGCGCGTACGAGGCGTGCTCGGTCTCGGCGAGGTCCCCGACCAGTTCCGCACCGTCCTGGTCGACCGTACGGCGCTCCGCGGCCACGACCTGGCCTCCGCGCCCCTGGTCACGCGCGCCTTGACCGCCTCGCTCGAGTACCGCGCCCACATCGGCAAGGCCGACCTGTTCGGGCCCATCGGCGAGACCGACTGGTGGGGGGCCCTGTTCCTCGATGCCGGGGTGGGCGGCGACTCGCGCGGCCAGCTCCTCGGCTCCCCGGTGTACGCCGATGTCGGTCTCACGCTCCGCGTGGGCGCCCAGTACCGCTCGGTGCCGCTGTACGGCTACGTGAGCCTCGCCTGGCCGCTCGTCGAGGGGCGCTCCGACCCGCGGGTCACGCTGGGCGTCGACTGGGCCTTCTAGCCGCTACTTGATCGACCCCGCCGTGAGCCCCTTGACGAAGTAGCGCTGCATCGCGAGGTAGAGGATCGTCACGGGCGCCGAGAGCACCACGACGCCGGCGAAGATGATGCTCCAGTCCTTCACGTACTTGTCGGAGATGTAGCGGAACAACTCCACGAATGCGAGTTGGGCGCGCTCGGGGCCCATGATCACGAAGGCCTGGACGAAGTCGTTCCAGATCCACAACCCCCAGAAGATCACAATCGAGGCCGTGCAGGGCCTCAGGAGCGGAAAGACGACCCGCCAGAAGGTGGTGATCGGGCCGCAGCCGTCCAGCGCCGCCGCTTCCTCCAGCTCCTTGGGGATCGTGCTGAGGAACCGGCTGTAGATGAAGACGCACATCGGCAGGCCCCACGAGACGTAGTGGAGCCACAGGGCGAGGTAGGTGAACTCGATCCGAAGCAACCGGAACTCCTGCAGGAGCGGCACCAGCACCACCTGGAACGGAATCGTGAGGCCGGCGAGGAACAGCAGCTCCAGCGCGCGGCCGACCCGCATCGGTCGCCGGACGATCGAGTAGGCCGCCATCGGCGCCGTGCCGATCAGTCCGGCGATCACGGCGACGGTCATCAGCAGGCTGTTACGCATCGGGACCAACAGGCGCACGCCCGAGAACAGCCTGTCGTAGCTCTCGAGCGACGGTGGAGCCGGCAGCGCCAACGGGTCCATCGTGATCTCTCGCGAGGTCTTGAACGAGTTGACCAGCGCGATCCCGCACGGCGAGACGAACGCGAGGCCCGCCAAGAGCAGCACGATCTCCAGAAGCGGAAACCCGCGGCGGCTCACAGCTCCACATCCCGTCGCCGCAGGAGCGCGACCTGGATGGCCGAGACCACAAGCACCGCCGCGAACACGACGAGCGAGAGCGCGGCCGAGTAGCCCTGGCGGTTGTTCTGGATCCCCTGCCAGTACACGTAGTACCCCAGGGTCATCGTGCGGTACCCGGGCGCCCCCTGGGTCGTCACGAGGATCTGGCCGAACAGGTTGAGCCCATAGATCGTCGCGAGGACCGAGTTGACCGTCAGCGCGGGCTTGAGCAACGGGAACTGGACGGCGCGGAAGAGCGCCCACGACCCGGCGCCATCGAGCCGGGCCGCCTCGTACAGCTCCTGCGGGACGGTCTGCAGGTTCGCGAGGTAGAGCGTGGTGAAGAAGCCGCCGCCCGTCCAGGCGACGAGGGCGAAGATGAAGTACCCGACCAGGTCGGCGTCGCCCATCCAGTCCCGCGCCAACACCCCGAGCCCCACGCGGTGGAGCAGCGTGTTCACGAGCCCCTCCCGGTAGTTGGCGAGGTACTGGAACAGGATGGCGCTCACCAGGATGCTCAGGACGTAGGGGTAGAAGAACAACGCCTGCGTGAGCGAGCGCATCCGGCGACCGCGGTCGAGCACCACCGCGAGCGCCATCGCTCCAAGCGCGAACGCGGCGACGATCAGCACGGTCTCGAACAACGTGAAGCCGAGCGCCGACCGCAGGCGCTGGTCGGCCAGCAGCTCCCGGAAGTTGTCGAGGCCCACCCAACGGGCCCGCAGGCTCCAGCCCGTCCACGAGGTCAAGCTGTAGGCGAAGCCGATCGCCGCCGGCGCCAGCACGAAGGCGCCGTAGAGCAGCACGGCCGGCCCGCAGAGAGCGAGCGAGACGAGGGCCTCTCCACGGCGTCCTCTCCTCCGCTCGACGCTTCCCGCCCGCCGGGCCATCTCAGCCTCGCCCTCCCGGCACAGCCTCACCCGGGCCCTGCAGACGGAACGTGACCTCGCAGCGCGGAGCCCCAGCGCCCGTCACGACCGAGGTGAAGGAGAGCGCCGTCTCGCCGGCGCCCACCGCCGGCATCTCGGCATCGGCCGGCAGCGCGCCGACCGGTCGCCAGTTCGCGTCGCACACCGTGGCCTCGCGACCGCCCGCGAACACCAGGTACTGACCGGCCGCCACCTCCCCGCGAAACGAGACCTCGCGCCCCCCGACGGAGAGCGTGGGGTCCGACAGCGGCGCGCCGGCCCCGGGCAGCACGCGGACCGTGACCGTCGGCGCCTGCTCGCCATAGGGGTTGTCGAGCGTCCACTGCGCGGTCGGGGGTTGGCCCGGCTGGATCGCGCCATCGGGATAACGGAAGGTCGCCAGCCTCGCCGGGTAGAGCGTCCAGCCACCGCCCGCAGCCCCCTCGAGACGCCACTCCGAGTCGACGCCCCGGAGCCGCTCTCGCTGCTCAGGGCTGAAGGCCCCCGCATGTCGTGCGGCCTCCCACTGCCTCATCGCCTCGAGCATCCGCGCCGTCTGGCCGTTGGCCGCCATCTCGTCGAGGCTCGTGGAGAGGGCGAACCCGGCATCGAAGCCGGCCGCCTTGGAGAGCACCCATTCGATGTCGGCAAGGCTGGTCGCCGGCAGGTCGCCGCCCGCCAGCCGCAACTGGAACCAGCCGAGCATCTTGGGGAAGAGGTTGCGCTCGAAGTAGTCCTGGTTGGCGAACCGGTACTCCGTCATGCCCTCGCGCATCGCGTAGCCCCAGGGCTCGCCCCAGTTCATCCGCGTGTGGATGTGCCACAGGTAGTGCAGCAGGTTGCTCGCATCGCTGATCGTCTCGCGCTTCCAGCCGCGGTAGCACTCCGACACGAACGTGTTACGCGGCCACTCCCCGTAACCGTACTGGGAGAGCCCCTCCAGGCCGTCGAAGGAGATCTGCTCGAGGTCGGCCCTGTTGAACAGCTCCACCAGGCGCGCGGCCATCTCCTCCGCCATGCCATCCTCGATCCCCGGGAAGAGCGTGCGGTAGGCGTGGTCGGCCAGGTGGCCGATGTCGGCGCCGGCAGCATGAGCCGAGGCCGTCGTCCCGAACGCCCCGCGCTTGCACTCGCGTAGCGTCCAGGGCTCGGTCTCCGAGACGGAGCCGTACTGCACGATCTCGGCGCCGAGAATCGCCGCGCCCAGCGTCCCCCGCTCGCGGAACGCCGCCGGATCGGCGATGGCGATCTCCGTCGTCTCGGCCGCCACAGCGGCCGTCAGGACGCTGGATCCCCACCGGGCGAGACGCGGGTCGGGCACGGGGGTCACGTAGGGGTCGTTCGTGGTGATGAAGGCGGTCAGCGTGTGGACCCCGAGACCCACGCCACGCACGCGAGCGCGGCGTGAGCACTCCGCCAGCCCCGCGTCGCCCCGCGGGAACTCCTGCGGGTTCAGATCGAAGTGGCCCCAGGTCCGGAAGGGGCCAGGGTGGTAGAGGACCCCGACCCCGGCCTCACGGGCGCGGTCGACGGCCTGCTCGATCGTCGCCTCGCCGAACGGGCAGATCAGGTAGGACTGCGTGGCGGCCCGCGAGGTCTTGAGCCACTCGCCCTGCCACGTCGGGTGGGGCAGGCCCTCGGCGATCTCGATCTCCCCGATCCGCTCGAGGGCCGCCGCGGCGGGGCAGCCGAAGAGGGCGATCGCCGAGCCCAGCACCCCGCCCTCCCGCTCGACCGTGTAGGCCTGCAACGAGCTGCCGCCCACGGTCGCCGTGGCCGCTTGCCGCCGCCCCGCCGCCCCCAGTCGCTCCGGCGCGAGCCCCCCGATGGTCGACGGGGTCAGGGCCTGGATCCCGAACGCGAGCCGGTCGTCGCGCACCACGCCCACCGTCTCCCCGATCGTGGCGCCGACGGTCGTGCGGAACGGCCCCCACTCCCAGATCTCGGGGACCGCACCCTCCACGGCCACCAGCTCGAGCCGGAGGTGGGTCGGCCGCTGGAGGACGGCCACCGTGGCCGTGCAGCCAGAACCGCCGAAGCGGAGCGTGAGACGCCCGGCGCCGGCGTCGCCGTCCGCGGCGGTGACGGCGAACCGCCGCCCGCCGACCTGCACGGCGGCCAGCGGAGAGGGCTCCGTGCGGTCGAGGACGTCGACGCCCGACGCCGCGCGAAGCGCGACGACCTGCCCCGTGGCATCGAGGTCGAGAGTGAGATCATCCGTGCGGAGCGTTGTCATCGCTGCCTCCTGTGCCCGAGCCCAGCCCACCCAGGCGAGTGTCAGGACCAGGGCGGCCGCGGCGGCCGATCGGCGGGCCATCGCTACTCCCCCTTCCGTGCGTTGTCCCAGTCGGCGTCGAGCGAGGCCAGGAGCTTCGCCGCATCGCGCTCGCCCGCCACGATCTCCTGCACCGCGCGCATCATCGACATCTCCATGCCGGCGGGCCACTTGTCGGAGCAGCTCCGCCATGCCCCGGCCGCGGGGCCGTAGATGCGGTAGTTCGCCGCCATGTTGTCGAAGAAGGCCTGTGCCGGGGCCCAGTCGGTCTTGGGGCCCTTGACCGGGCTCTCGATCCGGTCGTCGAGCATGGCCTCCGCGTTGAGGTAGCTCTGGTAGACCTCCGGGTCGTAGAAGGCATCGAGCACGGCGAGGGCCTTCTCGTGCTTCTCGCCCTCGGCGGCCGAACTCGAGATCGCCCAGCCGGACTGGCCGCCCGTGTTGGTGACGAACCTCGGCTCGCGGCCCGGCGCGGCGGGGATCGGCCAGTACTCGACCGGGAAGTCGACCTCGTTCGCCTCGAGATCGCCTCCGATCCAGCAGCCCATGATCCACGTCGCCGCCTTGCCGCCGTAGAAGTCCCGCTGCTCCTCGTTGTAGCCGTCGCTCAGGGCGCCCTCGAGCGCGAAGCGTTCGACCAGCTCGATCATCCAGTCCATCGCCCGTCGCGCCTCTGGGTCGCTCGCGAAGGTCACCTCGCCGGCATCGCGCCTCCGGGTCCACGAGGGCACGTCGGGCTTCACCTCATAGTCGTAGAGGGTCATCTGAAGCATCTCGGAGAGGGGCATCGCGGCCGACCACTCCTTCGCCCCGAAGGCCAGCGGCTCAATGCCCGCGGCTTGGATCCGATCCAGAGCGGCGAGCAGCTCGGGCCAGGTCGCGGGAGGCCCGGAGACCCCCGCCTGATCCCAGAGAGCCTTGTTCACCGCGATCCCGAGAAGCTGCAGCCCGCCCTGCGAGGTGTAGTACTTGCCCTTGTAGTCGAGCGGACGACGGACGCCGTGGCGCTCGTAGTAGTCCTCGGGCAGGGGCACGATGATCCCGTTGTCGGCGAGGTAGCTCGTCAGGTTCCACGTCTGGACCACCTCGGGCATGTCGCCCGAGGCAACCCGTGACTTGTAGTACTCCGAGCCGTCGGCGTTGCCGAGGTCGATCCCCTCCATCGTCCACCCCGGGTTGTCGCGCTCGAACGCCGCCTTCCACGCGTCGAAGTGGCTCTGGAACCCGGCGCGCCCGCCGATGTTGCGGACCACGCGGATCCGTTGGACCTGCGCGCCGCCGGTCGCCGAGCCACCCTCCACGCCTCGCCGAGGGCCACAGCCGGCGACGAGCGCCAGCAGGCCGACCCCGGCGAGCGCCAGCGCCACGTGTCTCGGCCGACGGAGCCCCTCGCGCGCGATCCCGTTGCTCTTCCGCATCTCACTCCTCGCTTCCGCGATCCGTCGGCGCCGTCAGCGCAGCACGAACCAGGTGAGCCCGCGTGGGCCGATCGTCACGGGCAGCTCGATCGAATGGTCGCGTCCGAGCGCGAATGCGACCGCCTCGCCGTCCTGCTCCGAGACCCGCGCGGTCTCGGTGAGACCCGTGTAGTACAGCGGGAGCCGGACCGTCGTGCGGACCGTCTCGTCCGTCGGGTTGAAAAGCATCGCGAGGCCCTTCTCCGCGAGGCCCGGGTTGACGTGCAGGAAGCCGTCGATGTGCCGGCCGTCGGCCCGCCGCACGTGCACGAGGTCGGAGTCGAGGATCGCCCGGTGGGCCTTGTAGAAGTCGACCCACTGCTTCACGACCGCCTTGGTGGCATCGGTGTCGTACAGCCGCGGCCCGCGGTAGCAGGCCTGCACCCCGGCGCCGAAGTTCTGGGCGAGGTGGGCGCCGTAGGCATCGAGGTGCTCCGAGAGCGGCTCGAGCGTCGCGGCCGCGCCGCCCCCCTGGTACTCGACCAGCGGGACGAACATCCAGCCCATGCTGGGGGTCTTCTCCCAGGTCCCGTCGTAGATGTTCTGGCGACCGTGGATCACCTGGAGGTCGCGGGGGAGCGACCAGTTCGACTCGCGGTAGCCCATCCCGGACTTGGTCGAGCCGTTCAGGAAGTACCAGTCCGGTACATTGAGTGAGACGCCGCGTGCCCGGCACCAGCGGTAGAAGTCCCGGATCCGCAGCCACTGGCGCCACTGGGAATCCTCCAGCCCCCGGTGGCCGGGGTGCTCGGTCGAGGCACAGACGTCGCCCGGGTAGGAGCCGTCGTGCTCGATCAGGTCGAGGCCCGTCGTCTCGACGAAGGCCGTGAGCTTGCCGAAGTACTCCTGACCCCACGCGCTCTCGAGGCAGGGCGCGCTGCCGAAGAGGGCATCGCCGGGCAAGCCGGTCTTCGGGGAGATCACATCGGTCTCCGGCCCGATCGAGCGGCTGGCCAGCAACGAGTAGCCGCCCAACTCGATGCCCTTCGCGTGCGCGTAGTCGGCGAGTTCGCGGATCCCCGCGAGGTAGGCCGGGTCGGTGTTCTCCATGTCGAAGCCGCTCCAGAAGGTCAGGATCACCATCTCGAAGCCGACCTCGGCGCACTGGTCGATGCACAGCTTGACCGCCGCCGGGTCGGAATTCCGGCTGTGCATCAGGATCGGGTTCTCGGTGACCCACGGCGCGACGGTCCGGTACATCCGGCGCAGGGCGAGGCCCTTCCGCTCCCGCTCAGTCGTGTCGAACGGCATCTCGAAGGTCCGGAACGACTCGAAGCTCTCACCCGGCCCGATCGGCATCGCGGGGCCCAGGCGCGGGCGGCACTCGAGGAGCACCGGGGCCTGGAGCAGGTAGTTCACCTGGGTCGTGTACTCCGGGTCCGGGATCCAGTGGACCGCCTCGCTCGCGTTCGCGGGCGAATCACCGTGGAACTCGAAGTCGCACTCGACGTGGAGATTCGGCGGGCTCGCGCACTCCAGGGAGCCCACGAGCGACTCGTGCTCGACCGCCGCGAGGATCTCGGACGTGAACGAGTCGAGACGCACCTCGGAGTCGGCGCCGTTGTGCACCGAGATCCACTTGGCGAGCACGGGCACCCCGTCGTACATCTCGTAGTGAACGGAGACGCGAAGGTCGCGCAAGCGGGCGAGTTCACCCGACCGCCGCTCGGCAGCCTCCTCGCTCATCGCGCCGAAGGCGGCGAACCGCAGTAGCTTGAGCCGAACGCGCTCGCCCGGCTCGCCGTAGTCGGCGCCGCCCCCGCCGGTGTCCATCTTGCCCACCCGAACCGAGGCTGGATCGGGCACGGGGCCGCCCCACTCGATGGTTCGGAGCGTCACCCAGGCTGCCCCATCGGGCGAGGCCTCGGCGAGGACGCGGGGGCCGACGATCCGCAGCCGGAGCGACAGGGGGCGATCGGGGAGGAGACGACCGTCGGCGAAGCCGACCAGGGACTCGCCCGTTCGGCCGTCGTTCACGCCGAACTCGCCGCGCTGGCCGCTCTCCGCGTCCATCGAACGGTAGTTGAGCTTGATGACCCGATCGGCCCAGACCAACGCGAGGCCGGGGCCCCAACTGCAGCTCCGATCGGTCCCCGGGTCGAGACGCAGCTCCACCAGACGGGCGCCGGTCGGCAGTGTCCGCTCGGCGTAGGTCGCGGTGTTGGCGCCGGTCGCGATCTCGCCCGGCTTGCCCTCGTTCACGAATGACGACCCGGCGAGCGCGCCGGAGGCGGTGACCGTCCACGCCGCGTCCATCGAGCCGAAGTCCGTCTCGCACAGCGTCTCTCGCCCCTCGCCGCTCGCCGGCGGTGCAAGACGGTCCTCGAAGGCGCTCAGGTCGGTCGGCATCGCGTAGTCGAGCCGGAGGGCCGCTCCGGCCGGTGGCCACTGGGCCCCGGCAGCATGGTGGCGTACCCGCTTCCACGCGAAGGGGGCGACAGGGGCGCCGGTCTCGAAGCCCACCAGACGCATCGCGCCCGGATCGGCCCGCAGCGCGTCAACCCACGCATCGGTGAGGTAGGCGTGGTCCGGCTGCCCGTGGAGGCCTCCGACGTTGAGCGTCACCCCGTTCACCGTGATCCGGGCCTCGGGCCGCACCGCGCGGAGGAGGGCCTCGCCCGTGATCAGGTTGTCGAAGGCCACGGTGGCCCCGTTCGGGGCGAGGAGGAAGTCACGGCGGATGAGGCCGTTCGTGAGCACCAGCCGGCGGTCGTCGGCCGTGCGGTAGACACCCGCGCGCGCGGGCGTCGTCGTCACGAGCCAGTCGGCGGCAGGCGCGCCCTCCGCCCGCGTGAGGACGGGCACCCGCTCGAGGGCGGCCTCCCGCGCGTTCGCGAGCGTGGCGGCAAGAGCCAGGCAGACATACAGCGACACGGACGCACTCCCCTATCCATTCGTCCCCCGGTCCGACCGGTCCCGAGGGGCCGGCCCCGTCGAGGCGCGCGGCACCAGCCTCGGCCGCAGGAGGAGCGACGGCACGCTCGGCGCCTCCTCCCGGCGCTCGACCAGGCCGAGCAGCAGGCGCACAGCCTCGCAGGCCACCGCACCGGCGCACAGGTCGACCGTCGTCAGCGAGGGCGACAGGTACCGCGCGATCTGGGTGTCGTCGAAGCCGGCGACCGAGAGGTCCTCGGGCACCCGACGGCCCGCGTCGCGCAGCACCCCCACCGCGCCGAACGCGACCTGATCGTTGCAGCCGACAACGGCCGTCGTCGCCGGATGCTCCTCGAGGAGCCGCCGGGCGAGGGCCACCCCTCCCTCGACGCCGGCCGGGCCGGGAAGCAACAACGGATCCAGCCCCTCCTCCTCGATCGCCCGGAGGTAGCCGTGCTCCCGCCGCCACGGCACGCGCCACTCGGCCTGGCAGCACAGGAAGGCGATGTCCCTGTGGCCCAGCTCGAGCAGGTGGCGGGTCACCTCGTAGCCGGCGGCTTCCTCGTCCGGCATCACGACCGGAAGGCGCCCCTCCGGGCGGGCGCCAAGCCAGACGACGGGCCTGTCGAACTCCTCCGAGCAGGCCGCGTAGATCCGGGACTGGGCCGTGGTGCCGAAGACCATGCAGCCGTCCACGCGCCGGTCGCGCAGGCTGAGGAGAGCCTCCTCGAACCCCTCGGGAGCGCCGGTGGGGTCCATCGCGACGACGAGGTCGTAGCCCGCCTCACGGCTCTGCCGGTTGGCGGCCCGCATCATCAGGCCGAAGTAGGGGTTGCCGTCGTCGGGCGGCACGAGCAGGCCGAGGGCGCGGGAGCGCCCCTCGACGAGTGCCTGGGCAAAGCGGTTGGGCCGGTAGCCCAGCTCCTCGGCGATCCGCAGCACGCGCTCGCGCGTCTCCTCGCCGACCGAGTCGAGGTTCCGCAGCGCGCGCGAGACCGTCGCGATCGAGACACCCGCCCGCTGTGCGACATCGTAGATCGTGGCCAAGCCGGACTCCTCCGTAAACGCTTACCTCCTCAGTTTCGCGCGGTTCCCTGCTGCCACCTCCCATACCCGCGCGGATCCTGCCGGTCCGCCAAGCCGCATCGAGCGACCATCAGGAGACGCTGGCGGTAAGCGCTTACTCGACAACCCGGTGGGCCGGGCCAGCGCGGGGTGGTATCGTGGGGCGGCATGGCGGGCCCGCAGGCAGGAGTCGAACCAAGGCCGGCCAAAGTGGGCGGGAACGCACCCTCCGGAGGCGACAGATGAACCGCATCGGGTTCGACAGCGAGACGTACCTGCGGGAGCAGACCGCGGCGATCCGCGATCGCGTGAGCCAGTGCGCCGGCAAGCTGTATCTCGAGTTTGGGGGCAAGCTCACCTTCGACTTCCATGCCGCGCGCGTCCTCCCCGGGTACGACCCCAACGCCAAGATGCGGCTGCTGGAGCGCCTCAAGGAGCAGATCGAGGTCGTCCTCTGTGTCTGCTCGGAGGACCTCGAGCGCGGCCGGATCCGGGGCGACTTCGGCATCACGTACGACCTCGCCACCCTCAAGGCGATGGACGACCTGCTCGACTGGGGCATCACGGTCTCGGCTGTCGTGCTCACGCGCTACCACGAGGGACCGGTCTCGGCGCGCTTGATGCGTCAGCTCGCCGCCAAGGGCATTCGCGCCTACACACACGCGACGATCCCCGACTACCCCAACAACGTCGACCTCATCGTCTCGAGCGAGGGCTACGGCCGCAACGCCTTCGTCGAGACC
>CAZRDB010000143.1:0-3051 GCA_964598695.1 uncultured Armatimonadia bacterium
CTCGCACGATGCACGCTCGCGGGCGAGCGCGTCCACCTCGGCCAGAAGCGCGGCGAGCATCTCCGGGGCGGGGACGCGGCGCACCACCTCGCCCCGCCGGCTGATGACTCCCCCACCCTCCTCGGCGCACAGGGCCACGTCGGCCTCGCGGGCCTCGCCCGGGCCGTTCACGATACATCCCATCACGGCGACGGTGATCGCCACGTCGCGGTCCTCGAGCGCCTCGGCCACCTGCTCGGTCAGCCCGACGAGGTCGACCCGGCAGCGCGCGCAGGTGGGGCAGGAGATCATCTCGATCCCTCTGCGGCGCAGTCCGAGGGCGCGGAGGATCTCCCACGCGACGCGGACCTCCTCCTCGGGCGGGGCCGTGAGCGAGACGCGGAGCGTATCGCCGATCCCCTCGCCGAGCAGGGCGGAGAGGGCCACGGCCGACTTCACGGTGCCGGTGCGGAGCGGGCCGGCCTCGGTCACCCCGAGGTGCAGCGGGAGATCGGTCTCGGCCGCGAACAGGCGACACGCCTCGACCGTGCGCGGGACGTCCGAGGCCTTGAGCGCGACGACGAGGTCGCCGAAGCCGGCATCCTCCAGCAGCCGCACCTCGGCCAGGGCACTCTCGACCATCGCCCGGGCCGTCGGTCCCCCGTGGCGCGCCAGGGCCTCGGACGAGAGGCTCCCTGCGTTCACGCCGACGCGGATCGGCACCCCGGCCGCACGCGCGGCATCGGCGACCCTGCGCACCGGACCGGCGCCGCCGATGTTGCCGGGGTTGATCCGGACCTTGGCCGCTCCCGCCTCGATGGCCCGGACCGCGAGATCGGCGCTGAACTGGATGTCGGCGACCACCGGGAGCGGAGACGCCGCGACGATGCGGCGGAAGGGCCCGAGGCTGTTGCCGTTGGGCACGGCGACGCGGACGATCTCACAGCCGGCGGCCCGCAGACGCTCGATCTGGGCCAGGCAGGCTTCGGGGTCGTCGGGGGCGGTATTGGTCATCGACTGCACCGCGACGGGCGCCGCGCCGCCGACCTTCACCGCGCCCACGCGCACCTGCCGCGTCGGTCGTCTCGTGACGTCGGCCATTGCTACCCGCCCCCGACGATCCGCCCGATGTCCATCCAGGAGATGAACACGACGAAGACGAGGAGCAGCACCACGCCGGCGAGGTGGAACATGGCCTCCTTCTCCTTGTCGAACAGCTTCCCGCGCACGCCCTCGAGGAGAGTGAGCACCACGCGCGAGCCATCGAACATGGGGAAGGGCAGCAGATTCACGACCGCGAGGGTGACGTTGAGGTAGGCGACCAGCGCCAGTAGCGGGTGCAGGCCCGCCTCCTGCGCGGCATGGACGCCCTGGACGATGGCGATGGGACCGCCGACGGTGCCCTTGACCCCGACCTGGCCCGTGACGAGCTGGCCGAGGAGGCGCAGCAGGGCGACGGTGTCGTCGCGGAGGCAACGGCCACTCGCCGCGAGGGACTCCCGCAGGCCGCGGGCCGGCGGCGCCTCGTAGGGCCGCTGCGACATCGAGACGCCGATCATCCCGCGCGCCTTGCTCTTGCCGAGGCCGTAGAGCGCCCGCTCCATGTTGCCGCCCGCGTCCTCGGGCTCCGGCACGGCCGTCACCGACATCGGCTGGCCGTCCCGCAGGATCTCGAGGCGGACCGGCCGTCCGGCACTGCGCGAGATCGCGCCGACGGCGAAGAGGTCGCGGCTGTAGACGACTCCATCGACCGAGCGGATGATGTCGCCGCGCTCGAGCCCGGCCGCCTCGGCGGGCCCCCCGGGCTTCACCATCTCGACGATGGGCAGCGTGCCGGCCGAGTACGCGCTGACGACCACGGCGTAGATGACGAGCGCCAGCACGACGTTCATCGCCGCGCCGGCCACCAGCACGGCCGCACGCGCCAGCGCCGGTCGGGCGTAGAAGCCCTCGGGGTCGTCGACCTCCTCGGGCACCATGCCGCGGATCCGGACGTAACCGCCGGCGGGGAGCAGCCGGACGCTGTAGTCGGTCCCGCTCCGATGCCAGCCGAAGAGCTTCCGGCCGAAGCCGATCGCGAACTCGTCGACCCGCATCCGCATCGCCTTGGCCATCTGCATGTGGCCCAGCTCATGCACGGAGACCGCGACCCCGAGCGTCAGCACGATCGCCAGGGCGCTCCGCAAGAGGCTCCAGAGCTTGTCGGTCGGGTTCGCCCGCGAGGCGACCGGACCGACGACGTTGGAGGGCCGCGATTCGTTGGTCCCGTCGACAGCGGTCGCCCAGTAGTAGTAGGCGGTTCCGTCGGCGGCCTTGCGGTCGATGAAGCCCATCGAGCCGGAGGGCGCCTCGTCCACCGGCTCGCCCCCCTCGCCGGCGCCCGGCGGCGAGGTCGAGCGGTAGAGGGCGTACCGTACGACATCCCTCGCGCCGTGGTTGTCGTCGTCGGAGAGGGCCTGGAACTCGATCGCGATCGCGCCGCCGGCGTCGTACGGCACGTCGATGGCGCTGCGGAGCGAGGGCGGCGCCGGGGCGGTCTCGTCCGCGTCGGTGCGGACCACGACCAGGCCCGCCAGGGAATCGATGCGCTGGCCCGTCGCGGGGTCCATCGGCGCAACCACATAGTCGACCCGCGCGCCCGCGGGGGCCTCACGGTCCGACCACTCGCACGCGCCCGAAACGGTCGCCGTCGGCTCCTCCGGCAACGGCCGCGGCCAGTCATGGGTCTGGCGGTAGATCCCGTACGCGCTCGGCTCCACGCCTTCCGGCGCGGTCCACGTCAGGCGCACGACGCCCTCGCCGGCGTGGTACTCCCCGCGCACCTCGATCGGCACGGGCCCCGGGCCGTTCGAGGAGCAGCCGCGGAGCAGAGCCGCCGGGAGCGCCAGGGCCAGGGCCGCGACCATCAACACCGGCTGTCGGCGTCTCATGCCGACACCCCCTCGGCCGCGCCCGGGCCACACACGAAGGCGGTCGCCGCCGCGCGCGCCTCCCGGTCCACCCGCTCGACCTCCGCGAGATCGGGGATCGACCGGTGGGCGACGGTCGCGAGGGCCGACTCCACGGCCCGCG
>CAZRDB010000143.1:3061-13509 GCA_964598695.1 uncultured Armatimonadia bacterium
CCGGGGCGCACCCCGGTCACCCCCCACGCCCCCCCGGGATTAGGGGTTGTACCGGGGGGGGCGGGTGGGGGGGGCGTAAACACCGGCCGGGGGATCCCGCCGAACGCGATCCGCCCCTCCAGGAAGGCCGCGTTGGCGATCTCGTTGGCCGCGTTCAGCACCGTGGGGGCCGAGCCCCCGGTCTCGGCGGCTTCGTAGGCGAGTCTCAAGCAGGGGAAGCGCACGGGATCAGGCTCCTCGAAAGTCAGCTCGCGTAGCGTTGTCCAGTCCAGATGGTCGAACGCGTTGGCCGGTCGGTCGGGCTCCAGCAGCGCGTACTGGATCGGCAGCCGCATGTCGGGCCGCCCGAGTTGCGCGAGCACCGAACCATCGACGAACTCCACCATGGAGTGGATGACGCTCTGCGGATGGATTACGACCCGGACCCGCGGGAGCGTCAGGCCGAAGAAGCGCATCGCCTCGATCACCTCGAGCCCCTTGTTCATCAGGGAAGCGGAGTCGACGGTGATCTTCGCGCCCATCTTCCAGGTCGGGTGGGCCAACGCTTGCTCGACCGAGGCGCCGGCGATCCGCTCGCCCGGCCAGGTGCGGAAGGGGCCACCGGAGCCGGTGAGCAGGAGCTGCTTGACGTCGCGCCCCTCGCGGCGGCCGCCCAGGCACTGCCACAGCGCCGAGATCTCCGAGTCGATCGGCGCCAGGCGCGCCCCGGAGCGCTTGGCCTCGGCCAGGATCAGCTCCCCCGCGGCCACGAGCGGCTCCTTGGTCGCGAAGGCGACGAGGCGCCCGGCCCGGATCGCGCCGAGCATCGGGCGGAGCCCGGCCAGGCCGGTGATGGCGACGACATGGGCCTCGGCCGTGGGCCAGTCGCCCAGGGAAGCGACCGCTTCCCCGCCGACGCGGGTCTCGCAGAGGCCGGCCAGCTCGTGGGCGACGCGAGCCCCCGCCTCGGGGTCGGCCACGGCGACGACCTCGGGCCGCAGCGCGCGGGCCTGGGCGATGAGCCTCTCGGCATTGCGGCCGGCCGCGAGCGCGACCACACGCAGGCGGTCGGGGTGGGCGCGTACCACATCGAGAGTCTGCTCGCCGATCGAGCCGGTGGAGCCGAGGACGGCCAGGCCCACCGGACCCGACCGGATCGGAGCCGTTGCGCTCATGGGGCTCACCCCACCCCGCCCAGCACGCCGCCGAAGCGCCGCTCGCGCGTGGCGTAGGCCTCCAGCGCGCGGTCCAGCTCCTCCTCGGCGAATGCGGGCCACAGCGTGGGGGTGACGTAGATCTCGGTGTAGGCGAGCTGCCACAGCAGGAAGTTCGAGATCCGCATATCGCCGCCGGTGCGGATCAGCAGGTCGGGGTCGGGGAGGCCGGCGGTGTAGAGCTTCCCGGCGAACAGCTCCTCGGTGATCTCCTCGGGCGCGAGCCGCCCGGCCTGGACCTCGGCAGCGAGCGCGCGGGCGGCATCGACGATCTCGGCGCGGCCGCCGTAGTTGACGGCCATGTTCAGGGTCAAGTCGCGGTGGTCGTCGGTGGCGTCGAGATGCCCGCGGATCGTCTCCTGGAGCGCCGCGGGGAGTTGGTCGACCCGACCGGAGACGCGCACGCGAACGCCGCGGCGGTGGAACTCGGCCAGCTCCTTGCGGAGCGTCCGCTCGATGAGCCCCATCAGGGAGCCGACTTCCTCCTGGGCCCGCTTCCAGTTCTCGGTCGAGAACATGTAGAGCGTCAGGACCTTGATGCCGCGATCGGCGCAGGCGTAGCAGATCCGTCGGACGGTCGACGCGCCTTTCCGGTGGCCCGCCATGCGGGGCAGAAGGCGCTCACGCGCCCACCGCCCGTTGCCGTCCATGATGATCGCGACGTGTTGGGGGACCTTGGCGGGCTCCACCCGGCATCCTCCCGGTCGGCCACCGGGCACCGAGGCTAGACCTTCATGACCTCGGATTCCTTCGCGTGGCCCATCTTGTCGATCTGCTCGCAGAAGTCGTCCGTGTGCTTCTGCACGTCGTGCTCGGCCCGCTTGAGGTCGTCCTCGGAGATCTCGCCGGCCTTCTCCATCTTCTTGAGCCGCTCGTTGGCCTCGCGGCGGGTGTTGCGGACGGCGACCTTGCCCTCTTCGACGATCTTCTTGACGCCCTTGACGATCTCTTTGCGGGTCTCCTCCGTCAGCGCGGGGACCGGGATCCGGATCAGGCCGCCATCGCTCTGCGGGGTCATGCCGAGGTTGGCGGCGAGGATCGCTTTCTCGATCGCCTTGGCGAGGCTGCGGTCGTAGGGGGACACGACGAGAAGTCGGGGCTCGGGGGCGCTGACCATCGCCAGCTCCTGGAGCTTCATCTTCGAGCCGTAGGCCTCGACCTGGACCGAGTTCAGGGCCGAGGCGTTGGCCGTTCCGGTGCGAACCGTCGCGAGGCGGTCCCCGACCACGGCGACGGCGTGGCGCATCCGCTCCTTGGCGTCGTCAACGATCTCCTTCTCCATGGCGCGTCCTCCCTACGAATGTGCCGATCGACTCGCCGATCACGGCCCGGTAGATGTTCTCCGGGTCCTCGATGCTCAGGACGACGATCGGCAGGTTGCGGTCCTTCGCGAGCGCGAGGGCCGTGATGTCCATCACGCGCAGCTCTTTCGCGATCGCCTCTTCGTAGTCGATCGTGTCATAGCGCCGCGCGTCCGGGTTCACCCGAGGATCTGACTCGTAGACGCCGTCGACGTTCGTGCACTTGAGCACGACCTCGGCGCCGACCTCGGCCGCGCGGAGGACGGCGGCCGTGTCGGTCGTGAAGAACGGGTTGCCGGTGCCGGCGGCGAAGATCACCACACGGCCCTTCTCGAGGTGGCGCTGAGCGCGCCGGCGGATGTAGGGCTCGGCGACCTCGCGCATCTCGATCGCGCTCTGTACACGCGTGAAGACCCCCATCCCCTCGAGGGTCTCCTGCAGGACGAGCGCGTTGATGACGGTGGCGACCATGCCGGCGTAGTCGGCGGTGGGCCGGTCGACCCCCTGCGTCGCGAACCACGCGCCACGCAGGATGTTCCCGGCCCCGACGACGACCGCGGTCTCGACGTTGAGTTGGGCGACCTTGGCCACGGCCTCGGCGATCCGGCGGACGGTGTCGTGGTCGATCCCGTAGCCGTTGCCTCCGCTGAAGGCCTCTCCCGAGAGCTTGAGGAGGACTCTCCGGTACATCCGCCGCTCAACCCGCTTTCCGCTGACTACTCCCCGGCCTGCTTGAGGGTGTCCTCGAGCGAGAAGCGCGCGAAGCCGGTCACGGAGATCGCGCAGCCGAGGCTCTTGCCGGCCTGGGCGAGGATCTCGGCGACCGTGCTCTTGCCCTTCTCGTCGTGGATCCAGACCTGGTCGACCAGGCAGATCTCCTCGCGGAACTTGCGGAGCCGGCCTTCGACGATCTTGTCCAGCGCCTCGGCGGGCGCGTTGGGCTTCTCCTGCTTGGTCTGGTCGAGGAGCACGGCGCGCTCGCGCTCGACGCGGTCGGCCGCGAGGTTCTCCCAGCTCAGGACCTCGGGGGAGGCCATCGTCACGTGCATCGCGAGCTGCTTGCCGAGATCGGCCAGCTCGGCGTTGTCGGACGCGACCTCGCCGGCACAGGCGAGGCCGACGATGACGCCGACGCGGGCGTTGAAGTGCAGGTAGCTGCCGATCCGGCCGGCGCCGGCGGAATCGCGCCGGGCGACCCGGCCCAAGTTGTTGTTCTCACCGGTCTTGGCGATCGCGGTCGAGACCATCTCCTGGACGGTCGCGGCCTCCTCGCCCGGCAGGGCGAGCGCCTCCTCGACGGAGGTCGGGGCGGCCGGAGCCTGGAGAACGCAGCGACCGATCGCCTTGGCGAGGTCCTGGAAGACATCGGTACGGGCCACGAAGTCGGTCTCGCAGTTGACCTCGACCAGGGCGGCCGAGCGGGCATCGTCCGCGACGACGAGTTCGATGCGGCCCTCGCGGGCCTCGCGGCCGGCGCGCTTGGCAGCCTTGGCCAGGCCCTGCTTGCGGAGCTGCTCGACGGCCGCTTCCACGTCGCCGTTATGCTCGTCCAGGGCCTTCTTGCAGTCGCCGATCGGCGCGCCGGTGCGGTCGCGGAGTTCCTTGATGAGTTGGGCCGAGATGGCCATTGCGGGTCTTCTCCTCTTCCTCTACAGATGGCATCGCCGGGGCCGCGCGAGCCCCGCGGGTGGCGGTGGCTGCTACTCGGGGGTGTCGAGGGCTTCCTCGGCCGCACCCGACTCGGTGCCGCCGAAGGCCAGCGCGATCTCGGCGTCGGCCGCGGCCTCGAGCACGTCCTCGCTCGGCTCGGCGCCGCCCTCGTCCTCGATGCCGCCCTGGGTCTTCTCGCGGATCTGCTTGCCCTCGAGCGCGGCGTCCGCGACCATGTTGCAGATCAGGCGGATCGCGCGGATGGCGTCGTCGTTGCCCGGGATCGGGTAGCTGGCGTCATCGGGGTCGCAGTTGGTGTCGACGATGGCGACGATCGGGATCTCGAGCGACTTGCCCTCGAGGACCGCGATGTGCTCCTTCTTCAGGTCGACGATGAAGATCAGGCTGGGCAGCCTGCCCATGTCCTTCACGCCGCTGAGGTAGCGCTCGAGCTTCTCGCGCTGCTTGAGGATGTTGAGGCGCTCGGCCTTGGGCAGACGGTCGAAGTCGCCCGTCGCCATGAGTTCCTCGTACTCGCGGAGCTTGCGGATCCGCTGGCGCATGGTGGTGATGTTGGTCAGCATGCCTCCCAGCCAGCGCTGGTTGACGTAGAACTGACCGGAACGCTCGGCGGCCGACTGGACCGACTCCTGGGCCTGCTTCTTGGTGCCGACGAAGAGGACCGAGCCGCCCTCGGCGACGGTGTCGCGGATCGCGGCGTAGGCTTCCTCGATCTTCACGAGGGTCTTGTGGAGGTCGACGATGTAGATCCCGTTGCGTCCGCCGTAGATATAGGGACGCATCTTGGGGTTCCAGCGGCGGGTCTGGTGGCCGAAATGGACTCCGGCCTCGAGCAGTTCCTTCATCGTGACGTGCGGCATGGACTCTCACCCCCGGGCATTCAGCCAGGATTTGCGCGCCGGTGCGCGCAGGGACGGGAGCGTCCGGAAGCGCAGTGCTTCCGAAGCGGACGTAGTATACCCACTGCTCCCAGGCCACGCAAGGCCTCGCGGGGCGCCTCGGGGGCCGGTCGAGCCCCGCCCGTTTGACCCAAGCGGCCCCGAGCGGCTAGAGTAGAGGTCGCGCCGGGGGTCCTGGGGGCGGCGCGGCCGAGGAGCCCTTGCGCTTGATCGTCGACCTCCACTGTCATACCACGCCGTACTCGCCGTGTGCCGTCGACCGGCCCGCCGCGATGGTCCGGCGGGCCTGCGAGATGGGCCTCGACGGCCTCGTGCTGACGGAGCACGAGGTGCACCACCCGCTCTCGTCGCTCGAGCACGCCCGCAGCCATGCCAACGGCCTGCTCCTGCTGCGGGGCGTGGAGATCGAGGTGACCGGTCCCGGCGGGATCGTCGGCCACTTCCTGGTGTTCGGAGAGCGGACGCCCGAGGGGCCGTCCGACGACCTCGACGGGCTCGCGCGATTCGTGGACGAGCACCGCTGCGCGCTGGTTCAGGCGCACCCGTACCGGTTCCACGATCGGGCGGAGCAGCTCGCGGAGCTGCTGCCGCTGCACGCGATCGAGGTCGCCAGCGTGAACGTGCGCCACGGGACGGCGGCGGCCGAGGCGCGGGCCCTCGCCGAGCGGATGGGCCTGCCGATGGTCGCCGGGAGCGATGGCCACTCCACGGAGAACGTGGGCCGCTTCGCGACGCGTCTCGAGCGCCGGATCGGTTCGGTCGGGGAGCTTGCGGAGGAGATCCGTGCCGGTCGTGTCGAACCTGTAGCATGGAACGAGGCCAAACGAGAGTGGGAGTGAGTGGCGTGCCCGACATCCACGACGTCGCGATCCTCGGCGCCGGCCCCGGAGGCCTGACCGCCGCCCTGTACTGCGTCCGCGCCGGCCTCACGGTGGCTCTGCTCGACCGGGGCAGCGCCGGCGGGCAGATCAACAACACCGAGGCGGTCGAGAACTACCTCGGCTTCGACACCGTCGGAGGGCCGGAACTGGCCCAGAAGATGGGCGAGCACGTCGCGCGGCTGGGCATCGAGCCCACCTACGCCTCGATCGAGCGGGTCAGCCGCGAGGAGGGCGGGCTGTTCGCCTGCCATGACGAGGGCGGCGCGATCACCCGGGCCAAGGCCGTCATCGTGAGTACCGGCAGCCACCCCCGCTACCTCGGCGTCACGGGCGAGCAGGAGTACCGCATGGGCGGCGTGAGCTACTGCGCCACCTGTGACGGGTTCTTCTACAAGGGCAAGGAGGTCGTCGTCATCGGCGGCGGCAACGCCGCTGTCGAGGAGGCGATCTACCTCGCGAAGATCGTCGAGTCGGTCTCGATCATCCATCGTCGCGATGCGCTGCGAGCCCAGCAGGTCCTCCAGGAGCAGGCGTTCGCCACCCCCAACATCCATCTCGTGTGGGACACCGTGGTCGAGGAGATCGTCGGTGAGGCCGGTCGGGTGACGGGTGTGCGGACGCGCAACAAGAAGACCGACGCCGAGGGCTCGATCGCCTGCCAGGGCGTCTTCATCTACGTCGGCAATCTCCCCAACAGCGAGTGCGTCCGCGACCTGGTCGCCTGCGACGAGAACGGCTACGTCGTGGTCGACCGTATGATGGAAACCAGTGTGAAGGGCTGCTTCGCGATCGGCGATGTCCGCGTCGAGAGCGTGCGCCAGATCGCCAGTGCCGTCGGCGACGGCGCCACGGCCGCGGTTGCTGCGGTCAGCTACGTCAACACTCACGCGCGGTAGCCGCGCGGGGCGAGGTGTCCGGGATGTCACAACTGTCCGTGTTCGACTGCGTCTCCCCGCTCGATTTCCGCTACTACGGCGGCGACGAGCGGCTGTTCGCGTTGCTCTCGCCGTGGGTCTCGGAGCGGGCGCGCGTCTCGAGCGAGGCCGAGGTCGAGGCCGCGCTCGTGCGCGTTCTCGAGCGGCGGGGCCTGTGTCCTCCCGAGGCGGCCGAGGCGATCGTAAAGGCCTGTGCCGAGGTGACCCCGGAGGAGGTGGCCGAGGAGGAGCGCCGGATCCAGCACAACGTCCGGGCTCTCGTGAACTGCATCCGCCGGCGGGTTCCGGAGGACGCGCGCCGCTTCGTCCACTGGACCCTCACCAGCTTCGACGTCGTCGACACAGCTATGGCCTGCCGCTTCCGGAGCGCGGTGCGGGAGTGCATCCGGCCGGCCCTGTGCGCCCTCGAGCGCGAGCTGGTCGCCGTGGCCGAGCGGGAGGCCGACACGCTGCAGATCGGCCGCACCCACGGCCAGCACGCGGTCCCGATCACCTTCGGCTTCGCGATGTCGGAGCACGTGGAACGGCTCGGCGGGCGGATCCTCGCGATCGAGGCCTCGGCCGAGAAGCTGCCGGGCAAGATCAGCGGCGCGGTCGGCGCGTACAACGCCACCTCGCTGTTCGTCGACGACCCGATGGCCTTCGAGCGCGAGGTGCTCGCCGAACTGGGCCTGCGCCCGGGCGGCCACTCGACGCAGATCGTGGAGGCCGAGCCGCTGTGCGACCTCGTCCACGCCCTGACCTCGACGCTCGGCGTGCTCGCCAACCTCGCCGACGACATGCGCCACCTGCAGCGGACCGAGATCGCCGAGGTCGGCGAGGTCTTCGAGAAGGACCAGGTCGGCTCCTCGACGATGCCGCACAAGCGCAACCCGTGGAACTTCGAGAACGTGAAGGCCTTCTTCAAGATCTTCGCGCCGCGGATGATCACGATGTACCTCGACCAGCTCTCCGAGCACCAGCGCGACCTCACCAACTCGGCCACCAACCGGTTCCTCCCGGAGCTTCTCGTCGCCATCGTCTGCTGCGCCGACCGGCTCACGCGCGTGATGAGCCGCCTCGTGGTCGACAAGGAGGCCATGGAGCGCAACCTGGCCCTCTCGGCCGGCATGGTCGCCGCCGAGCCGCTGTACATCATCCTGGCCGGCCTCGGTCATCCCGACGCCCACGAGGCCGTCCGCGGGCTGACCCTCATCGCCGAGCGCGACCGGGTCGGCGTTGGCGAGGTGGCGCTCAAGGACCCGGAGCTCCGCGAGTGGCTCGATCGCATGAGCCCCGAGCAGCGCGCCGTGGTCGAGCACAGCGAGCGGTACGTCGGCCGGGCCGGAGAGAAGGCCCGCAGCATCTGCTCCTACTGGAGAAGGACCCTCGACCTACAGCCATGAGCAGCCGCGCCGCCAGCCCGCGCACCAGCCTCCCCCGCCTCGTCGCGGGGCTCCTTCTCTGCCTGCTGTCGGCCGTGCTCGCGGCGCCGCACGCATGCGGCCAGGAGCCGCCGGGCGAGTCCGACCCCGTCCTCGCCCGTGAGGAGGGGGGCGCCCTGGAGGTCCGCCGGAGCGAGGTACTGGCGACACTCCAGCGGCTGCAGGGCCCGGCGGTGCTCGAGGAGATGATCCTGGCCGCCCTGGTCGAGCAGGATGCCCGCGCCAAGGGCGTTCCGATGCCGGATGAGTCGCTTCTCGAGTGGCGCTACACGCAGTTCGTCCGCGACCTCGCGCTGGCGCAGGGCGCCGTGCCCCGCCTGAAGGGCGCGACGCCGGCCGAGGAGATCGAGGACCTGCTCCAGCAGGTCGATCTCGAATCCACGTTCGAGGAGGGGGGCCTGACGGCGCGGGTCGTCAAGCGTCGCCTCCGGACCGAGATCCTCACCGATGCCGTCCTCCAGCGGGACGTGACTCTCACGCCCGAGGATCTCGAGGGGCGCCTGGACTCGCTGGTCGCCCAGATCATCGGAGGGCCCACGCGCGTGGTCGCGGTGGCGATGGCGAAGTACGTGCCCGGCGACGAGGAGTCTCGCGCCAAGGCCCGGGCCGAGGCCGAGGCCCTTCTCGCGACGATCTCGGCCCCGGAGTTCGTCCCGGACCCCAACACGATGGCCGAGCTGCCGCTGAGTGAGCCGGACAATGACGAGCCGGGCCACGAGATGCAGCGGGCGGCCTTTGCGATCGAGGCGGTGGGCGGCTGCGCCGGTCCCATCGAGGTGGAGGGCAAGGCGTTCGTCGTGATGCGCTTGATGCGGATCGTGGAGCCCGGCCTGCCCGCCAACGCCGAGGGCTTGACCCCGGAGGAGATCGCGCGGGCCAAGGAACGGCGCGAGGCGAGCGCTCGGGCGGAGGCCCTGAAGCTCCTGCGCGACCGCAAGGTCGTCGCCGAGCGACCCGCCTACTGGGCGCGGCTCCGCAAGGAGGCCGGCGTCGAGATCCTCTGGACCCCGCCGACCCCCACGACCCCTTAGGGCTGGGCGCTGAGCAACTCGTCGGCCGTCTCGAGGATCAGCTCGCCGGCGCCGGGCAACAGGGGGTACAGGGCGTAGTAGCGCGAGGCCACCTCCAGCTCGTACCCGGCCGTGTCATACTCCCCGATCTGCGCGATGTAGCCGATCATCCCGTTGGCCGCTCCGACGGGGATCGTGCATGAGGGCGTCACGCTCTCGCGCAGCCAACTCCCCATCGACGAGAACGGCTCGCACGGCAGCAGGCAGAAGGCGAGATCGCCCGAGCCGACGACTTGCACCTCGACGGTTGGGTCCTCCGGCATCTCTCCCGACTCGATGGAGGCCTTCAGCTCGCGCGCCCAATCGATCATCGCGAGGTCGCCCCGGCGGTGGTCGGGGTTGGGGTTGGCGGCCGCGGCGGCCTCCCAGTGGGCGATCTGCTCGTCGGCGTAGGCGAGGTCGTAGGACGTGTCGAGCGGCAGCACGATCTCGCGGCTCAGCGCGACGGTGTCGCCCAGCTCCAGCGGGGAGGGCTCGCTTCCGGACCGCAGCGCGGCCAGAAGCCCCTCTGCCGTCTGCTCCATCCCTTCGACGCCGCGACTCGCGGCAGGGTTGAGGTCGCCGAAGCAGCCGTTGAGGAAGAGGGCTCCGCGAGCCCCGCGCTCCCGCACGAGTGCGCGCCGCACCCGGCCCACGTACTCCGCGCTGACCTCGCGGTGCTCGCCGCCGAGACAGACGGGGTGGCACTGCCAGGAGACGACGAGGATCGGGTCCGAGCCATTGGCCGGGACGAACTCCAGCAGGCGCCACTCGGTGTCACACGGCCGCTCCGGGTGCCGGCGGTTGAAGCTCACCCCATCGGCGCGCCCCCGTGAGACGCGAGCCGTGGAGGGCCGCGCGGAGGAGAGCGCCTCCTTCGCCGCGCTGCAGGCCGCCTCGATCACGCGGCTCCGGTACTCCTCGGTAACGCCGCCCATGTGGCGCAACGGGGCCATCGACGGCGCCGCGTGGCAGTGGGTCGCGCAGAAGGCGATGGCCTCGGGACGCAGATCGACCTCGGAGAGGATCGCGGTGCGCAGCTCGGCGACGAAGGCGCGGTCGGCCGCGAGGAGGTCGGCGCTGAGGAGTACGGCC
>CAZRDB010000144.1:0-13326 GCA_964598695.1 uncultured Armatimonadia bacterium
CTCGCCACAAGGGTTGGTCACCGTCATGAGAGCCGTGTAGGTTCCGGTGACGGCAAACGTGTGGGTTACAACCCGGCCCGTTGCCGGGGAAAAATGGCGAGCTATAACCCCCGCGCGGGGGAGGGGAGCCCCGTTACGCGTTGTAGTTGGGTTTGTCGGCGAGCGCCTCCCGGGCGTAGCCGCAGTCCCCGGTGGCGCGTCCGTGGGTCTCTGCGAGGCCGGCCAAGACGGGAAGAGCCTTGGCCAAGAGCAGGTCCCGCTGGCGCGCCCCGTCACTGTCGGCCGCGAGGCCCACCAAGTGCCCTACACCAGCAACACGGTCGTCGGCGGTGGACTGCGGGGAGTCCACCAGGACCTGAGCGACTCGCTCGCCAAGCTCGGGGTCCAGGCTCGCCAGGCGCCGAAGCACCGATGACAGCATTGAGGGTACGCTGGGATCCGAGTCCGCTCGCCTCAGCCACTCGCGCACCTGTCCTGTCGCGCCGGAGTCTTCACGCGCTGCCACCAGCGAGTCCCACAGCAGGTCGCCGCCGCGTCTGCCCGCGGCGCACTCACGCTGTGCCCAGGCCACCCAGCGCTCGCGGTACTGGCTCTCGTAGCGCCCTGCTTGCCTCTGCACGAACTCCTGGGCCGAACGGTGTACCCACAGGAAGTGGTCCGGCACGTGGCGGCTGACCGCAGCGAGTGCCGGGACCTGTGCCTTCAGTGCGTTCTCGACGAGCGGGTCCCCCTCGGGCACCTGCTTGGTGGCCGTAACGCCGCACAGGTCCTCGAGGAGTGGAGCACCGCCTGGCGAGAACGCCGCATGGAGCGCGAGCTCCCTCTCCTCGTCGCTTAGGCGCTCCCACCATGCCTGGTAGGTCTCATCGACCGACTCCCTGACCCGTTGCTGGTACTCGCCCTCTGTCCGCGGCTGCTCCCTGATGAGGATGCCGAGCAGCAGAGGCAGCCTTGGCAGGCGCTCGTCGAGCGGATCCCAGGCTCCCTCCTCGCGGTGCTGGTTCCAGATCCGTCGGGCGTCCTGCGGCGGGAGGGGCACGATCTGGACGACCGGCTCATCCACGACGACCGGGAGCGTGCCGTCGCGTGCCGAGACCACCCAGGCGATCCGGTCACGAGTGTGCGTCACCAGACGAGTTAGGAGGTCGCGGGTGCCGCCGTCTGCACGGTCGATGGAGTCGATGACAAACACGGGCACGGAGGCGGCGTGCGCGGCGGCGTAGTACAGCTTGCTCCGCGCAAGCTCGTACGCGCCCGGAGCGCCAATCGCTCGCCGCACGTCGTCCATCTGCCCTGGCCCTAGCCAGCGCACGACGGTCTGGTATGCAAGCGTGATCAGTGTGTCGTCGACGGTCGGTTCCTGGTCGTCGAAGCGGAATCGGGCGGCCAAGCAGCGCTCGGCGACGGCCCACATGAACGCCGACTTGCCGACACCGATCGGCCCCTGAACGCCAACCACGCCCGGTCTGGCGCACCGGTCGCAGACGCGATCCAGCACACCGTCTCGGGCTAGGAGTGCTCCGCCGAGAAGCGACGGCACGTCCTCCCATCCGTGTCTGCGGTAGCGCCCAAGGTCCTCCGCGTAACCAGGCGCCAGAGCACTCAGCCCCACGATGTCACGGAGGGTCTTCAGCGCAGGGCTGCCCCGAAGCAGTTCACCCACTGAGCGGGCGAACCGCTGCTCCCACTCGCCGGCCGCTCGCTCGTAGACGTCCAGCTTACGGCCGTTCGAGAGCACGATGAGGTCCGCGTCTATCTCGGGAGCGTTTGCGTAGCCGGCGGCCTGCGCGAGGACGGGCTCGCCCACTTCCTCGTCGGCCGCTTTGGCCTCGAGAACGAAAGCCGCGTTCGGCGGGACTTGCTCCGGCTCGCTCGTGGAGAGCCACACGACGTAGTCCGGGGCCGGGGGCCGCCCGGCCCCGCCTGTGGACAGGGAGTGGCAGGCGTGCTCCACAGTGACGTGTGCTCTGTCGTAGCCCAAGAGGTCGAGGACCGGGTCGATGAGGTCCCAGCGAACCTGGGCCTCTCGGTCCTTCTGAGCCTTCCTCTTGCTTGCCATCCCCACTCACTCCCGTGTACGCCGCCGCGTGCGCTGCCCCGCCGTTCGCTATGTGCTTCGCGGCCCCTGCGGGCTCCTGCGGCCCGCCCCAGATGCAGGTTCCTCGGGCTCCGGCGGGTGAGCTGCCGCTCGCCCCTACGAGAGCCGTCCTGAATATCCGGGGGGCGCAGCAAGCAGCGCCCCTACAGGGTCCGCATGGGCCCATGCCCCCGGTGTCGCACCCGAACCGTCGGCCCCGCCAGCCTCCCCTCGCGGCAGGCGCGAGGGGAGGGGAGGGAATGCGCTCGGTCGCGCGGCCTCGCTACGCCGGGCCGAGGTTCCTGAAGAGGTAGAGGCCGTCCTTGCCCGGCGCGACGATGTCGAGCCAGCCGTTGCCGTCCAGGTCCTCGATCCAGAAGTGGATCCCCGCGCCGGAGGCCTCCGGGTACTCGCCGAAGTCGATCGCCTCCTTGATCCAGTCGCCGCCGTTCGGCCGGAAGCAGTAGAGGCCCACGGGATCGAACTCGCCGGGGTCGTTGCCGCAGTGGGCGCGGAAGCGCTTGCCGGTGATCAGCTCCAGCTCGCCGTCGTTGTCGATGTCGACGAGCGCGAGGTCGTGGTACTGCGAGACCGTCGCGTCGATCTCGTGGCGGGTCCAGGTCCGGTTGCCCGCGGCGTCGCGGCCCTGCTCCCACCAGTGGAGGCCGTAGTCGTGCGCCTGACCGACGATGAGGTCGGCGAGCCCGTCGCCGTTGACGTCGTGGACGAGGATCGGCACGCTCGCGCTCGCGAGGTTGAACTCCGGGTGCCAGGTCCACGTGCCGCCGAGGCCCTCGGGCGGGCACTCGAGCCAGCCGTTGGCGAGGATGATGTCGCCCCGGCCGTCGCCGTTCACGTCGCCGAAGCCCAGCCCGTGGCCGCTCGCGCAGTCGGTGAGCGTGAACTGGGTGAAGGTCCCGAGGGGTGTGCCGCTCGCGTCGCGGTCGAGCTTGAAGACCATCTGCGGCATTCCCGGCGTGTTCGGGACGATCTCGAGGTGGCCGTCGCCGTCGACATCCCACGCGCGGGTGGTCTCGATCGAGCCGACCTTCGCGATGTCGTGGGTCTTCCACGGCGCCGTGCCGTCGCCGCCGGGGTGCTCGCGCCAGCGGAGCGTCTCGCCCCACCAGGCGCCCGTGACGATGTCGGGCCGGCCGTCGCCGTTCACATCCATCGGGATATCGGAGAAGTCATCGAAGTACTCGCCCGCGGGCAGGACCTCGGCCATGAAGTGCTTCACCCACTTCGGCCCCTTGTACCAGTAGGCGCCGCAGACGATGTCCTTGACGCCGTCGCCGTCGATGTCGACGACGGAACAGGCCTCGTAGGTCCCCGTGTCGATCCGGATCCGCTCGAAACGCACCTTCACCCGTGCACTCCCTCTCCGACAGGCCGGCTACTTCTGCTCGGCGATCTCCATGAGCTTGGCGAACCGCTGGCCGATCGCCAGCGCGGGGTCGAGCGGCACCTCGGCGCGTTCGAGGCCGGCCGGCGTCTCGATCGTGGGCGTGGGCCGGAGCGACTTGCCCGCGAACTGGGGCAGCCACTCGCGTGAGGCCTCGAGCATCTCGGCGGCCATCGCCCGGATCTCGGCGAGCGTCAGCGTCGCGGACGTCTGGGGGTCGATCGCCATCGCGTTCATGGCCAGTTCGGGGTCGCCCGTGAGCGCGGCCTCCACCGCGAGGCCTTGCGCGTTGACGTTGAGCAGGTTGAGCGCGGCGAGTTGGGGCGGGAGCGCGCCGACGTGGGTCGGGTGGATCCCGGTCCGATCGGCATAGCAGGGCACCTCGACGCAGCAGCCGTTCGGGAGGTTGGTGATCAGGCCGTCGTTCCGGACGTTGCCCGCGAAGCGGAAGACCCGGTCGGTCTCGAGCGCCTCGATGATCTGCGAGCAGTACTCGTGGCTGCGGGGCAGCAGCTCGGTGGTCTCGAATGCGAGCGGGTCGCTCTGGGCGAACTTGGCGTTCACGACGGAGCCCCACTTGTAGTAGGCGCCGGATTCGCCGCCGAAGCCGGGCTCGTCGCAGTATAGCGCGAGGGCCCGCTGGCTGGAGCGGAACCAGGGGAGATACTCCGAGAGATGGCCGGTGCTCTCGGTCATGAAGTAGCCGAAGTGGCGCATGACCTCGCAGCGGACCTTCTCGTTGACGTAGTGGCCCGGCTTCTCGCAGTTCGCTCGGAGAGTGGGGTAGAGGTCCTCGCCATCGCGCTCGATCCGCAGGAACCAGGCCATGTGGTTGATGCCGGCGACGAAGCAGTCGAGTTCCTCGCGGGGGACGCCGACGTAGCCGGAGATCAGGTCGGTCGTGGTCTGAACGCCGTGGCACAGGCCGACGAACCGAACGTTGCTCTCGCGGCCGAGCGCCCAGCAGACGGCGGCCATCGGGTTGGTGTAGTTGAGGAGGACGGCGTTCGGGCACAGCCGGTCCATATCGCGCGCGATCTCGACGAGCGGCGGGATCGACCGGAGCGCGCGGGAGATTCCGCCGGGACCGAGGGTGTCGCCGATACACTGGTCGACCCCGTGCTTGAGCGGGATCTCGTAGTCGACTCGGAACGCCTCCATCCCGCCGACTTGGACCATGACGATGACGTAGTCGGCGCCGTCGAGGGCCTCCTCGCGGTCCAGGGTGGCGGAGACGGTCGCGCCGAGGCCGTTCTCGGCGATGACGCGCTCGAGGAAGGCCTTCATCCGCTCGATCTTGGGCATCGTGCGGCTCATCAGGCAGAAGTGGGCGTCCTGGAGGCAGGGCGTGGCGAGCAGGTCGTTCATGAGCGTCTTCGTGAAGACGAGACTGCCGGCACCGATCAGCGCAACCTTCGGCATGGAGACCTCCCCTTGCGGTCGTGGGATCACACGCAGGGGGTGGGTTCGCGGGTCGTCGGCCGATTCCTGGGTGGGCGGTGGCTCTCTGTGAGACGCCCCCGGCTCTCTGCTACACTAGGGGGGCCGGCCGGGCGTCGGCGGCGGAGGGCAGGCAGTGTACGCGCGGTTGCTGACGGTCATCGGTGTGGTTGGGCTGCTCGCGGTTGCCGGCCCCGGCTGCCGGAACGGGAGCGGCTCCTCCGAATCCACGCCGCCGCAACCGTCGGTCGGGCCCCCCGGCGCGACGCTGGACGGTCAGCCGGTGCGGGGCCTCCTGACGCTCGAGAACCTGCGGAGCGCGCGGGAGCTGCGGATCCACGGCCCGACGGGCTGGGCCTGCCGGCTGGAGCTGATCCCGCCCCGGTACGCGCGGCTGCGGTACTTCGATCTGCCGGGCTACCCGAACGCGGTCGGAGCGCGTCAGCTCAACCCCGCGGTCGAGAGCGCGACGGAGGACCGGAGCGGCTGCGAGGTCTCGCTGGTCACCACCGACGAGTTGCCGACGGTAGCCGCGTGGTATGGCAAGCGGCTGTCGGGCTGGCGGCGGATCGACCTCGGGCGCGGCGAGGCAGGGCCGGAGAGCGGAGCCGGGGAACTGGGCGGCGTCATCTTCCGGCAGGAGCCCGAGGGCCGTCGCCGCGTACTGCTCGACGCGCTCCCGGTGGTGGGTGCGGTCCTGATCGGGTACGAGGTGCTGCCCGAGGACGCTCCCCTCCCGTCGCGGGCGAGCAAGTCGGCCGCGCGCAAGGAGCAGGACGTGCTGGTCCTGACGCTGGCGGCCGAGGGCTACCGGCACGACACGGGCCTTGATGTGGAATCCGTGGGGCAACTGACGGCGGCCTCGGGTCCGAAGGGGTATAAGGGACCGTACCTGGACCGCGCGCCGAGCGACCCGTACTCCGGGGAGCCCTACGTGATCCGCAAGGGCAAGGTCGCGGGTCCGGGGGACGTGCGCGACTTCGGCTCATGACCGGGCGAGGGGGCCGGCGGCCCTTCCCATGCGCCGATGCGCTTGGTACAATCGCCCGCCGCAGGTAGGTAGCGAACAACAGATTGCGGGTTGGTCTCGTCACATGGCATCGAAGCTGGTCATCGTTGAGTCGCCGGCGAAGGTCCGCACGCTGTCCGGCTTCCTGGGGAAGCAGTACATGGTCGCGGCCTCGATGGGCCACGTGCGGGACCTTCCGAAGACGAAGATGGGCGTCGACATCGAGCACGACTTCGAGCCCACCTACCGCGTCCTCCAGGAGAAGCGCGAGACGGTCCATAAGCTGCAGGAGGCGCTGAAGAAGTGCCAGGGCGGCTTGATCCTCGCCACGGACCCCGACCGCGAGGGGGAGGCGATCGCCTGGCATCTCGCCGAGGCGCTCGGTGTCAGCAACCCACAGCGGATCGAGTTCCACGAGATCACCAAGGGGGCGGTGCTGGGCGCGCTCGAGAAGCCCCGCACGATCGACATCCCGAGGGTGTACGCGCAGCAGGCCCGCCGGATCCTCGACCGCTTGGTCGGGTACGAGCTGTCGCCCCTGATCAGCCGCAAGGTGCGCACGCGGGGCCTCTCGGCGGGGCGCGTGCAGTCGGTGGCGCTCCGGCTGATCGTCGAGCGGGAGCGGGAGATCCAGGCGTTCGTCCCACGCGAGTACTGGACCCTGCTCGCGACGCTCGGCCGTGGGGCGGAGGCCGTCTCCTTCCTCGCGGTGCACCCGTACACGAAGTCGGAGCGGCTGAGCATCGGCGATGAGGCGGGCGCGCGGCAGGTCGCCGAGGCGGTCAGCGGGGCGGAGTGGCGGGCGAAGGAGGTCCGCAAGTCGACCCGCAAGCGTCGGCCCCGGCCTCCGTTCATGACCAGCACGCTGCAGCAGGCGGCCTCGGCGCGGTTCGGCTTCTCGGCAAGTCGGACGATGCGCGTGGCGCAGAGCCTCTACGAGGGCAAGGCGCTCGGCGACGAGGGCACCGTGGGTCTGATCACCTACATGAGAACCGACTCGACCCGGGTGGCGACGACGGCGCAGGAGGCGGCGCGCGAGGTGATCGCGCGGCTCTACGGGGAGACGCATCTTCCGGCCAAGCCGCCGATCTACGCGAGCAAGCGGGGGCAGGACGCCCACGAGGCGATCCGTCCGACCTACCCGGAGCGCACGCCGGATGAGATGGCGAAGCACCTGGACGCCGACGAGCGCAAGCTCTACCAGCTCATCTGGGAGCGGTTCCTCGCCAGCCAGATGGCCGACGCGGAGATCGAGACCATCCGGGCCGACATCGAGGCAGCCGGCATTACCTTCCGCGCCAACGGCTCGCGCGTGCTGTTCGCGGGTTGGATGGCCGTCAGCGGGGACGAGGCCGCGCTCGCGGAGGATACGCGCCGCAAGAGCCCCGACGCGCAGCAGGGCGACGAGGAAGAGGACGCGGCCGAGACCCAGCAGGGCTGGCTGCCGGAGATCCACGAGGGCGAGCTGCTCGACCTCCGCAAGCTCGAGTCGAAGCAGCGGTTCACCCAGCCGCCGCCCCGGTACACGGAGGCGGGCCTGATCGCGGAACTCGAGGAGCGGGGCATCGGCCGCCCGAGCACCTACGCGCCCACCGTGGAGGTCATCAAGCAGCGCAAGTATGCCGAGATCGTCGAGAGGCGCTTCGTGCCGACGCCGCTTGGTTGTGTCGTCACCGACCTCCTGGTCGAGAACTTCGGCCACATCGTGGACAGCGAGTTCACGGCCAAGATGGAGGAGCGGCTCGATTCGATCGAGGACGGCGCGCTCGACTGGCGGGCGCTGCTGCGCGAGTTCTACGGCGACTTCCGCAGTGACCTCGACCGGGCCGTCGAGCACATGGTCGAGCGGCTGCCGGAGACCGGGGAGAACTGCCCGGAGTGCGGCAAGCCCCTCGTGATGCGTCGCGGGCGCAACGGCGATTTCGTCGCCTGCTCCGGCTACCCGGAGTGCCGCTACGTGAAGCGCGACGGCGAGGAGCCCCGGGAGACCGGCGAATCGTGCCCCGAGTGCGGGAAGCCGCTCATGCAGCGTCGGGGGCGGTTCGGGCCGTTCGTCGGGTGCTCCGGCTACCCGGAGTGCAAGTACATCAAGAAGACGCCGCGGCAGGAGCCCGAGAGGATCGGGATGCCGTGCCCCCGCGAGGGCTGCACGGGCGAGATCGTGCGGCGCCAGTCGCGCGCCCGCGGCAAGGTCTTCTACGGCTGCAACGCCTACCCGAAGTGCGACTTCACCTGCTGGCAGCGGCCGGTGCCGCGGCCCTGCCCGGTCTGCGGCTCGCCCTACCTGGTCGTCCGTCCGCCGGGCAAGGGCCAGACCGGTCTCGGCAAGCTCACCTGCGCGGTCGAGGAGTGCAAGCACGCGGAGGAGATCCCGGAAGACCTCGCCGCGGAACTCGGCTTGGTGAGTGCCGAGGGCGAGTCGTGAGCCGGGAAGGGCGGGAGAGCCCGCGCGCTGCCTTGCCGGTGGCAGTGGGGCTGACCGCCTGTGGGGTGCTGGTCCTCGAGATCGGCCTGACCCGCGTTCTCTCGGTGCTGCTACGGTTCCACTTCGTGTTCCTCGTGATCTCGGCTGCCATCCTCGGCTTCGGCCTGGGCGGGATGCTGGGGGTCTCGTCGGTCCGCCGGCTCCGGGAGCGGGTGGGGGACCGGAAGGTGCTGGTGGCCCTCGCGACGGCTGCGGCGCTCTCGATCCCGCTCTCGCTGGCCGTGCTGTTCCGCACGCCGCTCAACCAGCATCTGTTCAGCCCGGTGACCATCCCGGCCGCGAGCATCCTCCCGTTCCTCCTGTGCGGCGTCTTCATCTCCTACGCCTTCGACCGCTCGACGGCCGAGGCGGGCCGGCTCTACTTCGCCGATCTCGGCGGGGCCGCGACCGGCGCGCTGGCCGTGATCCTGCTGCTGAACGTGCTCGGCGGGGTCAACGCCTCGCTCGCCGCGTCGCTGTTCCTGCTCGCGGCCGCGCTGGTGCTTGCCTGGGGGGGCAGCGTGCGCGAGCGGGTGGGGATCGGCCTGATCGGGGCCTGCTGTCTGGCGCTGGTGGTCGGCAACACGGACGAGCGCTGGATCGGGCTCGGCTCGGTGCGGTTCGACCAGCTCGACGAGAAGGTCGCCGCCAGTGTGAAGCCGCTGTTCTCTCCGCAGGAGTTGGGCAACCCCGAGATCGGCTCGAAGATCGTCGCGACCGACTGGAACGCATTCGCGCGGACCGACGTGGTCTCCAACGACGGCGACACAACCCTCTTCGTCTACACCGATGGCGACGTGCCGACCAACATGCTCCGGTTCGACGGGTCGCGCGAGTCGGTGCTGGAGGCCACCGGGATCATCGGGTTCGCGGGGCTGGTCGCCGGTCCGCGCGAGAGTGTCCTGTTCATCGGACCGGGCGGCGGCCTCGACATGCACATGGGCGCCCTCGCGGGGGCAGGCGAGATGGTCGGCGTCGAGCTGAACCCGTCGATCCCCCGCCTGATGTACCGGTTCCGCGCGCACAACGGCGGCGTCTACGCGATGGAGGGCGTGCGGCTGCACGTCGACGAAGGCCGCAGCTTCATCCGGCGCGAGCGCCGGTCGTACGACGTGATCTACACCGCTCTCACGAAGACCGCGACGACGCAGACCAGCGGCCTGACGCTGGTGGAGTCGCACGTCTTCACGGTCGAGGCCTTCCGGGACTACCTCGACCACCTCACGCCCGGGGGCCGCCTCGTCATCGTCCTCGACCGCGAGATGGTCCTGCGGCGGGCCCTCCTGACGGCGATCGAGGCGCTCACCGAGCGCGGCGAGACAACAGCCGAGGCCGCGCGCCACTGCGCGCTCTTCGCTCTGCCGCGGGCGCAGAAGACCCTCGACCTGTTAGGCGAGATCGCCGAGCGCCACGGGATCCCGCGCGCCCAGGTCCGGACGGGGGCGCAGGCGCTCGCGAGTGACCCGGCGCTGTGGTGGTCCTCGCCGTACGCCCAGATGCTGGTGGTCACCAAGGAGCCGATGGACCGTTCGGAGGCTCTCGCCCTGGAGCGCGTGATGCGGCGGCCGTGGATCGACCGGGGGCCCCTACGGCTCGAGGCGCGCACGGCCGATCCGTTCCTCGGCAACGTGATGCCCTCGTACCTGCGCTTCGTCGGGCGCGACAAGATCGGCGAGACGGAGGTCCAGTCGATCCTCGGCGCCCGGGCCGAGGAGATGGCCGGGCTCGAGACGCTCTACCTCCCCGGGGTGCGCGAGCAACACGAGGGGCTCCAGGTGCTCAGCGCGGGGAAGAGCGCCTCCGACTACGCGGGCGACCGCAAGGACGGCGACGTGCGCCCCGTGCGCGATGACCAGCCGTTCTTCCTCGATGTCGCCCAGGGCCTGAACCCGCTGCTGGCGCGGCTGCTGTGGCTCCCGGCGGCCGCGGTGGCGCTGGTGCTCGTGATGCTCGGGTGCACGATCGTGGGCACGCGCGGGACGGGGACGCTGCGGGTGCGCGAGCCCTCGATGGCGTTCCTCTACTTCGGCTTGCTGGGGCTCGGGTTCATGGTCGTCGAGGTCCCGCTGACGCAGAAGCTGGTTCTGTACCTCGGCTACCCGACCCTCACGCTGTCGGTCGTGATCTTCAGCTTGCTGCTGGGGGGCGGGCTGGGGAGCCTGTGGAGCCAGCAGAGACCCGAGGCGCGGCTTCCGGTCACGATCCAGGGCGCTTGCCTCGCGGTGGCGGCGCTGGGGGCGGCACACGCGCTCCTGGTGCCGAGCCTGCTCGAGGCGACCTTGGGGCTTCCGGTCTTCGCGCGGTCGGTCCTGGCCGTGCTGCTGGTGCTGCCGCTCGGGGCCGCGCTGGGCGTGCCGTTCCCGTCGGGGCTGCGGCTCGCGGGGCGGATCCTGCCTGGCGCGACGCCGCGTCTGTGGGGCGTGAACGGGATCCTCTCGACGGCCGGGACGGTCTTCGCGATGCTGGGCGGGCGCTATCTGGGCTTCACGAAGACGCTGCTGATCGGCTGCGGCGTCTACCTCGTGGTGGTGCTGATCGCCCAGCGGCTGGGCGGCGGAGCCGAGGACGAGGCCGTCGTGTAGGCGGGGCCGCCAGAGACAGCGAAAGAGCCCGGCACAGGTACCGGGCCCTCTGGGTGCGCACCACTGCCGGCCGAGGCCGACGTGCCGAGTTAGGGTGCTAGCTCGCCGCCTTGCGGATCTTGCCGCTCTTGATGCAGTTGGTGCAGACGTTCTTGCGGGTCGCCTGACCGGTGGGCGTCAAGATGCGAACCTTCTGGATGTTGGGCAGCCAGCGGCGCTTGGTCTTGCGGTCCGAGTGGCTGACGCTGTTGCCCGTGAGGGGCTTCTTGCCGCAGATGTCACAAGCTCTGGACATAGTGGTCCTCCGCGATGGGGTCGACACTCCGTGTACGAGCCGTACCGCGCTCGGCACGGACACTCAGACTACCACAGGGGGTACGCCGGCTGCAAGAGGCGATTCGGGATCCCGGGCTCTGCTTGCCCCTGACTCAGCCGGGACGTACAATGCTCGCGCCGCGGGCAGAACGCGCGCTAGGCCAGAGGGAGGGTACTGCCCATGCCTGTTGAGGCTACCACCGATCCGCTGATAGGGCAACTGGAGGAGGGGCGTCGCAAGGTCAGGACGGACCGCTACTCGATGTCCGTCGGCGAGATTGCGAGCCTGTACCGAAACAAGGAGCTGGTGATCGACCCCGCGTTCCAGCGGCTGTACCGGTGGGAGGAGTCGCAGAAGAGCCGGTTCGTCGAGTCGGTACTGCTGGGGCTGCCGATTCCTCCCATCTACGTGTTCCAACGGTCCGACGGTGTCTGGGAACTGGTGGACGGTCTTCAGCGCGTCTCCACGCTCCTCCAGCTGATGGGTGATCTGCAGGACACGGATCCGTTGCGCCTCCTCAAGACCGAGTACCTCCCGGCCCTGGAGGGGCGCGTGTGGCCCGGCGTGGCGGCCGACGGCACTCCCTTGCCGCCGGCCCAAGCTCTGGAGATCCGCCGCGCGCGGCTCGACGTGGCGATCATCGCTGAGGGGCCTGACGCCGACGTCAAGTTCGAGGTGTTCGACCGGCTCAACTCGGGAGGAAGCCAGCTCACCCCACAGGAGGTGCGCGACTGCATAGTCGAGCGCCTCAACCCGGAGTTCCACGGCTGGATGCTCCGTCTTGCGGAAGACCCTGGGTTCTGCGAGTGCACGCAGCTGTCAGGGACCGAAGAGAGCCGGGCCTACGATACGGAGCTGGTTATGCGGTTCGTGGCATTGCGCACACTCGACGAGGGTGAGCTGTCTGCCATCGGCGACATACACGAGTTCCTGACGGATACGGCCAAGGCGAACGCCAGCGACCCCGATTTCGGGTACGACCGCGAGGAGGCCGCGTTCCACGCCACGTTCGCGGCGCTGGCATCGGCCGCGGGGGAGAACTGCTTCCGGCGATACGACAGCGCCAAAGGGAAGCACCTCGGTCGCTTCCTGATCTCAGCGTATGAGGCCGTAGCCATCGGGTTGGGCTACCATGCGGGGACTCCCGGGTGGGAAGCTCCCGTCGACCTGAGGAGACGCATTCAGGAACTCTGGGACGACCCCGACTTCCGGCGCAACTCGGGGTCGGGGAAGCGAGCGAGTCAGCGCATCCCGAAGGTGATCCCGATCGGACGCCACCGGCTGGGGATGTAGGCTGACATGAGGCTGGTGTCTCGCCCGAACGTGGCCTCCCTCGAGGCCCTCGCGGAAGCACTCGACGACCAACTCGCGCTCAGGCGTCGTGAACTCGATGTTCTTGCATCGGGGATCGAGCTACTGCGCGAGGGCGTCGCCCGCGACGCACGCACGCGTGCCTGCTGGGTGCTGCTCTACGCACACTGGGAGGGCTTCGTGAAGGCCGCAGTAGCATGCTACATGGACCTCTTCAACTCCCGCGGCGCCCTGCTCAGTGGCGTTCACACCGGCCTGCGGGCGGTAGCCCTGCGGCGGAGCTTCAGCGACCTCCCTGGCCGGAGCGGCCTGGGAGCGTTCCTCTCGGCCGCGGAGGAAGCGTGGGGTGTCGCGGCCGTCTTCCGGGTCGACCCCGACAAGATGGTGCGGCACACGTGGGAGCAGATGGACTGGAGCGCTCTTGGGGAGGCATTCGGCGCAGTCGGGGGCGGCATGAGTGCTCTGGGGGTCGGTGCTCAGAAGGCCCTCGGTGAGCTGGTCCAAGTGCGCAACTGGATCGCGCATGGCGATCTCGTGTCGCCTGATGCACAGTCCTTCCAGGAGTGCCGTCGGCTTGTGGAGCAGGCGATGGTCGCCCTGCAGCGGCAGGTGATGGACTCGGCTGTCCGCCAGGTAGCGGCGCTAGACGCTGTGCCCTAGGAGCCCGGCGGAGGTCCCCGTGACCCGCTCCCGAACACCCCATTCCGGGGGGCGAGGGCGGG
>CAZRDB010000145.1:0-2432 GCA_964598695.1 uncultured Armatimonadia bacterium
ATGTGGACGCCGCAACCCTGACCAAGTTGGCCCCGAGCGCCCTGACCATCTCGCTCATCGGCTTCATGGAGTCCTACTCCGTGGCGAAGTTCGTCGCGGCCAAGGAGCGTCTCGGAGTGCAACCGAGCCAGGAGCTTGTTGGGCTCGGGCTGGCCAACCTGGCAGCCGCGTTTTGCGGCGGCTACCCGGTGACGGGTGGCCTGTCTCGAACAGCCGTCAACTACGGGGCCGGCGCAAGGACAGGCCTGGCCGGACTCGTCACCGCGGCCCTGGTGCTACTCGCGGTCGCGTCGCTCACGCCTCTGTTCCGCTTCCTTCCCACGGCGGCTCTGGCGGCGATCATCGTGGTGGCCGTGTCAGGCCTGATCGACGCCCGCGAACCGGCCAGGCTCTTCCGCATCAAGCCAGGCGATGGCTGGGTGATGGTCGCCGCTTCCGTGGCGACCCTCGGCCTTGGGGTGGAACGTGGGCTGGTCGTCGGCGTCGTTCTGTCACTCGCGCAGTTCGTCTGGCGAAGCGCTCGGCCGCACATCGCTGAACTCGGCTGGGTGGAGGAAGGCCTGTACAGGAACGTGGCTCGTTTCCCCGGCGCGCGCGTCTTCGACCGATGCGCGATCCTGAGGATCGACGCGTCGCTGTACTTCGCGAACATGGGCTTCGTGGATGCCAGGGCACGCGCGGTGGTGAGCGATCGCCCGTCGCTGGAGTGGCTGGTGCTGGACCTCTCGGCCGTCAACGACGTGGACGCAGTGAGCGTGCACATGCTGGAGCAACTCATCGACGACTGCTCGGGACAGGGCGTCGGGGTGCTGCTGACCGGTGTGAAGGGCCCGGTCCGGGACGTTGTCGGCCGGGCGGGCTGGGAGGCGCGTTTCGGGCACCGGGTGGCGTACCGAACGATCAGCGCAGCGCTCAGAGACGCCGGCGTCCTGGACGCTGGCGTCGGCCCGGCCGAGCCGCGCGACCGTGGGTAGCCCGCGAGGCCGCGCGGCAGCGGGAGGCGATCAGTGGACCGCGCGGAAGCATCCCGTGCGATGGACGGGCGGCCTCCGAGAGGGCGTGTGCACGTGGCTCGACTGCGCGTCGCGGTGGGAGTGCTCTACCTGTGCGTGGTGGCGGTGTCGGTCGGTTCGGGCGGCAGCGCCACAGCGCAACCGCCGGTCACCGACTTCGAGGGCAGGCCGTTCGTCACGCAGCCGGCGCCGGCGCTGACGTTCGTGCCCCGCATGGAGCCCCTTCCGCAGGGGATCGACTACCCGTTCGCGGAGCAGACCGCCTGCGGGGTGGCGCTGTTCTCTCGCTTCCCGGAGTTCGCGCTCCGCGACCGCCGGATCCACCTCTCCGGCCCCTGGTACGGCGTGCCCGAGGCCAACCTGCACTTCACGCGGGCGATCACCTCGATCGAGGCGATGCCCAACTTCCGGCTCGAGGGCGCCGTGACGAGCGTGCGGGAGGTCCCCGTCGAGCACAAGTGGCAGCTCATGTGCGACCCGCTGTTCTGGGGCTATGCCGCCCAGCTCGCGGAGAAGCTCGCGGCGGCCGATCCGAACGACCCGCGGCTCCCCGCGCTCCGGATGTTCGCGCACGAGCACCGCATGACGCCCGACGAGGCGGCCTTCACCGAACTCGGACGGTTCACCTGGACGACCGAGCGGTACCAGACCGACGACCAGGGCCGTCACGTGCTCTACCCGTGCATCGACATCGAGATGACCGAGGGCTGGGAGCACCAGCGCAACTGCTTCGGCTGGATCTACCGGGGGATGGCGGAGGCCGCGGCCGAGCACGGCGCGCGGATCGTCCCGGTCACCTACGGCCAGTGGACGTTCTCGGTCGGCACGGTGTGGGAGTCGATGCGCCAGGGCGGCAGCGGCCCGCCGGAGTACCTCCTGCCCGAGAAGGACTGCCTCGCCTCGCCCGACCCGACCCTCTCGGTGTGCAACGAGCTGAGCGGGGTGGTCTCGATGGACGGCTACATGCAGGCGATCTGGGGCAACGAGCCGTTCTACCGCCGGAACCCCGACGGCTCGCTCGCGCTGACCGATGGACAGCCGGCCTTCGCCGAGGCCGCCGCGACGACGGCCTACGGCCAGGAGATCCCCCTCGAACCGGGCGAGGCGGAGCACTGCCTGCAGGATCTCTACCGGCAGGCGACGCGGATGTACCTCATGTACCACTGGCTCGCGGGCGAGTACCCCGAGCGGAGCGGCCAGCGGAAGGAGTTCCTCCGCAACGTGCGCGTCGGGGCGTGGACACGGATCACGAACGAGGGGCTCCAGGGGATCCAGCAGAACGACCGCCCACTGCCGGGATGGCTGATCGAGACCCTGTGCGCGATGTACCTCTTCACGGCCGACGATATCGTCGTGTGGTCGTCGGACACCAACACGCCGCCCGGTCCGCTCGGCGCCGACTACACCAAGGCCAGGAAG
>CAZRDB010000145.1:2442-13250 GCA_964598695.1 uncultured Armatimonadia bacterium
CCTGGAAGTACAACGCGCACGGCGTGGTCGAGTATGTCGTCCGCGCGGCGCATCGCTACAGCGCGCTCGACCCGGTGCACGAGGGCGACTTCCGCTGGTGCTGGTTCCGTCTCCCGATGGTCAGCAAGAACCAGAGCCCGGGCGAGCGGTACCTCGAGAAGCCGCTCGTCTTCGCGAAGCTGCGCACGGTGGAGGGCAGGCCGTGGATCGAGCTGTTCGCGGCGTGGCCGGCGCTCGACGGCCAGCCCGCGGAGCTGACGCTGTGGGCGGAGAAGGACGGCGCGCGCACGCCGGATTACCGGGTCCGACTCGCCGATGGGCGCTGCTACTTCCTCGACGCCTGGCAGCTCCCCGCCGGCTTCGAAGGCCTCGAGGGCCGGGACGTGCGGCTCCGCTTCCGCGATCCCCTCGGCCTCACCCACACCTGGACGGGTGACTGGCGGGTTGAGGCCGAGGGGTAGCACGCGGGCCGGCGTGCCTCTTGCGGCTTACCGCGCGGGCAGCAGGCGGATCTCGTCGAGGAAGGCCTCCTCGTTGTTGCCGGGGTGCGGCCCGCCGTAGGCGACCTGCACGACGACGCCCACCTCGTTGCCTTCGTGGGCGGGAACGTCGAACGCGAGCGTCCGCCAGTTGGCCTCGGAGGGCGGTGTGCCGGCATCGACGAGTTGCGCGTCGGTCCAGCGGATCCCGTCGCCCGCGAGGAAGCCGACGCGGAGGACGAACTCGCTCTGGCCGGGCAGCTCGTAGGGGTCGCCGGAGACCACGAGCTGTAGCGTGCAGGGACCCGGCTCGGGCGCGGTCAGTCGTGCGAGCGTGTAGACGGGGTCCTCGGGCCCCTTGGGATGCACGGCGAGGATCCCGCTCCTGCCGGGGTTCGGCTGGCCGGGGTGGCCGCCGCGGGCCTCGGGGGTGTCGATCCGGAACGGGTGGGTCTTGGGCCACGGGTCGACGACCTGCACGCGCTGGAGATCCTCGTCCGTGTCGAAGGCGATCGCGGAGGCCGGGTCGAGGGGCATGGCGGCGAGGGCCCGCACGAGATCGGCCTCGCTGGTCGGCAGCACGTTGCCCCGGAGCCGGGCCTCGGGCAGCGGCTCGTGCCGGTAGCCGCCGGGCGCCGTCTGGTACCAGTAGAAGACGCTCGCGTAGTCGACCCAGCATCCGCCGTCCTCGACGGCCTTCTTCCAGACCGGGCTCCCGGTCATCCCCCACTCGTTGCTCCAGTCGATCCGCCAGGTGAGGCTCTTGTCGAAGCGGATCGGCATGTGGTCGTGGAAGCGGTAGATCGAGAGGGAGTTCTCGTCGCCGCTGCTCACGTGGGGCATCCCGGCGCGCAGGCCGGCGAATGGAGCCTGGAACCCCCAGCTGAACGTGAACGAGTCCTCGCTGCCGAGATAGTCGAAGGCCCGCGGCGTGCCATCGACATCGATCTCGTTGTTGCCCTCCATGACCAAGCCGAAGTCGCGGAACATCGGCTCCTTGGTGAGCACACTGAACTGGCGCCCGATGACGTGGCCGGCGCCCCGGGTCTCGAAGAAGGTGTGCTTCGTGGTCGGGGTGAGCTGGAACCGGGCGCGCGCGTAGGTCGCGTGGAAGTAGCTCAGGTCGTCGTCCCACGCGGGGAGCTTCTCCCACTCAACGTAGGAGTAGTTCGTCGTGTCCTGGTCGGTGTCGTTGCGGAGGATGACCTTCGCGCTCTTGCGGAAGGGCATCGGGATGTAGCAGTTGTAGCTCCACGGCGCGCACTCGATGAGCGGTGTGGAGAAGTACATGCTCGAGCCGTTGCAGCCGTCGCCGAAGAAGTCGGCGAGCGGGCATAGCACGGCTGGCTCCTTGGCGCCGTCGAACCAGATCTCGAGCACGACGCCGCGGGCCATCTTGTCGGCGGGGTGGTGGCGCGTGGTGTGGAAGTGGCGGATGATCCCCGGGCCCTCGAGGTCGGCCACGACGATGCTCTTGTGGGCATCGAGGGTGGGGAGGTCGCGGTACCGGTCGTACCGCCAGCCGGCGTTCGTGAAGCCCTGCTGGCTGTCGCGCTGAATGCGGGCGAGATCGTCGAGGCCCTCCCCGAGTGCGGGAAGGGCGAATGCTAAGCCAACCGCAACGGCCGCAACCGCGGCCCGAGTCATCCGTGCGTGCATCGCATGTCCTCCATCGGTCGAGGCCGCGGGGGGACCCCCCGCGTGCCCGGGCGAAGTGCGAGCGGGTGAACGCCGTTGGCGCCACCCGACGTGCCGGTCCCTACGGCGCCGCCTCGCGGTTCACCGTGATCCCCACGTACGGCATCGCGAGTCGGAACGCCGGCGAGCCCTCGGGGGCCGTGATCTCGACCACGAGGCGGGCGGTCTGCCCCTCTGCGGCCGTGGGGATCGGCGTCTCTCCGACCGTGAGCAGGTTGGCGCGGGCTTCGAGCCCCCGCGCGCGGTCATCCGGCTGAGCCTCCAGCGTGAGGTTCGTGAGCAGCGGCCACTCGCGGTCGGTGGTCGCCAGCTTCACGTTCACGGTCGCGCGGGCTCCCTCCGGCGCCTCGGCCGCGAAGCCGATCAGCGCCCGGAAGGTCGCGCCGGCCGGGGCGGTGACCTCCGCCTCCCGCCGCCAGGGCGCGCGGGCCTCTCCGCCGAGGAGTACCGTCAGTACGCGCGGGCCGTACGCGCCGCCGTCACGGAGCACGACGCTGCGCTCCGGCTCCTCCGCCGTGAGGTCCAGGACTGTCGTCGGGAGCCCCACGACCCAGGCCTGCTCGAGTTCCAGCCGGGCCGGGCCGTCGGGGTCCGCCGCGAGGGCGATCTCGACTCCGCCGGCGCCTGCCGGCACGTCAGCCACGAGCACCCTCTGCCGACCGGCGTCCTCGGGCCCGAGGGTCACCGTCGTGGGGGCCGCCGCGCCGGTTGCGCCGGCCGAGAGTGTAACCGGCGCCTCCATCGTCTCGGGCAGCCGCGCGACAAGGTAGAGCCGCCGGGGCCCGTCGGCGGGGAGGGCGTAGCGGCCGCGGACACTCCCGCCCGAGGGCGCCGCGAGGAGCAGCCGGCGCGCGTGGGCGCCATCGTCGAGCAGTGGTGAGTGGATCGCGGCCTGGACGCCGTCGCCGCCGATCTTGCCGGCTTCGACCGGGCTGCCGTCGGCATCGGCCCACTCCGCGCGCGTGTAGCCCTCGACGAGATCCTCGGCCGCGAGATGGGCGTCGAAGGTGATCGCCGGGGGCTGAGCCGTCGAGATCCCGCGGAACTCCCACCACAGCTCGCCGAGCGCGTTGCGGCTCGAAGGCTGGCTCGCGGCCCCGATCTCCCCCGATTGCCACATCTCGCCATAGCCCTCGGGCCGGCGGAGGACCGTCGTGATCTTCGGCTGCGGGCTATCGCCGTACATCAGGATCCGGCGGGCGGCGGGGTCGAGGCGGTAGAGGAGCAGCCCCTGGCCCTTGCTCACGGGCGGCTGCCCGAAGTCGCCGGGGTACACGAGATACCCACGGTTCTCGCAGACGATGCTCTCCTGCCACGGCCCCTGGGGGAAGCGTAGCGCCACCTTGTGGGTCTCGAGCGGGAGCAGCGCGCAGTCGGCCCGGCTCTCGCGAGGCATCTCGGTGTAGGCCATCCAGCCGCTGCTCTCGCGGAGGAAGGCCGAGGCCGTCATCGAGAAGTGCGTGCTTGCGGCCGGGCCCCCCATCAGGTCGAAGACGCCCCAGGGCTCGTAGGCGCCGGTGTAGAGGTCGGGCCAGCCGGCGAGCTGGTGGCCCATCTCGTGCATCATGATCGAGAGCGGGAACAGCTCGAGGTCGGACGGCTGTGGCACGCGGTCGATGCAGCCATCGTTCGCGGGAGCTGGCGCGCCGCGCCACAGGGTCGCCGAGAAGCTGCTGAGCGGGGAGGGGAGGTCGAGCCAGGCGTCGTCCCACAGCTCGTCGAGCTGCATGGTGTGGAGCACCTCGCGGAGGTGGCCCCAGCCGCGGTTGACGCCGCCGACGCCCCAGTCGGTGTTGAGGAAGACGAGCAGCTCGGGCATCCGGCCGTCGGCGAGGCGGAGCTTCTCGCGGGCGTCGGGGCCGACGATCCCGCTCGCACGCAGGGTCTCGGCGACGATGACCGGCCAGCTCTCGCCGAAGGGTTCCATCCCGCCGTGCCAGTGGGGGATCCGGGTGATCCGGCGCGGGATGCGCACCCAGTCGGCAACCTCGCCACCGATGTCGAGGCGCCCCTCGCTGATGTTGAGGAAGTACTCGCGGACGCTGCCGGGGATCGCGCGGCCCTCGGGCGTGGCCCGGGGTGCGCCGATGCCGAAGAACAGGTCGTGGAAGTACCGCGTGGAGTAGGTCTCCGGCCGGGGGATGTCCTCGAAGTCGGCGAGGAAGACCTTGAGCACGACCTCGCGGGGGGGGTGGGGCGTCTCGGCAGGAGGGGCGGCGACGGCGCTGAGGCCCACAAGCAGTGCACACGACAACAGACTCACGGCACGCTCCATTCCGGGCAGGCGGATCCTGGAGCCAACCGTTCGCTGTCCGGCGGCGATGGCCTCCGCCCGCGCGACTTCCCCCGCTGGTTACCGCGTCGGCTCCCTTGTGCAGGGGATTCCGGCAGTCGTCCCGAATCGCCGCCGAGGCGGTGGGGTTGGGACGGCACGGCTGTGCTTGGGAGGCGTTTCGCTATGCGTACGACGGCTCGCGCCGGCCTGCTCGCCCTCGTGACCCTCGGATGGGTCGCGGCGGCGCAGGCGGATGTTCGCTTGCCCCATCTCTTCACCGACCACATGGTCCTCCAACGCGACAAGGAGATCCCCGTCTGGGGCTGGGCTGCCGCGGGGGAGCAGGTCTCCGTCCAGCTCGGCGACGGGGCGGCCGTGCCGGCGACCGCCGACGCGAGCGGCGCCTGGCGCGTGACGCTGCCGGCCCATCCGGCCGGCGGGCCGCTCACGCTCACCGTCACGGGCGCCAACACCGTCACGGTGAGCGACGTGCTCCTCGGCGAGGTCTGGGTCTGCTCCGGCCAGTCGAACATGGAGTGGACGGTTGGCGGGGTCCGTGACGCCGCGGCCGAGATCGCGGCGGCCGACCACCCGCGCATCCGCCACATCACCGTGCCGAAGCGGCCGGCCGGCGCCCCGATGCCGGACTTCGACGGGGCCTGGAGTGTCTGCTCGCCGCAGACCGTCGCAGGCTACACCGCCTGTGGCTACTTCTTCGCCCGCGCCGTCCAGGAGGCGCTCGATGTGCCGGTGGGCATCATCAACACCTCATGGGGCGGCACGGCGATCGAGCCCTGGACCCCGCCCATCGGCTTCGCGCAGGTCCCGGCGCTCCAGGCGTTCAGCGACCGGGCCGCGCTGCTCGACCCCTCGTCGCAGGCCCACAAGGACGCCCTCGCGGCCTACCTGACGACGCTGGACTCGTGGGTCTCGGCCGCGAGGGACGCGCTCGCGAACAACGCGCCCATCGGACCGGTCCCGGCCGTCCCCGGGGATCTCATCGCCCCCGACGGCCCGGGCACGCCGACGGGTCTCTACAACGGCATGGTCGCCCCGCTGATCCCCTACGCCTTCCGGGGTGCGCTGTGGTACCAGGGCGAGACGAACCACGGCGAGGGGATGCTCTACACCGAGAAGATGAAGGCCCTCATCGGCGGCTGGCGCGCGCTGTGGGGCCAGGGCGAGTTCCCGTTCTACTACGTGCAGATCGCGCCGTTCGAGTACGGCGGCGAGGATCCGAGCATCCTGGCGACCTTCTGGGAGGCCCAGGCGGCGGCCCAGTCGATCCCCAACACCGGCATGGTCGTCATCAACGACATCGCGGAGCTGGAAGACATCCACCCGAAGAACAAGCAGGATGTCGGCAAGCGGCTCGCGCTCTGGGCGCTCGCCAAGACCTACGGCCAGACCGGCCTCGAGTACTCCGGCCCCGTCTTCCGCGCGCTCGAGAAGGAGCAGGGCAAGCTCCGCGTTCGCTTCGACCACGCGGAGGGCCTGGCCTCGCGCGACGGCAAGCCGCTGACGTGGTTCGAGGTGATCGGCCCGGAGACCGAGTGGACCGCGGCCGAGGCCGCCATCGAGGGCGATTCGGTCGTCCTCTCGGCCCCCGGCGTGGCCGACCCGTGCGCGATGCGCTTCGCCTGGCACCGCCGTGCCGAGCCCAACCTGATGAACGGGGCGGGGCTGCCGGCGTCGGCGTTCCGGGCGGGCGAGGTGCCCGTCGTGGACTTCCTCGCCGCCCGCGTTGCCGAAGCGAGCGGGTACAAGCTGGTCTACGACTACGATCTCAGCAAGCTCTCCGCGACGGTCAAGCCGGATGTCGACCACTCGGCCGACATCGGCCGTTTCGACCGTGTCGCGTACATGCTCGACATCCAGAAGCCGAGCGAGGGCGGCCGGTTCGCCTACGTCTCGATGGACGCGTTCACCGAGGACGCGAAGCAGCTCGGCATCCCGACATTCGAGAGCGGGATCCGCTTCCAGACGGGCGTCGCCAACCTCAACGTCTTCTCGAACGTGAAGGGGATCGTGACAGGCGAGGGACTCGCCGGTGGCAACATCGAGTTCTGGCCCTGCAACTACGGTCCGCCGAACGCGGCCGGGGTCCCGAACGCCGACGCCGGTGTCTTCGACTTCGGCGACCAGATGGACACCGTGGCTGTCGACGGCTACGGCTGCATGCAGATCCACAACCACGACGCCGGCCAGACGGTCATCGCGGTCAACAACTTCCGCTCCGGCGCCGGTGCCGACATCGGGATCGGCAACAGCGAGGGCAACACTCGCGACTGGACCTTCGTGGGCAACGCCGGCAGCTACGGCGTGAAGCGCCTGCGGGTGCTCGTGCATCCCGCCCCGTAGCCCGGCTGAGCCCAACCACGGAACACGAGAGGCCCTCGCTCCCAGGAGCGGGGGGCTCTTCCTTCCGGGGGGGGCGGTCCGGCCGTCTCGCCTCACGAGCCCCGCTGTAGGCGGGCCCAGACGAGGGAGACGGCGGCCGCGGCGATCACGAGCAGCCCCGCGAGAGCGGCGGCGAGAAGTGCGGTGTGAGGGGCGGGCCGGCGGGCGCCGCAGCACGGACACGCGCGGGCCGAGCGCGAGATCATCGCGCCACACGATGCGCAGACGCAGAGCCCCTGGGTTGGGGAGTTGCGGACCTGGTGCATCAGAGCCCCGCAATCACCGAGCGGCGACAGGGTCTGTCACGCGCGAAGAGCCAGCTTCACCGTCACGGGTCAGTATACCCTGCCGGGGGTGGGCGGCGGCCCCGAAAAGCGAAGCGGGCGGGGCCCGAGGGACCCGCCCGCTTCGTGACTGCCTGGTTGGCGCCTGTCAGACGCTAGTTGTACTTCCACTGCACGCGGTTGATCGGATCGGGCCGAGTGACCGGCGTGGGCGGGTTGGCCTCGAGCCGCTTCATGGCCTCGGCCACGGCGATCTCGAGCTGCGGGTCGCGGCCGGCGGCCGCGTCGGCGGGCATGATCTCGACGTCGATGTCGGGGGCGACGCCCTCGTTCTCGATCGCCCACTGGCCGTCGGTGTTGAAGAACGCGAACGAGGGGGCGGTGATGCTGCCGCCGTCGATCAGGACGGGGTAGCCGCCGATGCCGACGAGGCCGCCCCAGGTGCGCTTGCCGATCAGCGGGCCGAGGCCGCGCTTGCGGAACATGTACGGGAGCGCGTCGCCGCCGGCGCCGGCCCACTGGTTGGTGATCATGACCTTGGGGCCGAAGATCCCCTGGGCGGGCGCGGTGAGTGGCGGGAAGTCGCGCGGGGCGTAGGCGCCGTCGTAGGGCCTGCCGAGCGCGTCGAGGATGTAGTCGGCGTTGTGGCCGCCGCCGTTGTAGCGCTCGTCGATGACGGCGCCCTGCTTGTCCTGCTGGGCGAAGTAGTAGCGGACGAAGTTGTTGTAGCCGCCCCAGGTGGTGTCGGGGAGCCAGACGTAGGCGAGCTTGCCGCCGGAGAGTTCGTCGACCTTACGGCGATTGCCCTCGACCCAAGCCTTGACGCGCAGGTTGTAGTCGCCGCCCGTCGGGATCACCCGGATCGTCCACGAGCCGTCCATCGTCGGCTCGCTGTTGACGCGCAGGATCACCTGGCGCTCGGCGGTCGCGGTGAAGTAGCTGTAGAAGTCGGTCGGCGGCGCGATCTCCTTGCCGTTGACGGCGAGGATGTAGTCGCCCTCCTTGACCTTGAGGCCCGGCGCCGCGAGGGGAGCCCGCAGGTCCGGGTTCCAGCTCTCGCCGGTGAAGATCCGCTGGATCCGGTAGAGACCGTTCTCGACCTCGATGTCGGCCCCGAGGAGCCCGCAACCGATGCCGGGCACGCCCGGCAGGTCGCCGCCGCCGCCGTACGAGTGGCCGACGACCAGCTCGCCCGAGAGCAGCTCGAGGACGTAGTTGAGGTCCGAACGATGAACGACGCTGTCGAGGAAGGGCAGGTACTTGTCGTACATCGCCTGCCAGTTCTCGCCGTGCATCTGCGGGTCGTAGAAGAAGTCGCGCTTGATGCGCCACACCTCGCGGTAGATCTGCCGCCACTCAGCCGGCGGGTCGACGAGCATCTGGAGCGCGCCGGTGTTGACCCGGCCCTGCCCGACGCTCGTGGGACCGCCCGCCCCGACGATCCCCCACGTGCCGCCCGAGCCGTACAGGAGCTTCTGGCCGTCGGCCGAGACCTCCCACGCGTCGATCCCGCCGATGATCGTGTCGGCCTTGCGGGTCTTCATGTTGAACAGCCGCAGCTCGCCGCTGACGTAGACGTAGACGCTGTCGGGGCCGCCGCCCGGTGTGAGCGCACCGAGATCGCCCGTGCCGACGGGAAGCGTGAGGATGCGGCCTCCGATGCCCTCCAGGTCGACACGGATCGAGTCGTCGTCGGCCTTGGGCTCGTCCTTCTTCGGCTCCTCCTTCGGCGCCTCCGCGGCGCCCTCGGCGGGAGCCGCCTGTGCCTCGTCGGCGGGCTTGTCGGCTGGCGGATCGGCGGGCTTGTCGGCCGGCTGGGCGTCGCCCTCCGCGGGCTGGGCGTCGCCTTCCGCCGGCTGGTCACCCTCCGGCTTGGGCTCCTCCTTGGGCTTCTCCTCCTCGATGACTTCCTCATCGCTCTCGGGGAGGAACGGCGAGGGGTCGTCGGAGCGCAGGAGCACCACGTAGGCGGTCCAGGAGACATCGCGGGTGTAGGAGTTCATCGACATGATCGCGGTATGGGGGCCGAGATCGGTGCTCGCGAGGACGTAGAGGTAGTGTCCGCCGCGGTCGAAGACCGGGGAGACCGACGACGACATGCCATCGGTGATCTGCGTCATCTGCTTGCTCACGAGGGAGTACAGGAAGTCGGCCTGGAACTGGTTCGGAAGCTGGCGCGAGAAGGCGAGCCACTTCGAGTCCCACGACCAGCAGTAGCGGCCGTCGGCCACGAGGTCGGCGACCGAGACCGCCTCGCCCGTTTCCATGTCGTAGTACCACAGGCGGGCATGGCAGTCGCGGTAGGCGAGCTTCTTCGAATCGGGCGACCAGGTTGCCGCCTCGAAGAACGAGGGGGACGGGAGCGTGATCTCGCGCGGCTCCTCCATCCCGGTCTGCTCGCCGATCATCAGGGCGTACTCGCCGCCCTTGTCGGAGAACCAGGCGATCGACTTGCCGTCGGGCGACCAGCGGGGCGAGCGGTCGTGGACGCCGGGGCTCTTGGAGAGGTTGCGCCAGTCGCCCTTCTCGGCGGGCACGGAGAAGATGTCGCCGCGCGCCTCGAAGACGGCGCGGACGCCCTTCGGCGAGATCGAGCCGTCGCGGATCATGCCGCTGACGTTCGCGAGCCGCGTCCGCACGTAGGAGACGTCCGGCTCCGCCGTGATCTCGAGCTGGCGGGAGGCGCCGCTCGCGAGGTCGTACAGGTGGAGGTAGCCGGCCTGCTCGTAGACGATCGCGTCGCCGCACGCCGAGGCGCGCTTGACGTCGTAGTCGCGGTGGTCGGTGAGCTGCCGGATCTCGCCGCTCGGCGCGTAGGCGAACAGGTTGGCCGTGCCGTTGCGGTCGGAGAGGAAGTAGACCGTGTCGCCGACCCACATCGGGTCCTGGTCGTTGGAGTTGTCCCGCGGGATCTCCCGCACCGAGAGGTCGGCGAGGTTGATCAGCCAGATCGGGGTGGTCTGACCGCCCCGGTAGCCGCGCCAGGTCGAGGTGGGCTCGCCCCACGGCACGTAGGCGACGTGGCTGCCGTCGGGCGAGAGGCAGCCCTTGTCGGCCTTGTCCATCGGCAGCGGCGTCGGCCAGCCGCCCTCGACGGGGACGGTCCAGAGGCGGTTGGTCGGGTAGGGCAGGCCGGTCCGGCTCGAGGTGAACAGGATCCTGGCGCCGTCGGCCGTCCAACCGCGCGCGTAGTCGCCGTAGGGGTGGAAGGTGAGCCGGGTGGGGTCGCCGCCGGTCACGGGGACCGTGTACACGTCCGTGTTCCCGTCGTACTGGCCGGTGAACGCGAGGGTCGTCCCGTCCGGGGAGAAGCACGGGTCGGTCTCGACGCCCGGGTGGGTCGTGAGGCGCGTTGCCTCGCCGCCGCCACGGCCGACGATCCACAGGTCGTTGGCATGGACGAAGGCCACGTGGGTGGCGCTGATTGCGGGATCGCGGAGGATCCGTGTTCCCTGGGCCGAAGCGGGCAGAGCGCACAGCCCGACCGCGCTACAGGCAAGAAGAAGGGATAACGCTATGTGTCGCCCCATCAAGCATGTCCTCCCAGACCATCGTCGGGGCCCGCGGCTGGTGCTCGGAGCCACGCGGCCGTTGCCTCGCCCGCGAGGCGTCTGCCGCCTCCGGGCCCTCACCGCTCATCGCGCCGGCTTCACGCTGATCGAGCTGCTGGTC
>CAZRDB010000146.1:0-13018 GCA_964598695.1 uncultured Armatimonadia bacterium
GGACGCCGCCGACGCGCCGGTCGAGATCACGCGCGGCGAGGCGGGGGAGCGGATCCTCGGCCTCGTCCGCAACCCGAAGCACCCTCTCGCGGCACTGGTGACCGTCTCGCCCGAACACCCCGGCGCGATGGACCTGTACCTCGTGCCGATGGGGACCGAGGGCCCGCGCCGCATGTGCTACATGGGCGCGACGGAGATCCGCGACGTGCTGTGGTCGGCCGACGGCGAGTCGATCGCCTTCCTCGCACGCCAGGGCGAGGTCTGGCACGCCCTGCTGATGAACGCCGCGGGCCGGAAGCTCGTCGATCTGCGCGGCGTGCTCCCCTGTCGGCCCGCCCTCGACGCACCGGGGGAATCGAGCACCGTCCCGCCTGGGCGCGAGACGCCGGGCGAGCTGTGACGCCCCGCCGACGACCGCTAGGGCGTAACCTACGCGCAGCCGCCGCGTATTGACCCTGTGGAAGCGCACGGAATAGACTGAGCAGGCTTCCCGTCGGTGCTTCCGTCGACGGGTGCACACGCGGCCGGTTGCCGCGGATCCGCTTCAGCGAGGGCGTCTCACAGCATTGTCCACCGTCACCAAGCGTTTCTGGGGTGCGTTTCGCAACCACCTGATGTCGTGGTCCTCCCTCTGGGACCTGGCCCTGTCGGTGGGCTCGGTGGTTCTGCTCACCCGAAGCTTGCCCTCGATCGCCAACCCCGCCACCGCGATCAACGGCCAGCCCGAGCCGGAGAAGGACATCGCGTGCTGGCTCTGCGTGCTCGCGCTGCTCCTCGCCTCGCTGGTCTCCTACCGGCGCGCCAACGCCCTGCGCGCCGAAGGCGCCTGGACGAACGTGACCAAGGAGCAGAGCCACGGCGCGTTGCTCTGGGGCGAGCTGCTCTGTGCCTGGGCCGTCACGATCCTCCTGCTGCTCCCGACGATCGTCTACCTCGCCGCCACCCAGCCCCAGCTCCTCGCGCCCAGCGCGGCCGCCGCCGCCACGCTCGCCAGCGCGCTGGTGCTCATCACCCTGATGGCCTCCGCCGTCTTCTACTTCCTCTCGGCCTACGTGCTGGGGGCGGAGGGCTTCTCGGTCCTGGCGATCACGATCGTCATCCTGGGCTTCTCGCGCTCCGATGTCCCCCGCGAGGTCGCCCGCACCGTCGAGAAGATCCCGGCCCTGGCCGCGCTGCCGATCTCCGATGTCGTCTCCATCGCGACCCGCGTCTTCACCCCGCCCATCGAGGAGACGATCAAGGCCGCGATCGACGGCTCCTTCGCCGGTCGCGAGTTGTTCGTCGCGCAGGCCGTGCTGCAAGTGGTCTTCCTGATCGCGCTCTCGGGGTACGTCGTTAGCCGCTGGGGATCGCACGATCTGGAGGCCCGGCGTGAACTCGCGCGCAGCAAGCGCTCCGGTCGCACCGAAGCCGAGGCCTAGGGCTCCCCGACCGGTCTCCACCGCGCTCGCCGCGGTCCTGGCGCCCCTCGTCCTCGCGACCGTCGCGCACGCGCAGCTTGCGACCCACGGCCCCGACTCCCCCTCCTCCCGCCGCCAGCTCGGCGACACCCTGGGCGCCGTCCGCACCTACCGTGAGGTCCTCGACTCCTCACTGATCCTCCTCCACACCGACCGGCCCGGCTGCACGGCGCGGCTGTGGCGCGGCGACCGCCTCGTCGCCGAACTCGACCCCTCCAGCCCCACGGGGTGCTACTTCCGCTACCGGGCCTTCCGGATCCCCCGCGAGGGTGAGCTGTGGACCGCGCGGATCGCCAAGCCCGGCTACCGCCCGACCAGCCTCTCGTTCCCTCTCGTCCCGCGCACCATCGCGCGCGGCGGCGTGATCCTCGCCAGCACCTACGAGGCCGACCGGATCTGCTTCGAGGCCGCGGGGGCGGGGGGAGCGGCGCTCGTGACCGCCCTGCCCGATGGCTCAGGCCAAGCCGTGCTCGTCGACACGCCGGAGGCCGACTCGGAGCCCGCCGTCGCCCCCGACGGCTTCCGGGTCGCCTTCTGCACCGGCGCGGTCGGCTGGCGCGCGATCCGCCTGCTCGACCGCCGGACCGGCCGGATCGAGACGCTGGTCGACTCGCCGTCGGCCGACGAGCACGGCCCGCGGTGGCTCGATGCCGAGAGCCTCGTCTACGTCCACGGAGAGGCGGGACGTGAGAGGCTCTACCGGCTCCGACCGGGCGGACGGCCGTCGGAGTTGTTCCCGGCCGCCGCCGGGAGCCTCCGGGATCCCGCGCCTCGCCTCGGGGGCGACACCATCCTGTTCTCGACCGACGCCTTCGGCGCCGGCTGGGACATCGCCGAAGGCGACCCACGGACCGGGGCGATCACCCGCGTCACCGACTCGGAGGGCGATGAGACGCACCCGGTCGCACAGCCGGGCGGCGCGGCGTACGCCTACATCGTCTCCGGCGCCGGCAGCGGCTCGTGCGTGCTCGCATGGCCCGAGCCGCCCGAGCCCGGCGCGCCGTCGCCCGCTTCCCCCGCACTCGTGCTCACCCGGCCCTTCGGCGAGGGCGCCGACAGCCTCGCCTGGTCCTCCGACGGCCGGGTGCTTCTGTGCCGGCGCGGTCCCGATGTCCTCGCCTGCACGCCCCCGCTGCAGTGGCTCGCGACGCCGGTCGCCTCCTCGGGCCGCGGCGGCGCGCTCCGTTGGGTGCGGCTCGCGCGTCTGCCCGATGAGCCGCAGCTCGTGGAGTTCCATCTCGAGACGGGAACGGTGCTCGTCCGGCTCGACACCGACCATGCCGCGGCCGCCGTACAGCGCTTCCTCGCACGGGCCGATGCGGGCGGCTACGACGGCGCCATCGTCCATCGCGTCGTCGAGGGGCAGGCCGTCCAGCTCGGCTGCCCGCTCGGGAACGGCGCCGGAGGCGGCGCCGCGATCGCCGTAGAGCCCGGTGGCGCCGTCACGCGCGGCGCGCTCGCGTTCGAGCCCGAGTGGGGGGGACAGTCGCCGGTCCGGCTCCTGTTCTGCCTCGCCGACCTGCCCGAGCTGGACGGATGCTGTACCGCGTTCGGCCGCGTGCTGCGTGGGATGGGCGCGCTCGAGGGCGCGATGGCCGGAGACCGCCTCACACGCGTGACGCGCCTGCTGTTCGATGAGGACGACCTCGCCCCATGACACCCGAGGCCCCCGCCGGGCTGTACGTCCACATCCCGTTCTGCCTCCGGCGGTGCGGCTACTGCGACTTCGCCACCTACGCCCTCACGGAGCGGGATCCCACCGGCTACGTCGACGCCGTGCTCCGCGAGGCCGAGCTGCGGCAGCGCGAGGCCACAGCCGCCCTCGACAGCCTCTACCTCGGTGGCGGCACGCCGACGGCACTGCCGCGCGGCGAGACAGAGCGACTCCTCCGCGGGCTGCGCGCGGCCTTCCGACTGGCGCCGGAAGCCGAGGTGACCGTCGAGGCCAACCCGGGCACGCTCGACGCCGCCCTGTGCGCGTCGCTCCGCGAGGCGGGGGCGAACCGTCTCTCGCTCGGCGTGCAGAGCTTCGCCGACCGCCACCTCGCCACACTGGGCCGCGCACACGACGGAGCCGAGGCGGTGGTGGCCGCGCGGCTCGCCTCCCGCTTCCCCCGCTGGTCGCTCGACCTGATCCACGCGATCCCGGGGCAGTCGGTGGCCGACGCGCGGGCCGATGTCGACCGTGCGCTCGAACTCGGCGCCCGTCATGTCTCCGCCTACGGGCTCACCTACGAGGAGGGCACGCCCCTGTGGCGGGCGCGCCGCGAGGGGTCGGTCGTCCCGGCAACCGAGGACGAGGAACTGGCGCTCTACCGCGCCGTCGGCGAGGCGCTCGAGGCCGGCGGCCTACGGCGCTACGAGGTCTCCAACTTCGCCGTCCCCGGTCAGGAGTCGCGACACAACCGCAGCTACTGGCGCGGGGGGCGGTACATCGGCCTCGGCGCCGCGGCGCACTCGCATGTGGGGGCCCGCCGGGTCTGGAACACCCCCGATCCGGCGGAGTACGCGGCGATCCTCCGCACCGGTGAGCTGCCCGTGGCGGGGAGCGAGGTGCTCACGGCGCGCGACCGGTTCCTCGAGCGGCTGATGCTCGGACTGCGCGCCTGCGAGGGGCTGCCGCGCGACGCGTTGCTGGCGCTGGCGGCCGAGGCGGGCGAGTCCGGGTTCGCCGCGCGCCTCGAGACCTCGCTCGGCCGCGGCAACGTGATGCTCGACGGAGGCTGGCTGCGCATCCCACCGGAGCGCCTGCCCCTCGCCGACCGGATCATCCGGGACCTGGCCTGAGGGGAAGGCATTCGCCGGCACGACCCGAACACTCCGCGCGGGGACGGCCCCCAGAGGAGGCAGATCGCGGTGAAAACCGTCATCATCGGCGCGGGTAGTGGGTTCGGCGGCAGGCTCTCGGTCGACATTCTGAGCTTCCCCGAGCTGCGGGAGGGCACCCTCGCCCTCGTGGACATCAACGGAGAGGCCGTCGAGGCGGTCGGCGCGTTCGTCCGCGAAGTCGTGGCGGCGCACGGAGCGGGGACGAAGATCGAGGCGACCACCGACCGGCGACAGGCGCTCGAGGGCGCGGACTACGTGGTGGTCGCGATCGCGGTCGGAGGGCCGGCCTACAACGGGGTCCCCTTCTACCACGAGATCGAGATCCCCAAGCGCTACGGCGTGAAGCAGCAGATCGGCGACACGCTCGGCCCCGGCGGCGTCTTCCGCACCCTGCGCTCGGCGCCCGAGATGCTGGCGATCTGTCGCGACATGGAGGAGCTGTGCCCCGGGGCGCTGCTGATCAACTACACCAACCCGATGGCGATGCTCACCTGGGCGATGAACGACGGCTCCCGGATCCGCAACGTCGGCCTGTGCCACAGCGTGCAGTGGACGACCCACGAGATCGGCGGCTACATGGGCGTTCCGCTCGAGGAGATCACCCACTGGGTCTACGGGATCAACCACATGTCGTGGTTCATGCGGCTCGAGCGGGACGGCGAGGACCTCTACCCCGTGCTCCGCGAGGCGATGGCCAACCCCGAGATCTACGCCAAGGACCGTGTGCGGTTCGAGGTCATGCGCCACTTCGGTTACTTCGTCACCGAATCGACGCCGCACATGTCGGAGTACGTTCCCTTCTTCCGCAAGCGGCCGGAGCTGATGGAGGAGTTCGGCCTTGGGGAGGCGACGCCCCAGGCCGAGCTGCCCACCGAGCACCGGTGGAACAACGAGGAGCACTTCGGCAAGGAGGCCGCCCACAAGGCCGCCCAGGGGCCACCCTCGAACGAGTATGCGGCCCGGATCATCCACGCCTGCGAGACCCACATCCCCTACCGCTTCAACGGCAACGTGAGGAACGTGGGGCTCATCGACAACCTCGCGCCCGGCTGCTGCGTCGAGGTGCCGTGCATGGTCGACCGCGGCGGGGTGCATCCCTGCGCCTGCGGCTCGCTGCCGAGCCAGCTCGCGGCGCTCTGCAGCTCCAATGTCGTGGTCCAGCAGCTCACGGCCGAGGCCGTCCTCGAGCGGGACATCGCCAAGGCGCGGATGGCCGTCCAGCTCGATCCGCTCACCGCCGCGGTCTGCTCCCTCGCCGAGGGCCGCGCGATGTTCGACGAGATGCTCGCGGCCGAGAAGCAGTGGCTCCAAGGCTACTACGCCGGCTGGTACTGAGCCGGACCCGTCTCCCGGCGCGGCGCCGCTTGGCCGCCGCGCCGGGAGACAAGCGCGACGGGCCACGGGGGCACACGGGCGGCCACGCCCGCCGGCCGAGCAGGAGGCGACCCCGAGTCGCCTGTCCGGCGTGAAGGAGAACGGCGCCGGCTGTCGGATCCTCTCTGTTGCGCGGCGCGGCCGCCGCGCGATGACAGGAGTGACCCACATGCAGTACCGCCCGTTCGGCAAGCTCGAGTTCCAGCCCTCGGCCCTCGGCTCCGGCGCGATGCGCCTGCCGCTCAAGCCCGACACGCGCGAGGTCGACGAGGCTGCGGCGATCGAGGTGCTCCACACCGCGTTCGACCTTGGCGTGAACTACGTCGATACCGCCTATGGCTACCACGACGGCCACAGCGAACGCATCGTCGGCAACGCGGTGCGCGCCGACGGCTGGAGCGACAAGGTCCACATCGCGACCAAGATGCCCGGCTACCTCGCCCAGGAGCCGGCCGACCTCGACCGCATGTTCGGCGAGCAGCTCGGCCGTCTCGGCGTCACGCGCATCGGCGTCTACATGCTCCACTGCCTGAACGCCTCGATCTGGGCTCACACCCGCGGGTTGGGCGCCATCGAGTGGCTCGAGCGCCAGCGCGCGGCGGGCCGCATCGGCGCGATCGGCTTCTCGTTCCACGACCGCTACGAGGTGCTCGAGGCCATCCTCGCCGACTACGATGGCTGGGACTTCTGCCAACTCCAGTACAACTACGTCTTCGAGGAGGTCCAGGCGGGGACGAGGGGCCTCCAGCTCGCGGCCTCCAAGGGCCTCGGCGTCATCATCATGGAGCCCCTGTTCGGGGGAGCGCTCGCGAACCCGCCCGAGCGGGTCACCGCGCTGTTCCGCGAGGCCGGCGCCGACCCCGTCGACCTCGCGCTACGCTGGCTGTGGGACAAGCCCGAGGTGAGCCTGGTGCTGAGCGGCATGGCGACCATCGAGCAGGTGCGCGCCAACGCGGCCAGCGCCGCGCGCTCGGCGGTCGGTGGGCTCACGCCCGACGAGCGCGACCTCCTCGCGCGGGCCAAGGCCGAGTACGACAGACTCAGCCCGATCCCCTGCACAGGCTGCCGCTACTGCATGCCCTGCCCGCACGGCGTCCGGATCCCCGATGTCTTCGAGCTGTACAACAATGGCAACGTCTACGGCACCGGCCCGCTCGGGCTCAACCGGGTGCTGTACAGCATGATCCCCGAGGGCGCGCGCGCCGACGCGTGCATCGCCTGCGGGGCGTGCGAGGAGCGCTGCCCGCAGTCGATCGAGATCAGCACGTGGATGCCCACCGTGCATGAGACACTGGCGCCGCCGCAGCCGAGCTGAGGAGACCCGGATGATGAAGCACTCCGCGATGCTGCTACTGGCGCTCGCCTCGCCCGCCCTGTGCGACGCGGGTGGGGCAGCGCCCGCCGACCCCGGTCGCGCGGTCGCGCTCAGCCGCGCTTGGGCCGAGGGAGCCTTCTCCGCCGAGGAGAGCGCCGACCGGGGGCCCGACCGCCTCACGCTGGTGAGCGAGGGCTCGCCGGGCGATACGAAGATCAACACCTGCTCCTACGCCAGCCGGTCGCCGATCCGACTCGGCGACCGCACCTATGAGCGCGGCATCGGCGTCAACTCGCTGAGCGTCCTCCGGGTCACACTGGCCCGCCCCGCGGCGCGATTCCTCGCCGACATCGGCCTCGACCGCAACGTGGACGGCACTCCCGCCTCGGTGCGCTTCCGAATCGCCGCCGCGGGACAGGAGCTGTTCGCGACCGAGGTGATCCGAGCGGGAGCGCCCGTGCAGAGCCTCGACATCCCACTGGCCGGCGCGCGTGAGATCGAGCTGACCGTGGACGAGGGGGGCGACGGTCGCTCGTTCGACCAGGCCGACTGGGCCGATGCGCGGGTTGTCCTCGAGGATGGCACGACCCTGTGGCTCGACGACCTGGCCCGAGCCACAAGCCTCTCGACCGGCCTGCCGTTCTCCTTCCTGTACGGCGGGCGCTCCTCGCGCGAGCTGCTGCCGACCTGGCCATGCACGGTCGCGGACGAGGCCCTCGACGCGACGCGCCGGCAGCGGACGCTCACGTTCACCGACCCGGAGACGGGGCTCGAGGTGCGCGCCGCCTGCACGGTCTACGGCGATACGCCGGGGGCCGACTGGACGATCGGTTTCGCGAACCGGGGAGAGGCCGACACACCCGCCCTCGAGCAGATCCGCGCGCTGGACGCGACCGTCCACCTCGGCTTCGGGGCCGAGGCCGTGCTCCATCGGCTGCACGGCAGCGCGTGCGGGGTCGATGATTGGATGCCCTTCGACGACGCGCTCCCCGCGGGCGCGCGCATCGAGTTCGCGCCGGCGGCCGGGAAGTCGTCGCTGGGGGCGTGCCCCTTCTACACCGTCGACTGGGGCACCGGCGGCGTCACGACGGCCATCGGCTGGACGGGCCAGTGGTCGGCGACGGTCGAGCACGGCCCCGACGGGCTACGGCTGACGGCCGGGATCGCGACCACCCACCTGCGCCTGCGCCCGGGCGAGTCGATCCGCGGCCCACGGATCCTCCAGGTCCACTGGGAGGCCGCCCCCGACGATCCCTGGCAGCCCTACAACCTCTTCCGCCGCACCATGCTCGCACACATCACGCCCCGGATCGAGGGGGAGCCGGTCCCCCCGCCGATCGTCCACCTGGGCACCTCGTTCTACGAGATGAACGACTCGACTGAGGCGAACACGCTCTCCCACCTCCGCGCGATCGAGGGCCTCGGTTTCGAGCACTACTGGCTCGACGCCTACTGGACGCGCGGCGGCTTCCCCGACGGCATGGGCAACTACGGCTTCCCCCTGAGCCGCGTCGAGCCGCACGACCGCTTCCCGAACGGCCTGCAGCCGATCGGCGCCGCGGCCCACGAGGCGGGGATGGGCTTCGTCCTGTGGTTCGAGCCCGAGCGCGTGGCCGCCGGCACGGAGATCGCGCGGGAGCACCCCGACTGGGTCCTCTCGCCGGACGGCAGCGGGGCCGGGCTCCTCGACCTCGGCCACCCCGAGGCCCGCGCGTACCTGACCCGCTACCTGATCGAGGCGATCCGCGCCTACGGCGTGGACTGCCTGCGGATCGACTTCAACATCGGTCCCCTCCCCTTCTGGCAGTACCGTGACGCGCAGGATCCCGACCGCGTCGGCCTCGCCGAGATCCGCTACGTCGAAGGTCTCTACCGAATGTGGGACGAGATCCTCGCGGCCTGCCCCGGCCTGTTCATCGACAACTGCGCGAGCGGCGGGATGCGCATCGACCTCGAGACGTGCGCGCGGTCGATCCCCCTGTGGCGGACCGATGCGACCATCGGCCCCCTGCTCGGCCACGACTTCGACCAGGCCGCCCTCCAGAACCAGGTGATGACCCACGGCCTCAACCGCTACCTCCCCTTCAGTACGAGCGGCCAGATGGGCTCCTCGCCCTACCGGTTCCGCAGCGGCGCCAATGCGGGGATCTCGTTCTGCGAGGACTGCTGGCCCACCGACTACCCGCGTGCCGAGCTGAAGGCGGCCATCGCGGAGTGCAAGCGCCTGCGGCCCTACGCGTTCGGCGACTTCTACCCACTGTCCGATCCCTCTGTCGACCCGGCCGCCTGGTGTGTCTGGCAGCACCACCGCCCGGCGCAGCAGGACGGGATGGTCGTCGCCTTCCGTCGCCACGGCTCGCCCTACGCGAGCTACGACTGTGACCTGTTCGCCGTCGATCCGAACGCTCGGTACGAGGTCCGGGTCTCCCCCGGGTACGACCGGGGACGGCCGGTGGCGATGACGGGGGAGAAGCTTCGCGCGCTGCGCATCGAGATCGACGAGCGCCCGGGCTCGGTGGTGGTCGAGTACCGGCGCGTCGGGCCGACGAAGGAATGACGGCCGCGTAACCCGGGCCCGCTCCAGGGGTGTCTCGGGTACCAGTGAGGCGGTGGCACGCTGAGGAAGGCCAAGGCCGAGGAGCGCAGCCTGCTCGACCTTCCGGACGAGGACTCGTCGGGGGCGCCCGCCTGCACGGTCGGGCCCGACGGGGTGGCCGTGCGCGAGACGCGGTGCAAGAGCGTCCTCAACGCGAGCAAGCTCGGCGACTACTCGCTCAACTGCTACACGGGCTGCGCCCACGCCTGCGCCTACTGCTACGCCCGGTTCATGCAGCGGTTCCACCCCCACCCGGAGCCGTGGGGCCGGTTCGTCGATGTGAAGGCGAACGCGGTTGAGGTCCTCGAGCGGCAGCTCCGTCGGACCCGGCCGGGCGAGGTGTTCGTGAGCAGCGCCTGCGACGGCTGGCAGCCGCTCGAGGCCGAGCGGGAGCTGACCCGCGGCTGCTGCCGGCTGCTCCTGCGGCACGGCTTCGCCGTCAGCGCGCTGACGAAGAGCGCCCTGATCCTGCGCGACCTCGATCTCTTCGCGGAGGGCGACGGGCGCATCGGAGCGACGCTCACGACCCTCGACGAGGGGCTGCGGGCCCTGTGGGAGCCGGGCGCCGGATCGGTCGCAGACCGCCTGCGCGTGCTCGAGAAGGCCCGGGGCGCGGGGGTCAGGACCCACGTGATGTGCGGCCCCCTGCTGCCGTACCTCTCCGATGGCGCGCGGGAGATCGAGGCGCTTCTGACCGCGCTGGCCGACCGCGACGTCGGCTGGATCTGGGTGGACCCCCTCAACCTCAGGCCGCGGGTGTGGGAGGCGGCCGCGGAACTCCTGCGCCTCCACTTCCCGGACCTCCTGCCCCGTTACCGGGCGATGCTGTTCGATCCGACCGCTCGAGCGGAGTACGTGGCCGGCCTCAACGCACGCGTTCGGGCCGTCGCGGAGAGGCTGCGGCTCACGGACCGCGTTGCCGCATGCCGGTGAACGAGGGCCCCGGCCGCGCAGGTCCCGGCCGCCGCCGCGGGAAGAGCCTCCGGCGAGAGGGCGTGCGCCCGTGATCCCTTGGCCCACCGATGCGGAACGCGTCGTCGCCGGCGTGATGTCCGGCACCTCGTGCGACGGCATCGACGTCGCCGTCTGCGCGGTGCGCGGCAGCGGGCCGTGCGCAGCCGTGCGGATGCTCCGGTTCGCCACCACGCCCTACGAGACGGCCCTCGAGGCAGTCCTGCGCGAGGCCTCGGATCCCGAGTCCGCCTCCTCCGCCCTCGTGGCCGAGCTGGACTTCGAGCTGGGCTGGCTCATCGCCGAAGCCGTCGCTCGGGCGGCCGAGGGCTTGCCCCTGGCACTGGTCGCGAGTCACGGCCACACCGTCGCGCACTACCCGCGGGGCGGCCCCCGGCGGGGCGTGCGCTGCACCGCGCAGATCGGCAACCCGGCGGCGATCGCGGAGGTCACGCGCGTTCCCGTCGTGAGCGACTTCCGCTGCCGCGACGTTGCGGCCGGCGGCGAAGGCGCGCCGCTGATCCCCTACGTCGATCGAGCGCTGCTCTCCGGCCCCGACGCGCCGGGGCGGGCCGTCGCCAACATCGGCGGGATCTCAAACGTGACCGTCCTCCCGGCCGGCCGCGAGGGGCCCATCGTGGGGTTCGACGCGGGGCCCGGCAACCTCGTGCTCAACCACGCCGCCCGACACGCCGACCCGCGGCTCCCGTTCGACGCGGACGGCCGGCTTGCCGCCGAGGGCCGTGCCGACCCGGACCTGCTGGCGCGCCTGAAGGCGCACGCCTACTTCGCGCTCTCGCCGCCGAAGTCCACCGGCCGCGAGGAGTTCGGGGAAGCGTTGGTCAACCGGATCGCGGCGGAGCACCCGAGCCTGGTGGGCCCCGACCTCTGCGCGACGCTCACCGAGTGGGTCGCCTGGGCCCTCGCGGAGGCGGTTGCGCGGCACGGCGCGGGCGCGACCGAGCTGCTCGTCTGTGGGGGAGGGGTCCACAACGCCCGGCTCCTCGAGCGGCTGCGGGCGCTCGCGCGGGTTCCGGTGCGGCCGACCGACGACCTCGGCGTGCCGGCCGACGCGAAGGAAGCGATCGGTTTCGCCCTGCTGGGCAGCGAGACGATGCGCGGGCAGCCCGCGAACGTTCCCTCCGCGACCGGCGCCCGCGGCCCCCGCATCCTCGGCTCGATCACGTTGCCGTAGGGCTCCGCCCGGCGAGCGGAGCCTCGGAGAGGGGCTCGACGGCTACTCCACCGGCTCCGGCCGAGCCCACTCGCCCTCCATCCGGGTCGGGAGGCGGAACGCATCGCCCGCCCGGTTGCAGAAGTAGAGGCGCGACTCCGAGGGCTCGCGGCCGTGCCCATCGGCCCAGAAGCCGTAGAAGCCCGGATGCGCCCGGCGCGGGCGCCGGACATAGGTGTGGTTCAGGGGGCTGTCGTGGGTCATCTGGCGCACGCGCTCCCAGCTCGCCCCCTCATCGTGGCTCAGCCACAGGCAGATCTCCCCGCCCGGGTTCCCGGGCTGGGGCCCGGGCTCGGTCGGGGCGATCAGCCGCCAGGTGCCGTCGGCCTCGATGTGCAGGCAGCCGTCGTCGTAGTTGCTGTCCGAGGTCGTGATGTCGTGGAACGCCCACGCGCGGCCCGTCCAATGGGCGACGGCCCAGGTGCGCGGTCCGTTCTCGGGACCGGGGCGCCAGCCGCGCGTCAGCACGTAGGTGATGACCGGCCTGCCCTCGGCGTCGTAGTTCAGCTCGACCGTGTAGACCTTGAGACCCTCGGCCGCGTAGTCGCGCACGAGCGCGGGGTTGTCGATCGCGCGCAGCGGCAGCTCGAGCGGCGTGCCGTCCGCGGCGGTCCAGCTCCGTCCCCAGTCGCGCGTCTCGGCGTAGTAGAGGTTGGTGCGGAAGTTGAGGCCGCCCTCGGCCGGGTGGTAGTTGAAGGCCGAACCCACGGTCTCGCCGTGGTTCCAGCTCACCTGGTAGTGGCCGTTCTCGATCCCCGCCAGCTCCTGCGGGGCCGACCACTCGAGGCCGTCCTCGCTCGTCATCCAGTAGAGCCGGCGGCCCCCGCCGTAGATCGTGTGCAGGAAGAAGAAGCCCTTGCCCGGCACGTAGTGGGGCTGCGGGTACGAGGCGTTGGTCACCGCGATCAGCTCGAACGCGTCGATCGAGTAGGGCGCGAGCGAGCGGTACAGGAACGAGGGACGTCTCGAGCCGTGGTTCGCCGCGAACACCCACAGGAAGCCGTCGGCGTCGATCGAGAGCACCGGGTTCTCATGGGCGTCGTCGGTCTGCCGGTCGGCGATCTGCGTCGGGCGCGAGACGAGCCCGGTGGCGTGGTCGTAGCAGCCCGCCATCATCACGAGCCGGTTGGCGTCGTCCGCCGTGCCGCCGTAGACGAAGAAGGTCTTGTCGACCGAGGGCGCGTACTCCGCGAGGCAGATGTGGTTCGCGCAGTAGGTCCCGAGACCGCCGCTGTACTTCCAGACGTACTCGTCGTGGG
>CAZRDB010000147.1:0-5510 GCA_964598695.1 uncultured Armatimonadia bacterium
CCCGGCGCGAGGGCGATCGGGTACTGGTCATCGCTGGCCGGGTCGCCCGCGACGCGCGCCGTGGCGCCCCCGGCGGGGACGCGGGACCAGAAGCCCTGGCCCACGGCGGGGGGGCCCGCAAGCGGCCGATAGGTGCGCGCCTCGGGGCTCCAGATCCGGCTCGCGAGGCCCGGGGCGGACAGGATCTCGGGCGGCGACTTGCCCAGTGGGTCGGCAGGGACGGCCATCAAGGCGAGGCCGCCGTGCTCGTAGCGGTGCTCGAGAACGCGGTGGGCGATGAAGTCGATCCGCACCGCGTCCTCCTCGCCGATGGCGACCGTGCGCTCCGCCGGCTCGAACTCGTAGCCCGCGAGTGTCGGCCGGAGCGTGACCGCCCCGGCGATGAACCCCGTCACGACGTAATCACCCGCGGCGTCGGTTGCGCCGGAGTGCTGGCCGGCCGCCAGCGCCACGCCCTCGAGCGGCCTCCCCGCGAGCGTGACGCGGCCACGGACGGCGCGGGTGACGACCTCGTACGCCGTGCTGCCCGCGTTGTTCTCGGTGTTCGGCTCGACCCCGGCCGTGTCGGTCGTGACCCGCGACCAAGCCCGGTACGAGCCGGCCGTGTCCGCGGGGAGCGACGCCTCGACACTCGTCTGCGCGTCTGCCGCGAGCCCGGCGAGCGCCCAGCTCTCGTCGGGAGCGTCGGTCGCGGCGGGCGCGGTCTCGTGGGCGCGCCAGAGGCCGAGGTGGAACGGTCCGACCGCGCCGTTACCCAGGTTCCGGCAGACGATCCGCGCCGTGAGCGCTCCGCCGACCGTGCCGACCGAGGGCGCGATCTCGACCGAGACGGAGAGGTCGGGCGCCGTGACGGTGTAGGGGGCGGCGAGGGCGTTGTTGGCGGCCGGCTCGGAAGCGGCCGCCTCCGGCACGATGAGCACCCACACCGAGCGGGCGCCGGTCTCGGCGGCCGCGAACCGGTGACGGTAGGTCGAGGTCGCCGCTCCGCCGGCGAGTCCGCCTTCGACGCGCCAGGTGGCGTCGGCGCCGTCGAGCGAGGTCGGCGCGGTCTCGCGGTGGCTCCAGAGACCGATCCGGAACGGGCCTTCGAAGCCGAATGCGCCGGTGTTCGCGACCTGAAGCGCCACCGCCACCTCGCCGCCGAAGCTGCCGATGCGCGGCGTCACCGTGAGCTGGGAGACGAGGAGATCGGCCCCGCGGCCGACGGTGTGGGGGGCGCCAACCGTGTTGTCGGTCTCGTCGGCCTCAGTGATCGCTCCGCCCACATCGGCCGTCGCCCAGGCCGTGAAGCCTCCCTCGGAGTCCGGGGTCCACGTGTGGGTGAAGGTCCCGCTGACCGCGCCGCCGGCGAGGGCGGGGAGGGTCCAGGTGACGTCGCCCGGGCCGCTCGCCGGTTGCGTGGGACGGTTGGGCCAGAAGGCGATCTGACACGGGGCGCCGGTCGAGATCGCGCCGGTGTTGCGGACCTCGACCGAGGCTGTCAGCGCCGTTCCCGGCTCGGCCGAGGCCGGGGTGACCTCCAGCCGGGAGATCACCAGGTTGGGCGGGGCGGCCACGAGGTAGCCGCACTCGCCGGCGTTGTTGGTGGCCTCCTCCGCGCCCGCGACGCGCGGCAGAGCGAGCGCCCGCCCGGTGAACGTTCCGAGCGCCGACGGGGTGAACGTGAAGGTGAAGGCCGGGGTCTCGCTCCCGCCCGCGAGGTCGGTGAAGGTCCAGGTCCGCGCCGCTCCCGCGAGCGAGGTCGGGGCCTCGGCGGCGTCGGGCCACAAGCCCACGTCGACGGCGCCGGCGTAGGCGGCCTGGCCGGCGTTGCGGACCACGACCCGGGCGGTCAGCTCGGCGCCGAGGGCGGAGGGGTTCGGGCCGATAGTGACCGAGGTGGTCAGGTCGGCCCTGTCGAGCACGTGGTAGGCCTCATCGGTGGCGTTGTTCGAGGTGTCGTCGGAGAGCGGATCGGCCGCGATGTACGCCCACGCGCGGTATGTCCCCGCGGCTGCCGGCGTGAAGGAGACGCCCGAGGCGACGACGATCTCGGCCCCGGCCGCCAGTCCGCCGGTGACCGTGTAGGTGCTGCTCGCGTCGCCCAGCCCGCTCGGCCGCGAGGCGCGGTGCTGCCACAGGCCCACCTGGAAGTCGGAGGTGTAGTCGACGGCGCCCGCGTTGCGGACCCGGATCTCGGCCGTGAGCGGAGCGCCGAGGGTGGTCGGCTCGGGGGCGATGGTCAACGCCGAGACCACGAGATCGGTCTCGTGGGCCTCGTAGCCTGCGCTCGCCGCGTTGTTGTCGCGGACCTCCTCCGGCGTTACCGAGGCCGGATCGACGAGGGCCCACGCCGTGAACGCGCCGGTCGCGGGCGGCGTGAAGGTGTAGGAGACCTCGGTCGAGCCGCCGGGGGCGAGCGTCTCGCCGAGAGCCACCGTCGCGGCGGCTCCGGCGCCGGTGGTGGGGGCCGAGGCGCGGTGAGTCCAGAAGGCGACCGGCGCCGTGCCCGCGTGGATCGGCGCTGCGCCGTTGTTCCGCACGGTCGCCCGCAGCTCCACCGGGCCGCCGAGGCCGAGCGAGGCGGGGCTTGCGGTGAGCTGCGTGACCGAGAGATCGTTCGGTCCTCCCCAGACTGTGACGGTGTAGTCGCCTCCGCCCAAGGGGGCGATCGATGTCAGGTTGCTGACCGCGTAGCTCTGCTCGTAGCCCCGGCTGCCGGGCGACGACGAACCCGTGAAGAGGCTGACGCCGTTGCCGAAGGCGTCGCCGGCGTCGCCGTAGCTCGAAGCGTGCTCCAGGCCCCAGAGACCGTCGGCCTGCTCGAGCGCGACCCGGAGGTGCTGGCTCTCGGGCCTTCCCGGGTACCACTCGTTGTCGTTGACCCGGCCGCTCGTGATCGCCTCGTCGATGTGCCAGATCAGCACGCCGGCGCCCGGGAGGTCTGCGTCGTGCCGGATCCGCTGGCGGTTCTCGATGAGGTAGTACTGGCTGCCGCTCGGCGCCATCGCGGGAACCTTGAGGCAGTCGGCGTAGCTCTCGGCCGGGCGCAAGACGAAGGACGTGCCGTCGCGGGCGGGCTCGACGGGCGTGACCCAGCCGCAGCCCACCTTCTCGAAGGCGCACATGCCGGCCGGTTGGTCGCCGTTGTCGCCGCCCCAGCTCCCGTACGACATCAGGTCCCAGTCGCCGACCCCGGCCGACTGCGTTCCGTCGGTGCCGTAGTCGTACAGGTCCTCGAGGTCGAACAGCAGGTGGCCGCCCTCGTGGGCGTACACGCCCATGGTCATGTCGCCCGGGCTCGACCAGTACTCGGGCTCGGTCGAGTAGCCGCTCACCGAGACGCCGTCCTGTGTCAGGTAGGGCGTCTCGAGCGCCCAGCGGTGCGACCAGATGTCGTCCGGGTCGCCGGAGTACTCCTGGCCCGGACCGGAGTGGACGACGAAGAGGCCGTCCACGGTGTGGTCGCCATCGTCGTCGTACTGCGCGAAGTCGACATGCGGATCGGCGAGCTGGACAGCCCGCTCGATGAAGGCGCGGCAGTCGCCGCCGTTCCAGGCCGCCGCGCGGGTCATCCCCGTGTCGATCCACGCGCTGCCGGCCGGGAAGACATCGCCCACGACGTCCACCCGGTCGTAGGAGTTGGCCGCGTAGTACTCCCTCATGCTGAGCGTCGGGAGCACCCCGATGCTGAACAGGAGATCGTGGAAGCTCGAGGGCGCCACCGTCCCCGCCTGGTCGGTGAAGCCGGCGCACAGGACCACGATGTGCCGCGTGCCGGTGGTGACCGGTCCGCGCCCGCCCCGCGCGCGCGCCGTGCCGTGGTCCATCGCGCGCTCGGCGTCGATCAGTGCCTGTGGGGGCCGGAAGCTCGTCCCCGGCCGCGGAGGCATGAAGTCCGGCCCCCCGGCCGCCCACGCCGACCCGCCGGGCGCGGCCGCCCACGCCGCGAGCACCGCCATCCCGAGAGCAACCGCCGCCACGAGCCTGCCAACCGCCGCACCCCGCGCGCCCATCTCCCGCCAGCTCCCTCCGCTGCCCCCGGAGGGCTGCCGTCCGCCCTCCGGCAGATCCGCCCGCCTCGCTCCCAGACCCCCGCCGGCCGCTGTTCCACAGCCGTCCAGCCGCCTCGACCCCGGCAAAGCCGGAGGCCGGTTCGGCGTGCGGTCGCACGTCGCGCAGGGGTCGTTCGGGTGGATCCCATCCGCCTCGCCGTCGCAGTGCGGGCACCCCTTCGCGGATCGGCGCGCGCGACCTCCGTCGATTCACGCCGCGTTGCCGCGAGATTCACCGGGCGCGACGCAGGGCAGGAGGGCGGCTCCCGGGTGGCGGAGAATCCCCACGCACGGTTCGAAGGGAGCACCCATGCAGACGATTACGCTCATCGCGAATGAGAGCCCCTACGGCTCGGAGCGCACGTTCAACGCGCTGCGGCTTGCCGGCGCCCTGCTCGAGCGCGGCGCGGCGGAGGTCGAGGTGCGGCTGTTCCTGCTCGCCGACGGCGTCTACGGCGGGCTGGCGGGCCAGGTGCGGCCGGAGGGGAGCTTCTGCGTCGAGACGATGCTCGCCGGCGCGATGGCCAGGGGCGCGCTCGTGAAGGCCTGCGGCACCTGCCTCGAGCATCGGGGCCTGATCGGCCTGCCGCTGGTGGAGGGCGTACATACGGCCACCATGTCCGACCTCGCCGAGTGGGTCCTCACGAGCGATCGGGTGGTGACGTTCTGACGGGGGGGGCGCGGGCCGGCCCCTTGGCGGCTACCCGCGCCGCCTGCGGCAGGACTCCCGGCGCGGGGGATGGAACCTCCGCTGCGGAGTCGTGGGGGCGACGCGCGGAGGGAACCCACTCGTGACCACCTGTCTGAACGGCACCTGGAAGCTCGGCGAGTTCGATGAGGGCGCCGGGCTGCCGGCCGGAGCCCACCAGCCCGCGTTCGACGACGGCGCATGGCTCCCGGTCGAGGTGCCAGGGGATGTGCACACCGCGCTGCTCGCCGCCGGCCGGATCGACGACCCCTACGCCAAGCGGAACATCGAAGCCTGCGCGTGGGTCGAGAACCGCGAGTGGTGGTACCGCACCGGCTTCACCGCCGCCGCGCCCGCGCCCGGCGAGAAGGTCGAGCTGGCATTCGACGGCCTCGACACGCTCGCGACGGTCTACCTGAACGGAGTGGAGCTGGGCAGCGCCGAGAACATGCTCGTGCCCCACCGGCTCGACGCCACGGCGGCGCTCCAGGAGGGCTCGAACACCCTCGCGGTGCGGTTCGCGCCGACGGTGCCGACGATCGAGCGCAAGGATGCGAGCCCGTTCTGGTCGGCCTTCTACACGCCGCGGGTCTGGGTGCGGAAGGCGGCCATGAACTTCGGCTGGGACTGGGGCCCGCGGCTGGTGACCTGCGGTGTCTGGCGGGGCGTCCGGCTCGAGCGGACGACGGGCGCGCGCATCGAGAGCCACTACGCCCCCACAAACCCCAACGCCCCCTACCCCCCCTGGGCCCGGGGGGGGGCAACATCCCGGGGCCCCCCAGGGGGGC
>CAZRDB010000147.1:5520-12654 GCA_964598695.1 uncultured Armatimonadia bacterium
CTACGCCCGCACCTACGCGCTCGCGCCCGAACACGCCGTCGTCACGGTGGGGGCGACGATCGAGCGGCTCCCCTCGGCGGCCGGGACCGGGCTCGTGCTCCACGCCTCGCTCGAGCACGAGGGGAAGACGCTGACGGCCTGTTCGGCCTTCAGCGGCGAGACCGCCGAGGCCCGGCTGCTCGTGCCGAACCCCGCGCTGTGGTGGCCCGCGGGGATGGGCGGCCAACCGCTCCACCCGCTGCGGCTCGAGGTCCGTACCGCCGACGGCGCGCTCGTCGCGGCGCTCGACGACCGGGTCGGAATCCGCACGGTCGCCCTGCTCCAGGAGCCGGACGCCGACGGCCTCGGCAAGAGCTTCGTGATCCTCGTGAACGGCGTGAAGGTCTTCGCCAAGGGCGCGAACTGGATCCCGGCCGACAACTTCCTCGGCGCGATCCCACCCGAGCGGTACGATGCGCTCGTGCGGCTCGCCTCCGGCGGCAACATGAACATCCTCCGCGTGTGGGGGGGCGGGGTGTACGAGGACGACGCCTTCTACGCGGCCTGCGATGAGCAGGGGGTCCTCGTCTGGCAGGACTTCATGTTCTCATGCGCCTCGTACCCGGAGTTCGACCCGGCCTTCCTGGCGAACGTGCGCGAGGAGGCCGAGAAGGTCGTCAAGCGGCTCCGCAACCATCCCTGCGTCGCCCTGTGGTGCGGCAACAACGAGAACGACTGGATCGACGACATGCAGGGACGGGGCGAGCCGCCCAAGCCCTTCTACGGCCGTCGGATCTACCATGAGGTGCTCCCGGCCGCGGTCGGCGCCTTCGACCCCACGCGGCCCTACTGGCCCAGCTCGCCCTACGGCGGCTCCGACCACAACTCTGAGCGCGAGGGCGACCGCCACAACTGGCAGATCTGGGGCGGCGCCGTCCTCCCGCACCGCTTCGGGACCCCCTACGAGGGCCAGGCGACGCCGGAGAACGTCTCCTTCCGCAACTACGGCAAGGACCTCTGCCGTTTCTGCTCGGAGTACGGGATCCACGCCTCGCCGCCCCTGCGCACCCTGCTCCGCCGGACGGGGACGCTCGAGTACGACAGCGAGGAGTTCCTGTACCGGATCAAGGACCCCGACCGCTCCCGCAAGGAACGGATGATGCTCGCCCACTCCGGGATGCCCTCGGAGCTGGCGCAGTACCGGTGCTTCTCGATGCTCGTGCAGGCCGAGGGCCTGCGGTTCGCCATCGAGCACTACCGCCGCCGCGCCTTCGACTGCGCCGGCTCGATCATCTGGCAGCACAACGACTGCTGGCCGGGGATCAGTTGGTCGCTCCTCGACTACGACCTCAACCCGAAGGCCGGCTGGTACTACGCCCGCCGGGCGTACGCCCCGCTCGCGCTGTCGCTCAGGATCGAGAACGGCTCGGCGGCGCTGTTCGCGGCGAACGGCACGCTGCGCGATGCCTCGGTCGAAGTCTCGGTGCTGACCGTCGACACCCTGGGGGGCGTCGTGCAGGAGCGGACCATCGTCGGCAACGCCCCCGCCAACGCCTCCAGCCGGCTCGTGACCTACGCGCTCGCCGATCTCGGGGTCACCGACCCCACGCGCCACTTCCTGCTCGTCCGCGAGGCGGCGGGTAAGGCGCCCGAGCACGCGACGTTCCTCGCGGAGCTGAAGGACGTCCGCTTCCGGCCCGCCCGGCTGAGCCTCGCGTTCGAGCCGACCGCCGACGGAGGCCGGCTCGCGCTCGCCTCGGACGCGGTAGCCCACTTCGTCGGAGTCGAGGTCGACTGCGACCGCGCGACGCTCTCCGACAACTACATCACCCTCCTGCCCGGCGAGAGCCGCGTCGTCACGCTCACCGCCCGCTCGGAGGTCACGCCCGAGATGTTGTCGGTCGACTGCCTCAACGACCATGTCGCGACGCTCGCCGACTAGCGAAGGGAGGGAGCCGTCCCGCCCCCCGTTCGTCGGTGAGACAGAGAGCGCACGCACGACCCGGGCCCCCGCCGATGCTCCCGTCCCAAGGGATGGCGGCGGGCCCGGGGCCGACCGTGCCGGGGGGATGGCCCCACGACCCACGGGATTGGAGCGAACACGATGACCATTCGGCTCTCCCGCACCACTGCCGCGACCCTCGTCGCCCTGGTGGCCCTCGCCGGCGGCGCCGCCGTGCTGCGTGCGCAGGAGCCCGCGCCGCAGCTTCCCATCGGCGTGGTCGACATGTACCGGATCGAGGAGCAGGCGCCGCAGTTCGCCGCCGCCCGGGCGAGCGTGGAGGACCTGCAGGGCCAGCTCACGGCCGTGATGCAGGTCGCCGCCTCGTACCGGTTCCTCACCCCGGCCGAGCTGGATGAGGCCGTCACGCTGTACCGGCTGAAGGACACGCGCACCCGGCAGCAGCGCGAGCGGCTCACGGCCCTCGCCGACCTCGACGCCAAGCACGCGGCGCGCTTCCACGAGCTGCCGGCGCTGCCGGAGGGGAGTCGGAGCGTCGGCACCGACGCCGAGTTCGCCCAGCTCCTCGCGCTCTACGACGCCTGCGAGCAGCACCAGAACGACCTGGTGCGAGACGCGCGGGGCAAGCTCGCCGGCGAGGTCCGGGCGTACGAGGAGAAGGTCGCGGTGCAGTTCAACGGGGCGGTCGAGCAGGTCGCGCGGGAGCAGGGCCTCGCGATGGTCCTCGAGAAGCGGGTGCGGATCGAGAGCGCCGAGGTCGACCCGACGCTCCAGTCGCTCGGCTACCAGTACCGCCGCGTGGTCCACTACGGCGGAACCGACGTGACCGACGCCGTCGTTGCCGAGCTGATCCGGCGGAACAACGAGGCGAACGGCGTGCCGGCGCCCTAACGGCGGGCCGCGCCGCCGCCGACGGTCGGAGGGCCTCCCTCGAGGGGGAGGTCGCCCACGAGTCCGAGATCCGGGTCCTCGACGGGGAACGCGCCCTCCTCGGTGCGAAGCCGTCCCTCCTCGAGCCAGGCGCGGTCCCAGCGCACGTACACGCCCGAGGCCCGGCGGCTGCGGAGGAAGGTGCAGAGGGCCCGGTTGAGCACGGCCTGCTCGGCCGGCCCGGGGGGGGTGTCGCGGATGAACACGAACGCGACCGCGCCCATCTTCTCGCAGACGAGGTCGAGCGTCGCGCCCCGGTGGGTCCAGTCGATGGCGATCAGCGTGTACTGGTCCCGCTGGTAGCGCCGCCAGAGCCTTTCGCGGAGCTGCTCCACCGTGACGCTCCTCCCTCCGCCCCGGCGCCCCGTACGGATGGTAGAGGAGCGGGCCACGGCCCGCAAGAAGCCCTTGGAGGGTGGCCCTCCGAGGCGCCCGGGAGAAGGAGGCGCAACCATGCGACGGATTCCCCTCTTCACGCTGCTCGCGGCCACACTGTGCGCGCCCTGCTGGGCGTGGGGGAGCAAGGGCCATAGCTGGGCCACCGAGAACGCGATCCAGCTCCTTCCCGACCCGGCCCTCCGGGCATGGGCCGAAGAGCGCTTCGGCGAGCTGCTCCGCTGCTCGCTGGCGCCGGACTACCAACTCCGCGACGGCCTCGACGCGCCGCTCGAGAGCCCCAACCACTTCCTGAACTTCGAGGCGCTGGTCCCCTCGGGCCAGTGGGAGGACCTCCCCGCGTGTCGGGTCGACGCCCTCGCGCGCTGCACCGAGTTGGGCCTCCCACCGGGCGGCGGCGGGATGCTTCCCTATCGGATCGAGGAGCTGTACGCGGCGCTCGTCAATGCGTTCCGGTGCGACCCGCGCAACGCCGCGCTGTGTGCCGGCCTCCTCGCCCACTACGCCGCCGACGCGACCCAGCCACTGCACGTGACCGTCGACTACGACGGCCGGGCGGGGCAGGTCGAGGCGGGACGGAAGTACCTGCAGGGGATCCATGCCGAGTTCGAGATCGTGTTCGTCGAGGACTCGGCGATCGAGTTCCGGCTGCGCTCGCGGCAGGCGGCGGCGCCGGTGACGGCGGTCCCGGACGTACGCGCCGCCACAATCGATGTGCTGCGCGCCTCGCTCGCGTGCGTGGATCCGATCTACGCGGCGGCGGAGGCGCACCAGGGCGAGGGCAAGTACGCCGCCTGGGACCGGGAGATCGGCGATCTCACCGCGGGCCGCCTGGGCGCGGCCGCCTCGTTCACGGCAAGCCTGTGGCACGGGGCCTGGCGGGCGGCGGGCTCGCCGCCCCTACCGACGAAGTAACGGGCGGAGGCGCGCAGACGGCTCAAGGAAGCCGGCGCGTGGGGCAGAATCAACGTAACGTGGCTGCTGACCGGGACCGTGGGGCGGAGGCTTGATCGAGGCGAGACGCGGTCGCCGCCCGCGCGGAACCGGGAGAGAGCCGCCACATGGGTCTGAGCGTCTCACTGCTGCTGATCCTGTCGGGCGTGTGCCTCTACGCCGGCTTCCACCACCTGATGGTGTGGCGGAAGCTCCGGCAGGAGTGGGCCCACGTCGGGTTCGGCGTCGGGACGCTGTTCGCGGCCGGCTACATCGGGCTGAGCGCCGCGCTCTACCAGACACCCTCGACCACGCTCTACGCCCTCGAGGTCAAGGCCCAGGCAGTCATGGCCTTCGGGTGCTTCGGCTGGATGGCCTGGTTCGTGGGCCACTACACCGGCTACCGGCCCCGCCCACTCCTGGTGGCAATCAGCCTGATGTGTGTCGGGCTGGCGATCTGGAACCTCACCCTCCCGTACGGCTTGTGGTATGCCTCGCTCGAGGGCCTCGCCCGGCACCGGATGTTCTGGGGTGAGTGGGTGGTGCTCCCCGAGGCGACCTCCGACTGGCACGCCCTGACCGACACCGCGATGGAGCTGCTCCTCACCGGCTACGTCATCGCGGCGGTCTGGCGGCAGCACCGCCGGGGCCAGCGCGAGGCTGCCCGCGCGCTGGGCCTCGCGATCGGGCTGCTGATGACCACCGCCCTGGTGGACGTCGTACACGACCTGCTGGGCTGGAAGACGCTGTACATCGCCGAGTTCGGCTTCGTCTCCCTCGTGCTCCTGATGGGCGACCGCCTCACCACCGTCCACCGCGACCTGACCCTCGCGCTACGGCGCACGGTCGACGCGCTACAGGCCGAGGCCGCCGAGCTGCGCGAGGCCCGCGACGCGCTGGCCGACAGCGAGGCTCGCTTCCGCGCGGTGGTCGACCACGCCGCCGACCCGATCCTGATCCACACACCGCAGGGGCGGATCGTCCACGCCAACCGCGCCGCCCGGGAGGCCTTCGGCTACGATGGGCCGGCGATGACCGGACTGGACCTTCGGACGCTCGAGGCCGACCCGGCGCCGGAGGGCAAGCGCTCGCTGCCGGGGCTCCGCGAATCGCTCACCGCGATGCGCACCTACCGGCGCGCGGACGGCGCCACCTTCCGGGCCGAGGTGCGAATGCGGCAGCTTCGGCTCGGCGGCGAGGAGCTGGTGATCGCGCTCGCGCGCGACGTCAGCGCCCGGGAGCGGCTGGAGCAGCATCTCCGGGAGAGCGAGCGGCTCGAGATGGTTGCGCGCCTCGCAGGCGGGATCGCGCACGAGTTCAACAACGTGCTGCAGGTGGTCCAGGCGAGCGGCGAGCTTGCGCTGACCCAAGTGCCGTCCTCCAGCCCGGCCGCCGCGGGGCTCTCGGCTTCCCTGCGCGCCACCGACCGCGCGGCACGCCTGGTACGGCAGCTCCTCGCCTTCAGCCAGCAGCAGCTCCTGACCGTGACCGAGATCGAGCCCGGGGAGATCGCTGCCGCGGTTGCCGAGCGCCTTCGGGAGAAGGTCGGGAAGGGCGTCGCGGTCTCGCTCCATCGCGACAGCGGCCAGGGATCGGTCCGGGGCGACCGCCGGCAGCTCGTCCAGGTGCTGATGAGCCTGTGCGACAACTCCCGGGCCGCCACGGAGGCGGGTGGTGAGATCCGGCTGTCCTCGGGCTACGTCGAGCTGACTGCGGACGACTGCGCGCTGGAGCCGAGGGCCAAGCCCGGGCGGTACGCGGTGCTCGCGGTGCGCGACACGGGCTGCGGGATGGACTCCGAGACGCTCCGCCGGGCGTTGGATCCGTTCTACAGCACGCGTGAGGTAGGCGAAGGGAGGGGTCTCGGGTTGGCGGCGGCGCGTGGGACCGTTGAACAACATGGCGGTCTGATTCGTGTTAGTAGTGAGCCTGGACAAGGGACATTGGTCCAGGTGCTCCTGCCCGTGGCCGATCCGGCCTCGGGCACCGCGGCCCCCGGTTCGGCCCGCCCGTAGCGGGCTTCGGGCGCCACACCGCACACGGCCAGGCGTTGCGAGGGACATCGCGGCGCCCAGCTCGCACCGAGAGCACCAGTGGCTACTCCCGGGATGGGGACCGCCCAGGGCGGCTGCCTGCGCGTAACGGGTTCTCCGGGCGACGAAAGGGACAGGAGGGGGCAGTGCGCATCAGCCTCTCGATTCGTGCGCGCCTGATCGTGGGCTTCATCGCCGTCGTGGTACTGGGCGTGGCGGTGCAGTCCTTCCTGAGCTTCCGACAGGCCGGGCCCGAGGTCGCGGAGCTTGGCCGGCAGGACCTCAAGCACATCGGCGACGGCGTCTACGCCATGTGCGACACCCAGCACAAACTGCTGGAGATGAAGGTGGCATCCGACCTGATCGTCGCCCGCAACACGCTCCACCGTTACGGCGCGGAGATCACCGAGGGCGACCCGGTCGAGATGAAGGTCTCCGACCAGGACACCAAGGCCGAGCAGACGGTGCACGTGCCGTCCTGGAGCATCGGCGAGCAGCCGATCAGCGGCGACTTCACCATCGTCGACGAGGTGAAGAAGTCGGCCGGGATCGCGTGTACGATCTTCCAGAAGATCGACTCCGGCCTCCTGCGGACCTCCACGAACGTGGTCAAGGACGACGGCAAACGGGCGGTCGGGACCTACATCCCGAACTCGAGCCCGGTGGCGCAGGCCATCCTCGCGGGCAAGGAGTTCGTCGGCCCCGCGACCGTCGTCGGCAAGAAGTACGTCACCAAGTACGAGCCGATCAAGAACGGCGAGGGCAAGGTCATCGGCGCCCTCTTCGTCGGGCTCCCGGCCGAGAGCGTGCAGGAGCTGCGCACGGCGATCATGGAGACCAAGATCGGCGAGTCCGGCTACGTGTTTGTCCTCGACTCCCAAGGGACCTACGTGATCAGCC